>JAFSXN010000109.1 GCA_017444015.1 Lachnospiraceae bacterium | reverse complement strand
TACCTGACGGATCTGCCTCCCGTACTTATTTTCAGTTTCCTTTGCCGCTTTATCCTCCTTTAGCGCCTCGGCAAAAAGTTCCTCCTGCAGCTTCGCGTACTGATCGGCGCTCTGCTTTAACCTTTCAAAGCTTGCCTGCCTAGATGCGGGATTCTGAAAGGTCTCAAAGCCCTGGACTGTATTTCCGTTCCCGTCTAACTGAAGCTTCCCCAGATAAGACTGGGTCTTTGAAACGATTAACTGTGAAAAGTTACTCGCGCCCCCTATCCGGCGGTTCAGTTCATCCCTTTCCTCATCGGAGAAGACATTCGAGGTAAAGAAATCCAGGTGTCCCATATAGAAGTTGGAAAACCCGAAAAGCTTCATCATTTGACTGATCACGGCTTCCGTGTTTTCGGTAAGATTCTTTTCGGAAAAGAACTCCGGCGAAACGTCAAGCGACAGGATATCCTTTGCCATATCCTTAAGCACACGGTTCTTTTTTTCCATATCCCCGGAGATATAGTCCTCGAGCATTGCGGTATTTTGCGCCGCATTCTCCTCATACCCCTTAAGCACCTTTCCAAAGATATCACGCTTTACGGGCTTTGCAAGCCAGGCGAAGCTTCTTACGTCCTCATCCTGTACCGCCGTATTCGAAAACGCCTCATTAAACCGATTCTGCTGCTCTGGTGAAAAGGCCTGTCTGTTTCCTTCAAAGGTCGCCAGTACCTTAAGCCTTGTTTCGACAGCTTTTCCGTCCGCCGTCCCAAACCGTTTGATCAGTTCCTTTTGATCAAGGTTAAAGCGAGCCTTATGGATCTCCTCCTCTGAAAAAAGGTCATAACCGTTATCCGCGGCAAATACACGGGCCTCATCGCTTACGTCTTCCTTTTCCCGCAGTCCTGCCGCAAGCTCCTTTAACTGTCTTGCCGGCTCCACTACGCTCTCCCAGTCGTTTGTACTGCTTCCTGTAAAGCCGTACTTTGCGCTGATCTCATTTTTCCGTTTAAAGCACGCCCGCTGCTTAGTGTAAAGCTCCTGTAATTTTTGCTTATCCTTTTCGGCATCGATCTGCTTACGGATAGCCTCCAGCTCTTCATCCACAGTTTTGCTTTCCGCTTCGAGCCCTGCCTTTCTCCTTTTAAAATCCAGGTCTTTTTCATATATTACGGAATAATCTTCATTCAGTCTGTTTATGAGATCTCCCTGCGTCTCATAAAGCGTCTCCATCCGCTTCTGCTTTGCGATATCCTCCGAAAGAACGCCTGCCATACCCTCAAGGGCAGCCTCCACCTGTTTGAGCCTGTCTGCGTTCCAGGCTGCCTTTTCCGCGTCGGTCTTTAAGTCTTTTCTTTCTATTTCCTTCCCGTTTCCGTCGATACCGACATACAGCCTGCTATACGTCTCTATAGCAGAGAGCGTATCTAAAAAGCGGTTATCCGTGACCTTAAGGCGTATGGCTTTTTTCTCATCCTCACTGAAGGCACTGCTTTCCAGGAAAGCGCCATAGTCCTTTGAAAGCTTCCTAAAGCTTTCAAGTCTTCCGATCTTTTCATGCATTTCAGGGAAGTGGTCCCTTATATAGGCGGGCTTAAGCATCTCCTCCGTAAATTCGATATGGATGGCATCAAGCGCAAACTTCCTTATGACGTTTTCCCGCCTGACGCCTCCCGCAAGGAAGTCCGCACTATCCCGTCCGTTTTCAAGGGCATTTTCCCGGTACGCCGCCTGAACCGAACCGTTTGCGTCGATTTCGACGGGTTTAAGAAGTCTCTGAAACGCCCGGATATCCCCGTCCCCTTCCTTCCATTTCGACGCATTTCCTCCTGTCATCCTCAAAGCAAGAGCCTTATCCTCATTTTTCAGCATAAGCCTTACTTCTGCCGCCTCATCCGTCACCTCTGTGAAATAAGGCTTCATCCGCTCCTTCTCTTTCGCAAGCGTATCTTTTTTCTGGAGGATCTCCGCCCTTATATTGTCCTCACGCCTCTTATAGGCGGCAGCGTAATCCATATTGCCTGTGCCTGCGGCAAGCTCTGTAAAAATATTCGTAACGTAATTATCCGCGTGCTCAGCTACCGGTTCCATCGTGTTTTCGGAGTCTTCCACAACACACTCTGCCTTATAGCCCGTTGCCTCCTCTGAATACTTTTTTAAGAAATTCCGAACGTCCTCATCCGTTTCCTCGTCATCTGCATCCGGACCAAAGACATAGTTATGCATATCAACGGCAACATCCCCTTCATAAAGCTTCGCCTCCTTTTTGACGACCTTCCATAAAGGATCGATGACGGTGTTCCCGTAGGTGCGATAGTCCGTCATGATACCTTCCATGAGCTTCCCGCTGCTTCTGAGCTTAACATATTCATCATCCGTAAGGCTTATATCGTTCCGCTTCAATACATCGAGAAAATTCGCCATATCCATCCCGATATTTACGAAGGTACGCTTTTTCCAGAAATCCCTGTCGTGGAAGGTAAGGTCTTCCCCGGGTACGAAGCTCTTAAAATCCTCCGGTTTAAGGTTAAGGAAGGTGTCAATATGCGGCTTCAGACCCTTTTCGTACAGCTCCTTCCTTACCGCCTCGCTGGTCGCTTCTGTGGGCTCATACCTCGTTGCGACATAAAAATAGAGTAGATCATCATCGCTTAACCACTCCGATCCCGGATCCATGATAAGGGGCGAGATCCTGGTATTGGTCTCCGGATTGACAAGACCATGGTCAGCGGCATATTTCGCGGCTCGTTTTGCGATCTCCTCCTTCCTTTTATTTCCATCCGCTTTTTGCTTTTTATATTCTGCGGCCTCTTCCTGTCCTTTGTTATATACGCGCATGCTTTCATAGAATTCTTCCCTGCTGACAGTAGGCGGTACAAATTTCAGGGAAAGCCTGCTCTTAATCTCAGCTATCCGGATATCCTCCTTTGCGGGGGGATTCTGTTCTGCCCCTGTCTTCGACCTGCCCTTTTTCTGTTTGAGCGTTCCAGCGGCCTTTGCTTTTTTCTTTTTTTCCTCCAAAAGCTCCTTAAGCTCTTCCCGTAAGGCACGCCTTTCGTTTACGGCGGCGCCCTCCCGCAGGCAGTTCAATGTTGTCCTGATCTTTACAGGCTCTAAAAGCTCCTCATGCTTTTCCCGGATCAGAAACTGAGCAAGAGACTTTGAAACGGTTTCATTGTTTCCGTTTAAAAAATACAGATACTGCTTATAGTTTTCGATATGCTTCGCGCAGAGGACCAGTTTCCGGTTAATCTGTTTGATCTGTCCGTAGGCCTCGGGCTTTCCGGCGTTATAGGCTGAAAGGTTTTCCTTCTGAGACAGGAGCAGGCTCTCCCGCACGCTCCCCGCTTTTTTTATCTCCTGCAAAGCCGCGTCGATCTGGAGTTTAAAAAGGTCTGAGGCGTCTTTGTTTTCGGCAAGTATTTTTTCAAGCTCCTGTACCAGGGAATCCGCCTCATTTAAAAGAGGGCTCTCTGTCAGTCTTTTTGCTATGTTCAGATTTCGCTCATCAAAGGAGGTCCTTACAAAGGCCTTAAGCTTTTCATCGTAAGCCCTCTGTCTTTCCTCCCTTTCTCTGTGTCTGGTCGTCTTATCCGCGTTTTCCCGCCATAAGGAAACTGCGGTCTTTCCGTTCTTTCCCTCTGTAAGCTGGATTCCATGCAGCTTAATATGGGTATTTAACAACTCACTTAAAGGAGCAGACGAAGCAGCCCTGGTTTCCAGAGAAATCTTCTGTGTCTCCGGAAGGGAGGCAAAAAATTTCGGATAAGCCTGCTTTAACGCCTCATAGCGGCTTAATCTGCGGCTGTAATCATAGACCTGTGTGATGTTCTCCGAAAGATACTCATCGGTAAGGTTCCTCTGGTCAAGGGAATAGTCAAGAAGTGACCTGACATACTGCGAAAGGACAGCGTCATTTACCTGATCTGCCGCGCCCTCTGCCGGATTTTCCTGTAAGCCGTGAGTATTAAAATACCGTGTGAGGGCAGACAGCTCCCGTACCGTACAGAGATCGGCGTTACGGAAGGTTTGTTTCGCCATTTTGATCTGGGCGTTTTCGGAAGAGCCGAAAAGACGATCCTTTTTTGCCGTCGGGTGCTTCTGCGTAAAGCTTCCCCGCGCGATCCTTTCTATATCATTCCAGCCCGACTGCTTTAATTCCCGATCCTGCCTTACCTTAAGCGCAAGGTTTTTATCGAGTGAGTTTTCAAGCATACGGTTAAAATAGACTGCATGATCTAAAACCGGAGCCGGACTTTCTGACTCTTCGGCTTTCTGAGCCGTTGTTTTCAAAGTCCCCTGAAAGGTCTCTGTCCTTAGGATCAAAGGCGCCTGGGGCTGTTCCGTCAACCCGCTCTTTAATCCTGTTTGTGTCCGCGTCCGAAAGATCGGCTCATTATTCTTTAGTGCTTCCTGATAATTCTGTAAACCGCTCATGGCACATTACTCCTTTTTATTATTCCGGCTTTTGTATATGCTTTAAAGCTCCTCAAACCAGGGCTTTACAAAGCTGTATGAAAACGCCCGGGCGTCCGGGCAGGCAAAGCCGACCGCCTCCTCAGCCATAGGCCCCATCGCGAGCATCGTGATCCTGGTATCCGGATGGTATCTTCCCTTAAGCCCTTCAAAAGCACAGGCAAGCATTTCCTTTACGGCGTTTAAGTGACTGACATCGGCCCACACCGCGCAGACCTGAAAGCTCTCCTCCAATCCCGTATCGGCAGCCACGAAAGCCGATATTTCATCATCTTCAAGGCTTATAAAGCTGTTATCCCGATCTATGGTTTCGGATAGCAGGTTCCAGATCGGCTCATGTCCTACTGCCGGCGCTGTGGCTTCAGAAACCGTCGCTAAGAGCTCCGCAGGCGCTTCCGCGAAAGAAAGCAGCTTCTCCCTGCTTCCCCGAAGCTTTGCTGTGTCAATTTTGACCTTACGCAGAGTTTCCGTAAAATAGGGCGGATAGCTGACCGTGTCCCTGTTAAAATCAAGGGAAATAAGGAACGGCTCGAGAGTCTCTGTATCATCATCCTGTGGAGCGTATTCGATCCTTACCATAAGCTCCGGCTCGGAAAGCAATGAAAAAAGCGTCTTCATTAACGCTGTTCCTGCGCCTCTTCTGCGAAAATCAGGAGAGACATAGAGAGAGGATATTTCAAAAAAATCCCCGTCCGCCGCTCCCGACAGAGCCCCTATGACCGTATTTCCCTCTGCCACGGCAAATGCCGTAACCGGAAGCTCAAGCCTGAGAGCCGTAACCGCCTCCTCCGAAAGCATCCCTGCCACGTCATCCACATGCTCTGCTGTGACCGGCAGTATCTTAAATTCACTCATCCTTAACCTCTTTTCTCCTCGACCTGTCTGATAAGCTTTTATTGCCTCTCCTTACCGTCTCCCCTCTTTTATCGGGAAAAAGCCTGTCTGAGAGCTGTTTGACCGCCTCATTATGCCGTCTGATCAAGACCTTCGTATCGGCGGGAAAGCGGGAGGCTGCCGCGTGTATGGAAAAGCGGAGCATGTTTAACAGATGCTTCTTCGAATCGGGCTCTGCGGAAAATAAAAGCTCCGGCATCAGCACGCCCTCTTGTGTCAGATGTACAAGAAGAAACCCGTGTACCGTATTCCCGGCAACAACAGCGCAGGAAATATCCGGATCAAAACGGTTCATCGGAAGCAGCAGGAGATCGGGAAGAAGTCCGTACCGGTCCCCTGGCAGGTGGTTTCGGATACCCGCCCGGTATTGCCTGAAGGACAGGCCCGAAAGGCTTCTGACGGAATCATCCTCCGCCTCCTTTTCGGCAAACGAAAGCCCGCCAAGCTCTCCAATCGTCACGTTCAGATCACGGCTTTCCGCGTTCTCTATGGAATACCCCGCTTCCTTTAGGGCCTCCTCCTCCCAGGTACTTAGATCCGACAGCTCAAAGGATATGCTCTGTGCCCCGGAGGAAGCAGCAATCCTTTCAAATTCCTTTAAAAGCTCCGTGCCACACTCTTGATCCTCAGCAAAAAACCACGTAAGCTCAGCCTCTGTCTCCGCATTCCCATTCGCCTTAAAAAGCGCAAAGAACAGAGCCGCGGTTATCTCCCCCGTATCCTCTAAAGTCCCGACGATCCCCCCTGCGGGTTCACGAAAAATGTCATTCAGATACTCCGCGGGGAGCAGATCCTCAAATTCAGCGGCGTTTTCCTCTGTGATCTGTCTTATGTTCATAATCCTGCTCCTGTATATATATTGGTCTTGTTTTCTCGGTTAGTTATTTTATCACAGTGACTGTACCGGGACAGCCTGTATGCTACAATAATCGCCATGGATATTCTGCAAACCTTGCTCAGCTATCCCGGAATTCTTGCGTAGGTATTGCAGTGATCTAAGATCTGAGCCTCGGGCAGCAGCTTATGTACCAGCTTTTCCGAGATCTCGTTCATTGTAAGCACATACCCGTAGACATCCTCACTGATAAAATGCTCCTGAGTTCTTTCGGCCGCGGCCGCAAGCAGCTCTAATACATGCCCGGGATACTGCCTGTTGGAATAATATACGTAGGAGATATAAAAGCCTTCCTCCATTCCGAGGTCATCTACAAGAACGCAGCCCGTAACATCTCCGTTCTCGATACTGACCACGCTGAGTCCCGGATCGTGATAGCTATTCATAAAATGATCATACGCTCTTTCGGCGATCAGCTTATTGGAAAACGCCTTTAACAGAAGCGGATCCGCTTCCCCGAGTGCCGTGATATTCTTTCCGGGCTTTGCCTTTTTTAACATCGGGCTGTTTTCAAGCTCCGAGAGCAGGAAACGATAGCTTGTCGCCTTATGTACGTGCGTAAAGCCCTCTTTTGTGAGGAGCCTGTCATAAAACAGGGCATCGTCATCATCATATACCTCCATAGTGATCCCGCCTGCGCTAAGACCCTCACAGGTTGAAACGATCCCCTGGATTATGGCTTCCTCCGCTTTGCCCTTAAAATCGTCTGTCACACGGATCTCCCGTATTTCACAGGTATCTCCTGTGTCAAACAGTCCCACACCGCAGAGTCTGTCCCCATCAACCGCGCAAAGAGCGTACCGGTCACCGGCAGACAAAAAATCCTCAAATTCATCCTCCGAAAGAAAACCCCTGATCTTTTCCGCTTCCTCTCTGTCAAGTACAGTAAACGTCATTTTACGCTGCCTCCCCGCTGTTTTCTTTGACAGGCTCCATCGTTTCCGGATCCGCCCCCGCCAATCTCATAAAGTCCGCAAAATACCGCTTCATTGACTCTTTAAGCTCCGGATGATCGCTGATCTTTTCCTCCGCGGACAGCCCTGCCTTCTTTTTTGCGATAGCCGCCGAAAGAACCAGTGCCTTTGTAACATAGGTATTGTAGGAGAATTTGATCTTATAAGGGATTGCATTTGCGTGCGGCATCGCGTTCCTGTACATGTCTTCATACCCCTTCTTATCATACAGATTGTTTTCGATCATCATATTAAGGGTTTTGACATTCGGCTCCACTCCTGTAGATATACCCGGGGAGCGCAGCTTTCCGGTTTTTAACGTATTCTGTTCATCCGCCAGTATATCATCCCCGCATTTCTTACGAAAGTTCTCCAAAAAGGCATGCAGCTCTCCCATATTCTGGTTTTTCTGTATATATATCACTACATTATCCTGACGTTTTGGCTTGATCTTCGACGGCATCTTAAAATATACTCTTTTATGAAAATCCGGGGCCATTTCCGAAAAGGCACTCCACCAGGCCTTCAGCATGGCGGAATATTTTTCCGGTTTGCAGGTAACGTAATATCGGTTTGTTGACTCCTTCATGTCCGGATTCCCCTTAAAGTGAACAAAGCCGGTATTTGCCTTAAATGCCGCCTCCCTTGCTTCCTCATCCGTATCGATGCGTCCTCTGATCTTACCCTTGTCCCTGGCGTAACTGATATAGTTACGCACGGAATAAAACTGTCTGTTTTCCTGAAGGATGATCATATTATCCTTATACAGTTCATTCGGTACACCCTTAACAAACGTATCTCTGCATTCCTTCGTTTCCTCCTTCGTCGGGGCATACTGCGTATTATTGTCTATGAGCTGATCATAGAGCTTATCCTCTTTTCTTGTACGCCCTGCCATAACCGGCATATTCAGATACAGCTTCAGAACGACCGGATCAAGTCTGCCGGCTTTTACCTCATCATACAGCCCCCTGATCTTATTCAGGTTCTCATTCGCGTCCTTCATAAGCGACCGGCTCTGCTTTGAAAGCTCCTCCTCGGTAACAGGATGTTTTCCACCCACCCTGGCTCCGTTTATGTGCTTTATAAGGTTCTGATCGATCCTGTTGTAATACTCCTTGATCGGCACAAGAGTTTCCTTAAGAGCCTGATCCACCGTATCGATGTAGTAGGCCTGCGACTCAGGATCCATATAAGAAGTCTCGTGATTCTTATCATAAAACCGGTCGAGCTGATCCGCAAAACCGCCCGTATTCATCACACGATCAAATATTTTCGTTGAATCATACGCCGACACATCTCTTTTTTCAGCCTGGTCGCCAAGTTCCTTCTCCGGTAAGACCTCATTCAGATCAAAATTTGGATTTAATCTTGTATTTGCGGCGATTTCGTCGAGTCTCTGATTCCTGAGGCTTTCCCGCTCCCTTTCCAGAGCCTGCTGTCTTATTAATTCCTGATGCTTCTCCCTTTCCAGCTCCTGTCTTCTTATTTCCTTTGCCTGCTCTATCAGGTGCTGTCCCTTATCATCCAGCTTCTTTCTCGTCATCTTCCATCTCGAGGATTTCTTCTTAAAATCATAATAGATCGGGGAGTCGCTCACCTTAAGATTTCTGACAGAAATATCGTAAGGACTTGCCTTTAAAGCGAATTTCGCGGCCGCGATCACCTCTTTTTTGGAAAAAGAGCCTGTCTGGATCTGCCCTCTCAGCTTCTTATCCTTTGCCATCCGGTCAATGATCGCTTCGAGCGCTTTGCTTTCGGCTTCCTTCTGTGCCACCACACCCGCATTCAGTGTGGCTTTCTTTCGGTCTATTACATTCTGAAGCGTTTCGGTTGCCATGTGTATCCCCCGTCTCTTTCCTGTCCCTTTGTTTTCCTTTTCAATGCTGCGTGAACATTGTATCACAGCTTACATCACAACACTGTCACACCTGATCTCCATTCATATGCGTACAGGCGATATATCCCCTGGTCACCTTCTCGATCTGTATATCAAACCCTGTCAGGAATTCAATAAGCTTTCGGTTTCCCTCCTGATCCGCGGGAAAGGAAAGCTTTAAGGACGCGCTTTTCTCCTCCCCGGAAAGCCTTTCGTCAAACGCTCTGAGACAATGCAGAAGATCTGCAGGGTCTCCCGAACGGGTTACGAGCATAAGCCTTACGATAATACCGCCTCCGACCCTTTCGCAGAGAAGAAGGGAATTAAGCGCTCCGCCGCGGAACGCGGCAAAAGAAAACTCCATATCATAGCCCCTTGGCTCATCAATGCCATTCTCCGCCAAACTCCTCTGAATCTCCGTTCTCTGAGGAGGCGTACACTCCTTAAAGGGGATGACCCCCTTTACTATGTGGTTTGCGATATCTCTTTTGTATTTCTCACAGGTGCGAAGCTCCCCGAAGCTCGTCACATATTCTTCTTCCCCGGGAAAGATATCAAAGCCCGCCGCTTCAAAGAAAGCGATAAGCCCTGCATCGGAAGGAAGCGCCGCCCAGAGCGCCCCTATCCCCATTCCTGAAAGCTTTTGTGAAATATCCTTTAACAGGAAGGTACCAAGGCCATGTCTGCGGTATTCCTCCCGTATCAGAAAAAACAGGATATCAGCCGTATCTCCGTCGATATCAAGCGCCGAGAAGCCGCAGACCTCCTCTCCCTGTGCCACCAGCGTTACCAGAGCATCCTCCGGTATAATCGTCCGGTCGAAGGCGGCGGCATAGGTTTTAAAATAATCCTCCCGTTTTTTATCGTTGTTCAGCCAGTAGGTTTTCATAGCAAAACTTATCCCATCCTTCTATGCCATCATTTTCGCGAAGATCGCGGCAACGCCCGGTATCGGCTTTTCTCCCTTCTTCTGCGGATATTTGATCTTTAAGCCAAGGGATTTTAACGCGTCCTCAAACATCTTCTGATCCGGCGTATCCCGTTCCTGCTCAAATACATGCTGATATAACGTGACCGCACTCTGCTTGCAGAAATCGATAAAGCACTCCTTGTAGGTAGCGTATCCAAGCTCGGCAAGCGCCTCCTGCCTGATCCTCTTCTTTAACGTCTCATCGTCCAATTTCGCGTATTCTGGCTTCTTTTTCTTCTGATCACTCTTTCTGACCAGAGTGACGGCCTTATCCAAAGAAAGCGCCTCGTCAACCGCCTGCATACGCGCCAGATTTCTTCTATGTCTGGCGTAGAAAAGACTGTAACCCAGACTGGCCGCGGAACCGATGATGGAAAGGATCCCGCCGATAGGAGCAAGGATCCCCGTGACCGTAAGGATCCCGCCTGCGAGCGTCAAAAAGCCGGTTGCAGCCTTCACGCCCGCGGATATCTCATTATTTTTGGCAGCGCGTTCCTCATGCTTTAAAAACCGCCCGAGCGTTTCGTGCGCCTCTGTTTTCCCCGAATCCGGAATCATATCCAGCTTCTCTTTGGCGCGTTTTAAATCCCTTCTGGAGCTGACCGAGCGGCCGATCTCGATCCCGCCTGCAACCATATTCAGGGTTCCCGCGGCAATGGCAGCGCAGCCCGCGCAGAATTTTATGCCGCCGGAAACCGTCTGAAAGCTCTCACTCGCTGATTTTACGGTCGTCTCACCGATCAGAGAGGTCTGTGGAGCATACACAGAGGCTCCCTGAAAATATTGGGTGACCGTTGTTGCGCTGCTTACGATATCCGAAGCATTTTTTACAAGTCCCCCGGTTACCGAGATCGATTTTGCGGCGTGATCCGCTGTTGTAAGCTTTGCGGCGCTCTTCGCGATCCCTGCCGCGGTTTTAAAGTTCGCGATCATCTGAAGCGTGCCCAAAACGCCCGTTACGCCTGAGACGACCGCCGTCCCTGTATTGCCTAACTCGATACTCTTAAAGGGTCCGTCGTCATAAGCAAGCATTTTATCCGCATTCGACAGAAAACTCACGGCCTGCATTGTCCTTGTGGAATGCTTTCCCATACTGGCTATACCGTCGGACGCCGGTCCCTGTGCGGATACAACTCCCTTGGGAACCGTACCGACCTTTTTGTCAAGACTCTCCTTCAGCCCATGTTTCCCTAAATTAAGCTCTTCCAGAATCTCCTGGCTTTCGTTAAACGAAGCGATCAGCGACAGGAGCCTTTCCCGTAAGTCCTTATCTTCAATGATCTCCGCCGGCATCTGCGGCGAAAGTCCGGCGCTCCGATAAAGCGACAGAATCAGCGCTCCCTTATTTTCAAGGCGGGACATAAGACGCGTTCTCTTTTCCTCTGTGCTCAATTCCTCGAATGCGCCATCCTCCTCTTCCGCCTCGGTCTGCTTTAAGTCAGTCTCATTTTGAAGGATCGTATCCGGAATATCGCAGTTTAAGGCAAAGCGCGCCGCGAGCCCAAGCTTGCTCCAATCTATGACCTGATCCGAAGCATCCTTGCCAAGCCGCTTCCAGAATTTCCACTTGGACGCAACGACCTTGTCCTTGATCTTCTGTACATCCGGCACATAGTCCGTCAGGGCGTTAAAGCAGTATTCCTCGGCAGGAGCAGCCTGTAATCCCTTTTCGACCAGATAGAACATAAGTAGCTGCTGTCCACTGGTAGTATTCTCGATCCGTTTGACAAAGGGCGCCTTTGAGACGGAGCTCTTATCGCAGTTACGTTTCATCCATGCGAGAATGGATCGGATCCCCGCCTCCTTTTGCGGGGTAACCTCCGCTTTTTTTTCCGTATTTTCCTCGATCAGCTGATCCTTTTTGTCCTTCTCTGCTCCAATCTCCTTCTCACGGTGCCGGATGATCAGTATATTCTGATAGTAATCGATCAGAGCCTTGTTTTGCTTCTCGGGCGATTCCGCGTAAAGCTTCCGAAGCCTTCCCATGATTTCGCTTTTAGGAAGCTTTTTGATCTCCTTTTCCGGAACAAGGGCGTAATATCGGTTTCTGATAAGCGCAAGCCTTGCGCTTACATAGTCGTTTCCCGTATCCAGAGCATCCAGACGGACGAGAAGCTTTTCATCCGTCAGCTTACAAACCTCCTTTGGCGCAAGCCTCTGCTTCAGACGAAGCTCACCGGACTCTTCTGACTGTTCTTTAAGAAAATTGGTCAGACGTCTCTTTTTTTTGCTTTCATTTAAGAGCTTTGTCCTCTCCTTCGGAGAATCCGTGATTGCAAAATCAGTATCTTCGTATGCTTTTTTTACGTCACGATAGGCAGGGATCGGCGGCAGCTTCAGCCCTGAAAGCTCCTCTTCGTTTTGCTCGATGACCAGAGCGTCACGAAAAAGCCGCATGGACGAAAGCTGACGATTCTGTATCGTCCTTTGTCTTTGAATCTGAAGCGAACTCAGACTGATCCTTTCCTCCTGCCTGCTAAGCCCCGACATCAGTACCGGACTGCCCGGAGCGTTCTGATTGATAAGAGCCGGCTCTGTATGGATAACCGGCGCGGTATCCTGTTTTTTCTGTTGGTATCCCTCATTCGGATCTGGCATATGGCATGATTCCTTCCTGGGCTTTTGTCTTCTTATTCCGGAAGCGCCGCAATAAATTCGTTAAGCCCCATCCTTCCGTCCGCGACTCTCATAAGCAGGTCAATAAAGCTCTCCGGAACAAGTAACGCCGTATCCGCCGAAAGCTCTATATCCTTATAGAGCGTCTCATCCTTCTCATCTGACCGGAGAGCCGTGACGGATTTATAGATTAGCATCCCGCCGTCATTACTTAAGCAAAAGCAGCCATAAGGGAGATAAAAATTGAGCCTTGCGATGGCGTTTGCAAGGGGCGTCATTCCTTCTTTCGGGAGCTCTGTCCCGATCGTCAGCACACAGGAAAAATACCAGATCTCATCTGCCTCTCCCGGCATCGGAATAAAGGAATACTCCGCGAGGATATCATTAAGCTCCGCCCCGTACCCGGTTACCAGAACCCTCAGTACGTCCATCGGAGTCTCAAGCTCCTCTGCCGTAAACAGAGAAACCTCCTCTATATCCTCATCCTCTTTAAAAAATTTCTCAAGCTCTGTCAAAAGTTCCCGTTTCCGTTTATTCATTTTCGCCGTCATCTCCTTCTTCATCTCCTCCTTCATCATCCGGATCTTTCGCAGGAGCTTTGCTGTCAAGCAGTTCATCCAGACGTACAGTAGCGTTTGGTTCACTGAGCTTAATTTCGATCGCGTTTTCCAAAAGCTTCTTATCCTCTAAAAGAGCCTCCTCTGCTTTCTTAACCGCCTGTATCTCATCCTCGCTGTGGTTTTCGGACAAAAAACGCCTGGCTTCCTCTATGGCGCCCTCGCACCGTGTCAATAACTCCTTTGAAACCGCCAGGTTGATATCGTCTCTTCCGGGCTTGAGCCCTAATTTCTGATGACCCCCGTAGTAGGCATCAAAGCTCTTATGAAATTTCTTAAGGTCCTCCGAAGCCTCCGGATCCACGGCTCTAAGCCCCTCCTTCACGGCTTCCATCCGCTTAAAACCGTCCAGTTTATATCCCATAGCCTGTCTGAAGGCGATCCCGGTCTGCTCCGTCATATCCCGCTCCATCCGTTTTTTCAGGGAACGGCGGATCTGATTTCCTTTCTCCTTAAGAGCTCTCGCCTGAGCAGCCTCCTTTTCCCCGACATTCTCCATATTGACCTCGAGGTTTGCAAATTCCACCTCCGCCTCGTCGCCCTTTTGCTTGATATTCGGACGTACTAACGTGATCACATTCTTTCCTCTTGCCGCGATCAGCGCCAGATAATTCTGCAGCATCAGCTGATCCCTTGTCTGATCTCCGGAACCCTTGTAATAATACTGCTCCTTTACATAGTCCCTGAAATTCATCCCGTCGATATAGATACAGTCGAGAACACCGTTTATCCCCATACTGCTGTAAAACCCGCTGCCCTTATCGTTATAGCTTCCGGCCCAGCTTTTTACCTGCTCAAAGAAATGCCGTCCCGCTTCCTTGGCCTGTGACGTAAACTCGCCGTTTTGCATTACATCGCCGTTAAACACCTTAAGCTCCGTCATGGCTTTAACAGGGCTTCTCTTCTCAACGGAACGGACAGCGGACTCGTTTTCTTTTTTCCCGTTCGTTATCTTTTTTTCCGACTTCTTTTCCTTTACCCGGGGAGCGGCTGTCTCCTTACTGTTTTGAGTATGGATCCTGGTCTGCATTATGGGTCCCTTATTTGCCAGGGCATCCACTCTTGCCATATAGGCGTTCGGATCCGCCATATCCGGAACCATATAAGGACCGGTTCTATCGTCCTTCTTTTCCTGCTCCGTCTGAAAAACAGCCTTGCCGGTGTTGATCCCGCCGGTTTTGTTCAGAGCCTTTTTCTTCTTTTCAATATCTCCCATCTGGAGATTTCCCTGTTCATACATATTTTATAATCCCACCTCTTCCGCGTAAGGTTCGAAATCCGATCTTGTGAAAACCTTTCCTACCTTGACAAACTCATATTTGATCGCGTTCAGATAATGCCGCATCCATACCTTGCCGCAAGCCTTTGGATCCGCGGCGGCAAGGAAGGCGGCGTTCAAAATGCAGTTTTTGATATTACCGCCTACAAACTCAAATTTCTCCGCAAGGAACCGGATATCCACATCCTCCGCAAGAGGGGTATCCTTGGGGATCGTCGTCGTCCAAAGCATTTCCCTTGTGTCAGGATCGGGGAACTGAAACTCCACGATGTATTTCATCCGCCTGAAGAACGCCGGATCGATGTTATGCTTGTAGTTGGTCGCAAGGACCGATACCCCGTCGTAAGCCTCGACCTCCTGTAAAAGAAGCGCGGTCTTATTATTGTTCGACGCCTGATTGGAGCCGCCGTCGTCCGAACGCTTCGCAAACAGCGTATCGCACTCGTCAAAGAAAAGGACTACATTACACTTCTTTGCCTCTCGAAAAATCATAGAGATCGATTTTTCCGTTTCCCCGACGTACTTATCGATAACCTTCGAAAGATCCACCCGGTAAAGCTCCAGATTCAACTCATGGGCTATCACCTGGGCGCACATGGATTTTCCGGTTCCGGGCGCGCCGAACAACAGGATCGACAGTCCTCTGCCGTAGGGATATTTCTTGGTATAGTGCCAGTTCTCATAGACCTGCTTACGGAAGTTCATCTGGTCGATGGCATGAAGCAGTGTCTCCTTCTGGCTCGGGTTCATAACGATATCTTCAAATCCGAAATTCGCCTTGATCTTTGTCGCCTTCTGCGTCAGCTCCGAGCTCATCTGGATATAACAGCCCTGGAACAGCTTTTCCCTGCTGATCTCCTTTTCCTGCGCCATGACCGACAGGGATCTGGCGTGCTTTAAGGCATCGTGGATCTTCCCCGGCGTAAACAGAAACTTCGTTGACATCTCCAGGGTATCGATATCAGGGGCCAGGGTATAATCCTTCCGGTAATATTCCCAGCAGGCCTGACGCTCCCCGGTATCCGGCGTAGGCAGCTCAAGCTCCGTATAGGCTAGCTTTGTGACCTGTCTGAAATCAATGTGTTCCTTGCTCATGGCAAAGACCATGATTCCCTGCTCCGTGAGCTTTGCAAAGGCCATGTCCATATAGCCGAAGAACTTCTCCTTCTCCTCTTCTCGGAAGCTAAGCTCCGTCAGACAACAACAGGAGCCGGTCAGGATACATTCCCTCGTTACCGCCCAGAGCGCCCGCTCGACAAAATGAAAATCATAATTAAACAGCTTTTTGCAGTCGATGGTGATCGCCTTTAAATCCTGCTTTCTGCAGAACTGTTTGACAAAAAAACGTCTCCCGCTTCCCTCATCGCCGAAATAATAAAAGATCCGTACCCCTTCGCCATAGGAGATCTCCATTTCGTCAAGGACTCCCTGATTCGCGAGTATCGGCGGCAGCTCTTTATCATCTGTCAGCATCATGATAAACCTGGAATAATCCTCATCGAGCTTATCGGGATTCCGTCCGAAGAGACAGTCAATGACCCGCTTATCCGGAGAAACGACAGTCGAAAACGGCATACTCCCCGAAACACTTAAGGACAGCACCGGTAAGAGCTGTTCTAAACAGGTAGACATGTCGCCGTAAGCGCCGGTAATGGAAAAATCAGGCCCGAAGAAGACCTTCGCCGCGGATTCAATGGTAGGCGAAGCAAGGTTTCCGTTTTCATTTACGATCTGAAATACCCCGGCATAATCGGTCTGGGTCGAGGAAAGGATCCCTGCGGCAAAACAGAATACCGTAAAGGGCTCAAAGCTCATTTTTTTGCAGAGCCTGTAAAAGGGAAGTTCGGTCCCTCCTTCCTCTGTAAGCGCCGCTCTTTTTTCAATATAGGAAAGACGCTCCCTTAAGTTAAGGGGACCGGTGCTTATTACTGTCTCCTCTTCCTCCGGCTCCTCCGGCTCCGTTGCGGAAAAATCCTGTAAAAGACTCAACAACTCATCGTCTACGTCTTCCTCATCCTCCTCAGGCTCCTCCGAAGGATCCTCCACAGGCTCTTCTTCGCCCGGATGTTCTTCTGTCAGGCTTCCCTTATGAAACAGCGCAAGCTTCCCCTTACACATATCGCCTGCGATTTCTATATCCGGGTAAAGCACATTCTTATAGCTTCCGTCTCCGGCCGCGTAGACCGATTTCATCCCGGTAATGTACCGGTCCAATCCCGAATTGACGCAGTCGAAGATATATTCCATATATTCATTGTAATCCCGGAAGGGCTCTGTCAGTAACCCTTCGTCATAACGATCTGCCATATTACCTCTCCGAACTGACCTGAAAAATCGTCCCCTTCTCAAAGACAGAGGCCGCCGTATTGATGGATTTCTGATCCCTGCTCAAAAAAACGCCTCTGCTTCGATTCAGTGACTCTTCCTGTTCTCTCTCCCTGTATTCCATCCAGTCGGGCTCTTCCGCGTAGTAAGGGTCCTCCTGATTCTTTTTTTCAGCCATCCTGACTCCTGTTCATCGTCCTGCCGTTACTGCATTACATCCTCTGCGCTCTCAGTTTCGGCACTCGGAACTTCCTCCTGCCCGCTAGAGGCTTCTTCCCCGGCAAATTCCATCTCGTCGATCTGCTTAAGATATTCCTCCTTCGTGATCTGGCGCATGGAAAGATACTCGTTATCGCAATACCCCGTATATCCCTGCGCGCTTACCTTGCTCCACGTATCTCCAAGCTCTATCACCAGACCCTTTGAACCCGGGGGCAGCTTATAGATGCTTTCTGAGTTGATATCCGGTTCTATGCGCATATTCAGACCGTTTTCCACATTGGTCGATACGAAGGAGTAGTATTCCTTTTCCGGTTCCGGCTCTTCCTGCATGGGCTCTTCCATAATCTCTTCAGACGATTCCAGGGCAGGCTCCGCGCGGACCTCTTCCGGCTCGTCTATGACGATTTTCTGAAGCTCCTGTGCCTTCTCCGCCGTATCGTTTCTATCCCACCTTACCGAGCCTTCCTTCTCCTCCCGATCGTCCTTAAAACCCTCGACCCTGCCTTCTATCTCCTCCATAACATTCTCGGAGTCGTCAAGAGTTGTGTCCGCCATCGTATGGAGATTTCCCGACAGCTTTAAAAAGGCGATGGCAAGTACGGTCGTCATGATATAAAACGCTAAAACCGCCGTCAGAACAAGGCGGATGGATCTTTCTTCCGATTCTCTAATGTTCATGCTTTTCCTTTACCTCAGGCTCTCCCTGGGGGATCTGGATGTAGATGCCCATTCCCCTGCCCTCCGTACTCCTTGCGTAAATCGTGCCGTTGTAATACTCAACGATGGCTCTGGCCTGGGCCAGTCCCAGTCCGTTTCCGCTGACGCGGTTGGAGCCCTGATAGTTCAGTTCAAAAATATGTCTGGTCTCCTCTTCCTTAAGTCCTGCCCCGGTATCCTTGCAGACGATGAAGATATCCTCATCAATCTTTGAAAAGGTGATGACTAAGGAACCGGCCTTTCGCATATACTTTATGGAGTTATCAATGATATTGTAAAACAGCCACTTAAGTCTTAAAGGATCCGCGTAGATAAACAGAAGCTCGTTCGCGGAGGAGATATTGATATTCATACCCGCCTTTCTGGCGTCTCCCATAAGCTCATCCTTCGCGTTTTTCGCTATTCCGAGGATGTTGACAGGGCTCATCCCGTCATACCCGGGATCCGGCGCCGGCAGCAGCTCGTAAGCGTTTTCCCGAAGCGCATCCTGCTGTTTTTTATCGTTCTTCTCCTTTAATTCCTCTATGGACGCTACAAGCTCCGTCACCTTTCCCTTCAGTCCGTCCCGCTCCAGCTCCAACGCCTCGATCCGATCCAGCCGCTCTCTCAGTTCGTCCTTTCTCTTTTCTACAGACTCCTTAAGCTTTGCCAGCATATTATCCTTCTCCGCAAGCTCTGCCCCGATATCATGATGATAGGTCTCTAAAGACACGATATCTCCCGAAACCTCCATATAGGTCCGGTAGCAGAAAAGAATGAGACACATGCTGTGCAGAAGAAAGAACAGCACAACGATATAGGTTTCCAGCGTAAAAAAGCTGTAGATGGTCGCCGCGTAAAAAACACACGAAGCAACGATCAGACCCTTCTGAAAATTTGACATGTTTCGTCTATCTCCTCCCAAAGATCATTAAAGATACATCCGATCCAGATTGATCGTCCTTATTTTTGTAAAAACCCTCTCACAGCTGTCCAGATCATGCGTCGCCATAACCACGGTGATCCCCTGTCTGTGTACGACCTCCAATAGCTTTAAGATTTCTATGGAGCTCTCCGGATCCAGATTGCCGGTAGGCTCGTCCGCAAGTAAGAGCTTCGGCATATTGATCAAAGCCCTGGCCATACAGACCTTCTGCTTCTCGCCTCCCGAAAGCTCTCTCGGATACCTTTTATGCAGCCGGTCGATTCCCAAAAGCTTCAGGATATGCGTGACCTTAAGCTCTGATCCCCTGCCGCCGCCACCGGTCAGCTTCATAACAAGCTCCAGGTTGCCAAATACCGTATATTCCTCAAACAGCTTAAAATCCTGAAACACCGTCCCGATCCCCCTGCGATAGAGCGGGATCTCCCCCTTGCCGATCTGAGAAAGGGGCTTTCCGTCGACGTAGATCTCCCCGCCGTCCGGCTCCGTTTCCTTTAAAAGAAGCCTTATTAAGGTACTCTTTCCGGTTCCGCTCTCTCCCGTGATAAGGACGAACTCTCCGTCCTCTATGGTTTCTGAAAAGCTTTCGAACACAGGGCGGTGCATACCCTCATATTGTTTCCTTACATGCTCAAAGATAATCATAAACTTACTTCAGTACCGCGATACCGTCCACCGATGAATTCTCATCCAGCTTTACGGCTGGACCCATTCCGGAAAGAACGGTATTGACATCTAAATAGCTGTTGGAATCCGCTGTCGCCCGTTCGTCCATCTGAGAGATCGAAAACCTTGTCCGTACCGGCTTAAACTGCTCCAAAAGAAAGAACACCTGATGCCTGAGTTCCTCTGTCAGCTTCCTCTTTACGAGGATCGATACATCATAAAGTCCTCTCACCGAAAACTGGGGCGGAAGATCAAAATCATCCCTCTGCTGCAGCGCCCGAACCTGATTATGCTCGATAATTACCGGCTTTTCCCCGAGAACGATAGTTAAGACACGCTCGATCGCCTCTCTGGTTCCCTTCATCCGGTTCAGCTCATAGCCCTCCTTTAAGAGCTTTCGCATCACCTCTGTCGGCAGAAGACCCTCCCTCAGCTCAATTCCGAGCCACTGTCCGTAAATAAGGAGCTGTTCCTCACTGCAGGTATCCAGATCAAGGATCGTCGGCAACGCCTCTATCTCCCGCTGGAAATCGTTATAGATGCTGGAAAAAACAGAAAGAAAGCGATGGAAAAAGCTGTTCCTGTCGTGGTATACCTGCGGAAAGGCATTCATAAAATTATCTCCGGTGCTGTCCGCAACGATGTCAGAGATCGTAAGCGGACCCGTGCCCGAAGCCTCAATGGCCAGATATAGAAATCGTCCGGTAATATCGTATACCAGAGCATCGTCCGCTTCCGCGAAGCGTTTTGCGCCCATACGCTTGATTCTCGAAAGCTTTTGCGGCGCGTCAACGCCCGGATCCGTTAAAAAACCGTCAAGCTCCTCTGCCTTTTTGGGATCGTCCTCTGTCAGCGCGTAAATGCTGTAAACGGTATTCTCTCCCTTGTTGACCATAAGAGAGATCCTGCCCCATTCGTTTCCCTTTACGGTACTGTCAAGTCCCTTCAAAAAAACGAGATGATAGAGATACTCCGGATCAAACGTAAGACTTCCGTCCTCTCCGATCCGAAACCCCGTAACCGATCCGTTTTTTATTCTGTTTTTTCGGATGCTGTATCTTGGCACCGCCCCTACCTCTCGTATGTAATAGTTTCTATATCGATATCCCCCGGATACAGCAGACAGTTTTCCGCAGGATAGATATCTGCGCCCTTCATTTTCGTAAACCGTTTGTTTTGTGGCGCTAACGAAAGCTCATAGACATATTCCACACAGTCAAGCTCCTCGAGGATACGGAACACATCCTCAAACCTGAGCGGCTCCCCGAAATTTCTGTCGGATTCCGGATAATTCAGGAGTTCCTTGAGCGTTTCCCTGATCAGCTCCTTACTGTCGGTATAACGTCGCTTGACATAGACTGTCGCCCTCGCCGCGACAGCGGTATAAACCGGCGGAAGGATCTGATATCTGGTCGTGATCAGTCTTCGCTTGAAAATGGTTTCATCGATAACCTTAAGATACTCCTCCGACAGGCCGGGATGCTCCTCCCCGGTTTGAGGAAGCACCGAAATATGTACAAGATTCTGCATCGGGTCCATTACCGCATGGACCTTTCTGATACAAAGTCCCGGCGCCATAGAAACGATCCGTTCGTAATCCCCTGCCGTTACGCAGGTATAGGGGGTATAAACATCCTCCCGAAAGCGCATCCTTACCTCTTCAAGGGTTTCCCGAAAAGCCCCGCCGGTACCCGGTCCCGGATTATAAAAGCTTATCCTGCCGTCTGATCTTACACAGGTAAGCTGTCCCCCGGGACGTATATTGCCTCTCGGTCCCTCTGTAACGGAAATTCCTCCCATAAAAAGCTCAGCGCCGATGAAATCTCCGGCATCCTCAATGATGACCCGTCCGTCGATCTCCGAAAGCCGGTAGGTCAGAGCGCCGTCCCCGTATTTCCCGGGCCGTACGAAATCAAAAAGCTCTCCCTCTGCCGTAGTTCTTTTCGCGATCAGGCAGAAGGTATCCGGTACGATATGGGACAGGGGAAGGGAAAACTCCTGCTCGTCATAGCCGAGAACGGTTCCGACCCTGTACTGCCGCATTATCTCCTCGCTGTAGAGGACGACCCGGATCGCGTCCTTTACCCTGGCAGGTCCGAAGCCATAGGAATCGGGATCAAATTCCAGGGAAAAATCCCCGTTCTCTTCTTTGGAATACAGACAGTATCTTCCCCTCTGCTGTTTGGTTGTCTGAAGCTCGTATCTATGATAGGAGGGACCCTTTTTTTCCTTGCAGAAGCAGAGTATATAGGCCTCCTCTCCCAAAGGGTTTACTACCGTAACGCGTTCCTTTTTCTGAAATGTCAGACACAGAGCCCTTGAGTCCTTCTGCCATACCTCAAACAGGAAACCGGCTATCAGCGTCACTCTGGGACGTATGTCATAATGGGCGTGCGTCAGGGTAGCCCGGATACAAAAGCCGGACATCGGAAGCTTATCATAAATACAGGCCTTTGCGTCAGGCATCCGAAGCTTGATCTCTCCGCTTGAAAGAAAAGCACCGGTAAAATCCTTCACCTTCATCTCCTGAAAGCCTGCCTCCGTATAGCATTCCCAGGAAAGGGCAGCGAAAATATTATCCGCCCGGTCCTCTACCGGATTCCTGTTTACCCGGATATCCATAGCGATATAGAAGAAGGTATCCTCTCCCGGCCCGGGCAGGGAATCCGCGATAAAATAGATACAGTCCCCCACCTTCGGACGCTCTCCGAAGATGTCAGCCGGGGTATTATAGACCCGATCCGTTAAGAAGCTTAAATCGTGCAGACTCCCGCCGAAGCTTGAAAAAACGCCGGTGAGCCTTCGCCCGCCTGCTGAAAGGGCGCTTCTGGTCTCAAATACAAGATCACCGATCAGAAAACGTTCACTGTTGCCAAACTCCGTCTGTTCCTTAAGGATATCCGCGGAAAGCAAGAGCCTTGCGCATTTCCCTTTTTTCGGGGTAAAGCCTGCCATTTTCAAAAGGGCAAACCTGGCCCTGTTTCCGATATCGTCTATATAAGTCCCCTGCAGCGTCTCAAAAGCGATGAGGTTTTCCAGTATCGTAATGCCGGGATCCGAAGGGTTGTAATTGGTCCACTCTCCGGATATGAGAGGCAGAGCCGCAAGCGCGTCCCCCATCCTCTCTTCGTATGTTCTTCCCGTGTTGGTTTCAATCCTAAGCAATGGTTACTCCCGTTTCCGTTTCATATATCTGATATTATTCTCTGACTGTAATATTCACCCGTATGTTGTCCGGCCTTACCGTCATAAAAGGACTTGCCTTAAGATCCGAAAGATCCATCTCGTGCTCTCCGCCCGCATCCGTGTATTGTACCGTCATAACGCTTTTCGTAATGACGGCGTAGCTGACAAGACCCGCCAGCTTCATCCTGATCTGGGAAGGCTTCGGGATCGTACCGATCTCCCAGCCGCTTCCGCCGTCTCCCTCGATCGGGTCCAGATACCTGGTAAGAAGCTCCGTAATCAGGCTCTGCACCTCGAAGGTATCGTCGTAGCTTATGACCTCCGCCCAGATACTCACCGACAGCCGGATAAAGATCGGCTCTACGATATAAAGCTGTTCATCCGCCACGGTAACAGAGGAGCTCTGAAGCAAATGCTCCCGTAAGCTTCCCGCGACCCGGTGGAAGGAAAAGGAGCCTTCCTTATAGTCCCGCATTAAGAGAACAAAGGAAATCGCCGCGTCATTATGCCCTCCGCCGATCAAATCTCCCAGGACGCATGCAGCCTTTGCGATACTCTTTGAAAACCCCAGAATATCGTTTATGTAATCTCTTACGGAAACTAACCTCCCCCGTCCGTAGAGGATACTCGCGCCGCGCTTTAACGCCTCCTCAACTGTTTCCATATCGCTGCCGCCGTAGGCACGTACCGGATTCGTAACCTGATCGATATAAAGTTCGGTTCCCGCGGTTTCGTTGATATGCTCCGCTCCGATATTTCCCGTCTCTCCGTCCGTCGTTAAAAGCGTCACCTTAAAGGAGACATCGTCGGTGACCCGGGGAACATCGGCGCTCAGTCCGTCGGAAAAAACGATTTCATTGGTCACCCGGTCGAGCAGATAGCAGCGTCTGGAAGGAACATTCAGAAAGCTTTCCGTCTCCTCCCAACGGACAAAGGCGGAGGAAACACCACCGAAAATATCCCACTCGATACGGATATCCTCCGGACGCTCCGTAAGCAGAGTATTGATCTCCTCTCTCGAAAGGCTTCCTGTTTCGTTGACCCAGACCTCCGCCTTCAGAATATGCCCGGGCGGAAGAGATACCCTCTGGTCAGGCTCGGTCTCGCTTAAATAGTAATTCTGCTCCGGCAGGGTGACGATATTCTTTACATTGACGACATTTAAAAGGATACGCCGGATCCTGGGCAGAAAGAGTCTGCTTTCCCCGTCATGCTGCGTTTGCTTTCGGCGGATCCTTATCCAGTATCTCCGTTTCTGTTCTATGGACAGCTCGTGCATATCTGACGGAGGGATAAAGAATACCGCGCCGGATCTGGAAAAAGAAAGCGTCTGATCTAATATCCTTAAACGTTTGAAGCCTGACATGGTACTGTACTCAAATACACACTGCAAGCTCCTCTGATTTACTACATCATCCAGTTCAAAATAGAGGCTGACAGGTCCGTCGGCAAGCGGTTTGTCAAAGCCCAGATAAAGAGCGTCATCCCTGTATTCCCCGGAAGACATGACCGAAAAACCGTCGCCGGCGTTCTCTGCCTTCTTAAGGGCGGAGGTAATGTCTCTTCGTCTGGTTCCGGAAAGAAGCTGTACCCTCTTCGGACTGACAAAGCTTCCCTCATAGGAAAATCGTACCGTAGGCTCAGAGATCGCCGGATAGTGATGGATACAGGGCCGCAGGTAGCAGTTCTCCGACGCCATAAGCCGCATACGTATTGCCCGTCCCGTAAAAGCTCCGCTCTGGGTTTCCTCCCAGTCGGAGGGGCAGATGAAGGAAAGCGTTACCTCGCAGGCCTGACCATCCGCGAAAATACGGGAGTAGTCCTCCTTGCACCGGAGTCTCTTCCAGCCGGTACCGTTAAAGTATTCCAGACCGATTTCATCCGCGTACGCCTCTGCCGGAACCTCCGAAGCGATGCTCTTCGGCTTTCTCTTAATGATCTTAAGCTCCGCATCCTCCTCCCTTCTTGACAGCGACAGCGTCTTTTCCGGGTAGGAAACCTTAAAGCGCAGGGTTATTTCCGCGCCTGCCCTCGAAAAATACAGATTATGTCCCAGATAACACTCATTATATACGGACAGCGTGTCGGTAAACGGCAGGAATCTGTTCTGAGAAAACTCACTCATTCCGTCGGTCACATATTCCAAAGGCCGCTCTCCCCCTGAGGAAGAGAGGGAAAGTCCCGAGACCATAGTCTCCTCCCGTTTGCCCGAAATTCTCTCTAACACTACAACGGAATATTCTCTGTTGCCCGATAGAAATCTCCTGTTTGGTCTGCTTTTTTTCAGGAGAAAGGTTTCTCCGTCGGAAAGGAGCTTTACCTCATCGAAATCCGAAATCCCTCGTTTTGAAAAATACCGGAACCGGTAATTTCCTGCCTCTATCTGCCGGTTAAACGCCTCGTTTCCCGTGATCCGAATATAAATCGGCTCATCCTCCTGATCAAAGATAAAGTCATGGTACAAAATCAGGACATTTCCTGATATATCTCCGGTCTCGGAAAACAGTACAAAAGGGCGGATCCTGTGAAGATAAACATCCTCTTCCTCCGTTACTTCCGGCTCATCCTCCGTAAAGCTCTCCTCTTCCTCCTCGTCCCTTACCTCGATCCCGTCAATCAGCGGATCCGGCGTAAAATCCCCCAGCAGAGGGACTAAAGACCCCTCCTCTCTGTCGGTCATAAAGGCATCCGTAATCCGGGCGCCCGTTACATAGATTTCCCGTTCCGTCTCAAAATAAATGGAATCCCCGTTCTCCGTCGTAGTATCCGCAACAAGCCTCGTGCCCTTTACGATCTTAGTTCCCGGCACGGTTCCGTCGATCAGGGAAAATACAACCATACTTCCCGCTGCCTGCGCCGGTCTCTGGGAAATGTCCAGCATATTGACAAATTCCGCGTGATAGCGCTCCGGCATACGGTTTAACATATCCACGTTCTCCATCATCTGAAGAGCGAAAATCCTCGCGATCGCGCCGCCTATATCCGCGTTTTTCGTATCCCTGTCGTAGTCAAACTGCCATTCCGGAACATATTTTTTCGCTAAATTCCTTATTCTGTTTTCAATCGACTCTGTAGATAGATCAAAGAGCTTCAAGATTTATACTGCCTCCGATATCATTCCATATAAGTGTTCTCCTGTGTCTCTTCCCGCGAGACATCCTCTGCCGGCTCCTCTTCCGGCTCAGCGGCTCTGTCCAGGTAGAACGGAAATACCATATTGTCTCTGGTATTCGTATCGCTTACAAGATAATCGATATTAACAAGGATCATCCCCTGGTTTTCGTGAAACTCCGTCGTTATCTCGACGTCAGCAATCCTCGGCTCCTGGGACAGGATCGCCTCGGATATATCTCTGCGAAAGATCGAGAGCATGGTCGCCCCGGTATCCATAAAGGTATAATTCATAATGTTACTGCCGAAATCGGGTCTCGTAAGCCGCTCCGTCCTCTGTGTCATCAGGATCAGATAGATCGACTCCTTCACCGACTGGTTTCCCGAAGAGGTCATAAAACGCCCTGTCGCGGGATCCACCTGCACCGGAAACCTGCAGCCCGTTCCGAGAAATCTTTTATCATCCGCCATGCTTTATCTCCTCTTTTTTATTACCCTAACTTAATCGGCGTTCCCGAAACCTGAACCGGTCCGCTGCTCTTAAGCGTCACCATGGATTTCCCCTCCGCGGTAATATTCGTCCCCGCAAGCTTGACCTGTCCCTTGCTGTCAACAGAGGTCTCTCCCTGGATCTGCGCGGTAAGCTTTGAGGCCTTAAGGGTTACGTCACCGGTGTCTCCGTTCATTTCCAGAGTAATGTTTTTCCCGACCTTGATCGTAAGCTTTTTCTCGGCGGTGAGCTCGATATGGCCCTTCTCCTTGTCCGTAGAAAGCCGGACGAAATTCTTCTTCTCCTTGTCGGAAAGCTCGATCACCTTATGTTCATTGTCAAGGAGGATATGGTGGGCCGATCCCGCGGTTTCGATGGTGATCTTATCCTTTGCGCCCGCGTCCTGTCCGCCGCCACCGCCGCCGCTGTTCTGTCCGCCCTCTCCCTCCGTAATATCCTCAAAGATAATAGCGCTGCCGTTTTTGGTAACGATCTTTTTAAACTTATTCTTCGCGTCTTTAGAGCCGGTAAGGATCTTATCCTTGACCTTCGGAATACAGCCGATGACATAGGGACGCTCGATATTGCCCTGTTCAAAAGCTACTAAAACCAGATCTCCGATCTCGGGAATGAAATAATGGCCCCAGCTCCCTCCGGAGGAAGGAAAGGCGACTCTGGCCCAGAGAAGTCTGGAAGCATCCTTCTTATTATCTCCCGCGCCTCCCGACGAAGCCCCTCCGCCGGCGTCCTCCGCCTCTTCTCTCGAAAGAAGGATAACAGAAACCAGTCCCGGCATCTTTTCGTCATAATTTTTTATGACCTGCCCCAGCATAACCCCCATGATCCGGGAGTCGCCGGTTTCGGTCTTTTCGATCTGTTTTCTGGAAACATCCTCAATAATATCAAATAGCGCCATTTTCTATTTCCCTGTGGTATTGGTACTGCCCTCAATCTCCGTCCGGTAGGACTGCCCGTCCAGAATATGCCGGACTCTGGTCAGGTAAAAATCATTATTCAGGGGCTTTCCAAAGCCGTCCAGGGTTAAAAACCGTCCCGCTGTCAGCTCCGGTATCCCGATGAATTCCGCCGAAACGCTCCCGAGCCGGTAATCGATGCTCTCCATCAGATAGGAGGCCCTGTGTTCCGCCTCCTGCTTGCTTTTGACGGAAGGATCCAGATATACAAAGGATTGTTTTTCGATCAGGGGCTTTGCCTTGTTTCCGAGAGCGAGCTTTGTCTGAGCCTTCTTTTTGTTGCCGACGTAGGCCCCCTCCTCCATGTTGATATTGCGTACCTCTACCGAATTCACAAGCCCTGAGATATCGTAGCCCACGTCCATGCTCTGCATACCCGAAAAGGGAGTCAGCGTCATTAAAGGTGTCTTATTCTTCTTCGCCTCGATAAAATACAGCGTTTCTCCGACGATAAAAAACTCGAAATTGAATTTTTTCGCGGCCTTAACGATGAACTCGTAATCGCTTTCCTCTACCATTTCAACCCGGAAATCCCCGGTTTTTCCCTGATTTTCCTGCTTGTCGGGCGTATCCGAGATATTTAAGGTCGTAAAATCCTTCCCATTGTTCTTCTGGGTCAGAAAGGCGTTTCCCTTTAAGACCTCCTTAACGGCATCCGAATAACAGGTCGCTTTCAGCTTTTTCGAGTGTCTGTTTGCCATCATCAGGCCCTTCGCGTCCATGGCCGTGATCTCAATGGAAGGCACCTGATCGACGATGATCCTTGGGATAATGAAATGCACCCTTGCGATAAATCCCCGGAAAACCTCTCTTAACTGCTTTGCGTAGCCCAGATAGATGATCACCGGAGAACCCGGATAGATAAAATCCTCGTAATCCTTGATCTTAAAGGTCCGGTTGTCCTGATCGTAAGCGCCTACCAGGGAAAAGGTGGCGATCCCCGCCTCAAAGCCGCTCGTCTGCTCGATTTCCGCTCTGGTGATGAACAGGCTCTTCTCCTTGTCTCCCGTCACGTCCTTTCCGCTGATCTCTACCTGGATCACCGGAAACTGAAAATCCTCGTATACTTTTTTCAGATCTCCGAAATCAAAATCCGCCACTGTCTGCCTCAACTCTACCGGATCATCAAAATCCGGATCACAATAATCCTCCGAGCATTCCCGTTACTGAATTCAGCCCCTGGTTCTTCAGGCCCTCTACCGTACCCTGCCCGCCGGCCAGATTCATGCTGCCGTCCTCGAAGGATTTTCTATACCGCTCCTGCCAAACCGAAAGCGTGGAGGGCGAGGTGACCTCGTCCGCGCATACGATGGAAAGCTCAACATTTGCGCGTACCGGCTCCCCCTGTATGTTAAACATGGTATAAACCGCGGAAACCCCTCTTAAGGTTCCCGAATAGTTAATATCCCCCCAATGGAAGGTAATGACTCTGGTAAAACGGTTTCTAAGCGCCGCGATAAAGGCTTCCACATCCTTCTGTACCGATGTTTTTTTCTTTCCCAGAGCGGACAATACCGATCGGCCTGCGGATTTCGCAACCGAAGTAACGCTCATATTCGTTGCGCTGAATTCCGAGGGACTGTAGGAGTCGAACAGAAGACTTACAGACATGACGATATTCGTTTCTCCCGTTATCATGCTCGCACTCTTTCCGTCTGTTCCGTAATCGATCTCGCGGATCAGACCGCCGCCGCGCCCGGAAAGTCTGAGGGAAGAGGGATTAAACTGTACGGTATAACGGACTCTTTTCCCGGAAAGAGACTCCATTGCCTCATCCATCACCTGTTCATTCGCCCCGAAGCCTCCCAGTGCCTGCTTGATGTTTTCATTCAACGCGCCCTTTGAGGCAAAGGAAGAACCGGCATTGCCCGAAAAGCCTCCGACCCAGCCGGCATTTCCCAGCACCTTAACGGCGTTTTTTTTGGTCGTTTTACGGTCTCTCAGATCGATGATCTCGATGATCGCCTTTTCTATATTTCCCGAATTCTGCGCTGCATTGCTTAAAAAACTCATGCCTTCCCCTTATAACCTTAAATTCAGTAAACTGTTATTCGTAAATTTGCCGACCTTTCCAGGAAGTCCGCTCTCCTGTTTGAAGGCGGAGTTAAAGGCCTTGGTCCAGTAGCTTTCATTGACATAATAGTCCGCATCGCTTCCCTGAGCGGCATCACTTCCGTCTCCCTGGCGGATCTGGATAGACATCCTCCCCCGGATGGGAGCCCCTTTTTTGTTGAACATGGTATATTCGCTGGAAACCTCTGTCATCTCCCCGCGAAAGCACATATTCCCCCAGAAAAAGATCACATGTCTGGCCTGAGGGATCGCAAGCATGGAAAGCAGACCCTCCATCTGTTTCTGAACCGAAAACCCCTTCTTTCCGAAGGCCAGTCCGTAATTCACCAGTCTTGTGGCGTTGGAAAAGCTCAGACCCAGACCGCCGGTATAGGGACTGTCGTTTAACATAAAGGCATCCATCTGGTTTACGTCGTCGAATAAAAGCTCACAGGACAGCGTAGTAGCGGCCGGCGCCGTAAACTTGCTTACCTGCTCGTTTCCGGGATCTCCGGAATAGGTCCTCTGGACGCCCGCGCTGGTATCCAGTCTTAAGGAGGAGGGATTATACTGCAGTCCCAGAGCAATAAAGCCGTTCATCCCGGCAAAGCTCTTGATATCATTATAGGTAGATACCGCACCGCCGGAAAGCGACTTCTCCGCCCGCTCCATCAGCTTTTCCTCAAGCTTTCGTATATCATCTATGGCTGTCAGCGTTCCGGTCCTGTTTCCCAGCGCTTCTATGGTTTTCAGGCTCTGTACCTTTCTGATGCAAAGCACCGCCTTTACGACATTATTCGTAGCCCGCCTTGTTGTGTTCTGTGTAAAACTGGAAAGTGCCGCCATACCTTAAATCCCTCTCCTGCTCTTTTCATCCCGAAATCTTTTCTCCAGCCGGTGGAGTACCTCATTGGAAATGGCTCCCACTTGGGATCTTACACCTCTTGCGATCATCTCCGATATCTCATCCTGCTCTTCCTGCGTGATCCGGTTTCTGACCTCGTTGGTTTCCTGTCTTACGGTTACATTCTGTATACTGATATCCTCTCCGGTATTGATCCGTTTGATCTCTTTAGCCGTTGTACTGCGCACCTGATTTATGATCTCCGAAAGCTCCTGTGCGGACAGGCTTTCCGTTACCCGGTGTATAAGCTCCGACCCGGTAAGCTCTGTCCGTTCGACCCTCTGTGACGGTGCCGGCGCTTCCCTGATCCTTCTAAGCTCCTCTGCCGCGCGGGTAAGCTCTTCGGTTCTTTCGTTCGTTTCGGTTAAGGTTTCCTCTGTTCTCTCCCGAAGGAGCCTGGTCCGTTCGGTTTCCTCCCTGCCCTCTGTCTCCCGGTGTATCAGCTCACTTCGTTCGATCTCATCCCGGCTTGTCAGAAGCTCCCGTAAGGGCGCTGCCTCTAAAAGCCTTAATTCCTGTGCCGCTCTTCCGAGGGCTTCTTTTACCGTTAAAGCAGCTTCCCCTTCGCCCTCTGCCCCTGACAGGGCAGGCACTTCTGCGCTTTGCGTAAGGATCTGCGCTGTCCGGTACAGGATTTCGCTCTGTTCCCTGACCCTTTCCGGAATCGCTCGTCCGCTGCTTTGCGCCTGTTCGGAAAGCCTGCGAAGCTGTGCTGCTGCTTCCCTCAGCTCCTCCCGGTAGATAATCCTCTCCGGAGGGATCGCGTCGGGATTCTCACGATACAAAAGGGCAAGTCTGAGTATTTCCGAGGTTCGTTCGGGAAGAAGATTTGCTATCTGTGTAACGATGCTCTGGATTTCTCCTCCCGTTCCCTCGCCCTCTACGGATTCTGCGGAAGGCTCTTCCCTCCGGTAAACGATCTCGCTCTCCCCGGGCTCTCCCCGCTCGGCAGGAAAGACAGCCCCGCTCTGAGCCTCTGTGGATAGCCTCTCGAACTCCCTCGCGGTTTCCGTCAGATCCGTTACCCGAAGGACCCTCTGATCCGTAACCGAGGCGGGATTCTTTCGATATTCCTCAACGATCCTAAAGATTTCCGCCGTTCTCTCCGGCAGAAGCTTTTCTACCTCCGTAAATACGCTCTCCGCTCTTTCGTTTGCCTCTTCCTCCGAAGCAGCGATCTCCGACAGGATCTCCGCCCCGTCAGCAAGCGCCCGTAACGACTCTCTTCTGGTTTTCTCCTCGCCGGACCCCTCCGTGACCTCCGTCCTCCTTGTCGTCGAAAGCAGCTGCATCATCTGCTCATAGCGGGAAAGATTCTGCCGGTTATTTTCATTGATCGCAAGGAGCTGCTGCTCTAAGGTGGTCTGAGAGTCCGCAATCTCCGTAAGCTCCGTCTCAGTGACCGGGGACTCCTCCAGATAGGAAAGAGAAACCTCCGGCGCCTCAAAATAGCCTCTCTCCGTAAGACTCTGAAACATATCCTCTACCGTCATCTGGTTTAACCTGATCAGCGTATTGGAGGAAGACTGTATAAGCGCGTTCGTAAGATTGATATCTGCCGTATTTCGCCGGTGTTGACGAAAGGTATCGCTCCGGTAAAGATTCTTTACAATATCCAGAAAAACAGCAGCGCTTACCTCGTTCGTAACATTCTTTCCCTCGATGGTAGAAACAGCCATGTCCCGCTCGTAATGATTCTGTGTATTATAGTGGTAATAATTGCTTACCTGTTCCCTCAGGGAGGGTTCCGGTTCCGTACCCGGCGCTTGCGCATCTTCCCTGTAGATCAGCCCGCTTTCCCCGGGAAGCTCTCTTACTAACTCCTCCGTTCTAAGGATCTGCGCAACCCCGGCCTGCTCCGCGACCTGAACCTGTCCGGGCTCTATGCGGTTATCGTAGATACTCCTGTTAAAATTCGAGACGATCTCATAGATATCCCCGGTTCCCAGACGCTCTGTGATCTTCTCGCTTAAGTACAGTTCCCTTCTTCCGGGATCGCTCCGCTCGTTTTCAGCAGTAATCCGCTCCCGCAACGTCAAAAGCTCCTCTCTCATTCTTTCGGTTTCCCTTCCGGTTCCTTCCGAAAGAGACAGCTCGATGAGACGCTGTTTTGAGCGGTAATCGTTCATTTCCTGCCGGATCTGCTCCATAAAGCGCCTGTCGTCCTTTATCCCAAGCTTATGCAGAACGTCCGTGATATAGGCACGGTCCTGATAGGTCAGCTCTACACGATCTGAGATCAATATCCGGTTCAGTACGTTATTTACGATGGAAAGCTTCTCCTCATTGCGGCTGTTGATCATGGTATTGCCCGCTACCGTCATAAGATCCCCTGAAGCGATATAGATCTCCGGCGGTGTCGCTGCCATGTGCAGAAGCTCCTCCGATCCGATCTCATTTCCGATCAGACCGTAATTTGCGGTGATCCGGTCGGGAAAGCTGTCATCGCAGGTTATAAAATCACCCCGGCTCTTCAGTTCGATCGGCGCTTTGATCGTTAGCATAAAAAGCCCCCTATATATTTATGATAAACAGCTCGCGGTAGGCGATGGTCGTCGTCTCTGTAAGGATCCTGCTCTGCTCGGCATCTAACTCCCCGAAATCCTTTCCGATGACCACACAGCCCGTAAAAACATAGCTTCTCTTAATATTTAAAAGCCCGCTCTTTCCGGGAGGGAAAATATTTAAGAGCAGGGGCAGCGCTAACTCCGTTCCCAAAAGCAGCGGATCTACCGGCGTCCCGATTCCCTGCTGCTCGGATACGCCTACATAGCGTTCTACCTGGAAGGTAAAGGGCTTGCTGACAGGCTTTCTGAGCATATGAACATAGTCGTTCAAGCCTCCCTCCTGATAGTAATCATATTCATTTTCCTTGGAAAAAACCCTTACCGATTTGAGAGGCATCTCAAAAAAACCTTCTACCTGCAGGGAAAAGGAAAAGGCCATGGTCGGTGTGGATTTGATCAATTCTAACATCTGAACTCCTCTGTGCCTGTGAATGAAACGGTTCCTATCTCGTTGCCGTCATTTCCAGAATGCTTTTTTCTTTTTTGTCCTTTGAGGGATTGAGAGCGGCATTAATGCCGGATATTTCGCTGCACCATCTCCTGCGCTCCCGGTGCGCGAGTCCTAACACATTCGACTCGCTCCAGTGGAAATAGTACGATATAAAGGACATTTCCCTGTAAAGCTCCTCCTCAGGGTAGAGCCTCATCCCTCCCCGGTAAAATTTAGCGGTACCGTAAAGGTCTTTCCGCAATCCGGACAGACTGCCGTCAGTACCGGAGGCTCGATATCGTTGATCCGCTGGTACATATCCTGTAAATACGCAAGATCCGCGGTAAACAGCCTCTCGATATGGGTAGCGGTAATGACGTCCACTCCCTCGATCTCGGTAATGACTCTGGAGAGGATCACAATAGTCAGATAGGACGGATTCTGAAGAACTCTCGGGTCTCTTGTCGCCCCGATCTCATCCCCTGCGGTGGCAAGCCGCATCTTCCCCCTTTTGTGGAGTACCCCGGAGGTATCCAGATACCCCTTCGGGAGCGTAAAATCATAAACTGTCTGAATTTCCATAATACCCTTAAAACTCCTTTACAATTCATAAACCTTAGAGAACCCGCAAACCGTATTTCCGGTTGCGCACCCGGTGTACGGCGGAGTTTGCGCAGTTTCCGCCGAATGCCTTTCCGTGTACATCGGACAGGCTTAAGGCTTGCGGGCTCGTAAGATTAATGACTGCGCCGATTTGCTTTGCAAATCGTGCGCTTAGCTCCAAGCTTTAGCTTGAAGCGATTCGTTCCGCTTTTTGGAACGAATCATTTCCTCTTTACTTTAGTTCGGAATAACAAGCTCCTCGTAAGCGATCTCAACACTTTCGATCGCGACATCCGAAGTCTTCGCGTCAAGGTCGGGGGCATTATACTTTGCCACCCAGGCGTTAGTCAGCGTCCAGATCTTATTGCCGACATTCGAGGTTACAGCCTGCTTCGGCGCGCCGTTGTTGATATCGATCAGCTCGATGGTTACATCATAACGCTTGATTGCCTCACGGGTCTCACTGACGCAGTCCTGAATCCAGGTCTTAAACGCATTGTCGGCAACATAGCCCATACGCAGGGTAACGTTACCGTGCTTTACCAGACCCGGCAGCTTTACGGGAGCAAGCGAGCCGGAGTTGCCCTGTCTGAATTCGATTACATCTACAGAGCTTTCTATTCCGGTAATCTCACTGAAAGCCGCCGTTCCCGCGATACTCGGAACGGTGACTAAAAAATTCATCTTCGTCAACGGATATGCTGAACCGTTGGTTTCATATGGAGTAGCAGCCATAATTAATCATCCTTTCTATTATCGTATTATTTTGAACTACGGATCTCTCCGTAATCTGTTGCCACGGAAAGGTCTTAACCCTCTTCTCCGCCGCCTGCTTCCGCCGTAAACTGCGTCAGACGGAAGATGACGAATTCAGCAGGCTTGGAAGGCGCGATACCGATATTACAGATCAGTCTGCCGTTGTTGATATCGTCCCTCGTCATCGTCTGCGGACCTACTTCAACGAAATAGCTGGTTGCCGGAGAATCTCCCGCAAGCATCCCGTTCCTCCACAGACCGTCCAAAAAGCCCGAAATAGAAAGTTCGACTCTCTGCCAGAGCGTAGCGTCGTTGGGTTCAAATACAACCCAGTTGGTATTCGCTTTAATGCTCTCCTCCACGAAGATGAAGAGTCTGCGTACATTGACATATTTAAAGGAGGCGTTGGAAGAGGCGGTACGCGCGCCCCAGATTCTTATCCCCTGTCCCGGGATTGCCCTTATCAGATTTACTCCCTCGGGATTTAAGATATCCTGCTCCTCTTTTGAATAAAAGGTTTTTAACCCTGTACAGAACACGACCTCATTCGCGGGCGCCTTATGAACGCCGCGGTTTACATCGGTTCTGGCGTAAATCCCCATGACAGCTCCCGAAGGCGGAATATAATCCGACTTATTGGAGGAGCGGTCAAAAACCTGGATCCAGGGATGATACATTGCCGCGTAGGTAGAATCCACGATCCCGCGATGCTTTACGAGATCCGCGGTCTTATAAAGGTCTCCCGGCATATCGAGAACCGCGAAACGGCTCCGCATATTCTCACAATGGGTAACCAGCGCCACCGTAACCTCAGGGCTGGTGATTCCCGGAACGGCGATCATACTGACCAGATTGTTTTCCATAAACGCCTGGATACCTGTCCTCTTGCCGGGTCCCCCGTCCTGTCCGATAAAGGTTCCGGCATTGATCTTGCCTACCGATCCGTCGCTTCCCCCCTCTAAGAAGAAAGCACCGCTTTCATTCTCTTCACCGAAGATTGCCTCTACCGGGTTCCCGGCCTCCTGAAGCTGCTCTGCCGTCAGATTAACCAGTTCGCTTCCGGAAAGAATCGAAGCGATATAACGGGGCGAAGAGACGTTAAAGCTCAGATCCGTATAGGTCTCCGCCTCATCTCCGTACCGGACGCTTAAATCCGTGTTGATCAGGTAGAGAACCGACTTGGGTATGATGGAATCGTCCACTACCTTATCCGGAAGCTCGTCCTCAAAGGTAACGGTACGGTCAAAGATCGTGCGGACCCTTGTAAAGGTTCCCTCATACTCAACAATATCGCCCTCACGCAAGCCGTCAACGCTTTTTGCGACAAAGCCTGTCTCCGACTTCGCGATCAGCTGAAACTTATGCCTTTTGGCGGTACTTAACGTCACCTGTATTTTGTTCCCCCATGAACCAGGATTCTTCGCCTCTACCGTCAAAATGCCCTTTTCCGCCTTTGCCGCCACAGCATCCGGCGGAGCAACTCTCATTACAAAGCACCTGGTTCCGCCGTTAGCGAAGAACTGCTCTACGCTGTTTGCGAGAAACCGGTACCCACCATAGGCGAATTCACTTAAAAATCCGCCATACTGCGTTGTAAAACTCTTAAAATTTGTAACAAGCTGCGGCGCGCCCTCTACCGGGCCCTTTTCCGCGACACCGACAAAGCCTGCGGTGCTTGTTCCTACTCCCTCTATGCTCCGCGGAGAATTATCATATTCCTCAACGTACACACCGGGTGATAAATATTCTGCCATCTTTATCTTCCTTTCTCTGTTTTTGAGATTAATTTCGTTTTATGAAACCTGTGTTTTTGTCTGTCCCGGAGAGGTGATGGAAATCTGTCCCGCCCAGGCGCATAGGAGCTTACAGTCCTGCGTCAGGCAGGGCTTTCCGCCGATCAACACCTTGGGATGCATCGGGATCCAGCTGACCGTAACCGGAACGCAGGGCACAGGGGTCAGAACTCCCATCGCCGCTGCCGTAGCTGCCGCTACCGCCGGGTTCGTCATTGTCCTGCACATCCCAAAAGGGCCAACGTTCGCCGTAGTCGCATCCATGATAGTCGCCGCGGGCTTTCCCTCAGCCAATACCATCTGATTCGATGTCACCCTTACCGGAACCGCTCCCGTCCCGAAGCTGCACTGTGCCTGTCCGCTCATCGCTACCAGCTGGGTCATGTAACCTTACTCCTTTCTCTCTGAAATCAACCGTTTGAAACAGTGTCTCTTCTCCGACCTCATAGCGCACGATATAGCGCTGATCCTCTCCATCGTCCCGTACCTTGAGGAGATATCCTCCATCTTTCGATACCGTTCCATGGATGATCCTTGTGATCGGTGAATTGACTGCAAACTCTCCCGTAATCGGCTTCTTCAGACTGACAGACCGGTCTGTTACCGTTCTTTCTATTTCTATTTTTTCATAGCCTGTTCTGTCCGCGTTAAGAATTCCGTAGAATTTTTCCTCCAGATGCGACCGCTCGCCTCCGGAAAATACCTGCAAAAGTCTTTTCTTCGGCTCGTATGCGCTGAAGGTACACACCATTCTCGAAAGACTTACCGCTTCGATTGTCTTAAGAAAAGGAAGAGTTCCTTCGAAACGTAACAGCGTCTGACCCCGAAACGTATTCTCAGATGGCATCAGGAATACGTCACAAACCGGCAGTCTTTCGTCTAAAAGCCCGTATTCGACAAAGGTACTGTACTCATCAAACCCGTAAACAACGATACGCATAAGAAAATCTTCCCTGCCTGTATTGATGAACACATATTGCCCGTCTCCTCTGGGCTCCGGCCGGACCTGTATACCGTCCCGCAAAAACATTACATTACTTTCCTCTACCGCAGCCCCTGTCGTTGTATCGATCAGACGCACTAAAAGATCAAGTCTTGATCCAAACACCGCGGAAGCCGCCATTTTTTTCTCCTCCTTTCCAGTAATGACGTTTGCGCAGCAAACTCATTACGACCGAAAATATCTTCAGATATTTTCGGCAATAATGAAAATCCGTAAGGATTTTCTATCCTTGCAACGCAACAATAAAGAACACTACACATCTTCCCCCGGAACATGCAGCGAGAACTGCGCGTCGAGAACTCTCGGAGTATCGATGATCTCGCCGCTTGACAGAAATACGGGCGCCGCCCTGTAGAACAGGCTGATCTGATAAGGCTTGTTGATCGCCTGCCATACCCGCACCTTCTCCTCTAAGCTTATCTTCGCCTGAGACAGCACTATGGGAGGTTCTTCCATCGTAAGCCACGACTGCAGCTCGGAGGGCCGTACGGAGTTGTTGTCGTTGACAATCTGCGCCACACGGCCGATGATTTTCTGTATATCCGGCGCCTTGAGTCCCATCTGGGAGGAGCCGTTTATAAAGACCATATAGTATAAAGCAAATGGTCTGGGCGGTTTTTGCAGCTCGGCCCGGCCCCTCTGGACAAATCTCGGGGTCGTGACCTGAAGGTCCTCTACGATATCGTAGAGATACAATCCTACAAGATAATCCACGTCCTGTGAAAGGGGCGAGGAAATCTCTATATTATTCGGTGAGGGAATCGGCTCGGGACACATCTTTTCCCTGAGTGTCCTTACGATATACGCGCTCACATCGGCAATGATCGGATAATCAGCCATTTGATAAACCTTTCCTTATTCTTCATTTTCTCCCGTAAGCTCCTTAAGGAGCTTTGCGGCCTTTTCGTCCATGGCTTCCGTCAGACAGAGAGCCAGATCGCTTCCCGTCAGGTATTCGGCATGCAGAAAAAACAGTTCATAGGCGTCATCCGCCGAAATATAGAGATCCTTTACCTTAACAGCCGGATAATGCAGAGTCTGCTCATCTGAAGCGTTTCGAATTACGATATCGCTTCCGGTGGTAAAGGCAAGGGAGCTTGCTCCCTTATTAAGACCCGCCTGATTCTTCTTATCATCGTAGAGATACCGAAAGCCCGTAACGCGTCCGATGGCGGGCAGGCTTACATAGCGGGGTGTCTTTTCGGTATACTGATCGTAGAGATATATATTATTCGAGGACTTCATCTGATCCGTAAGCTCCTTCAAAAGTCCGTTAGAATCAATATTCCCGTTTCTGGCAAACCGCGATACGGCCGCTGCCGCTACAGCCAGCTCTTCGTCGGAAAGACTCTTTACGGGGGCATCAAATTCATCCTCTAAAACGGAAAGAATTTCCTCCCTTGTCATCGCAAGAACGGGACTCAGATCTTTTTTCAGTCCGTTTGAAAGAAACCCGTTTCCGGCATTTCCCTTTGCTGCGGAGAGAGCTGCGGCTATGGCATCCGTCTGGGCCTTCGAGGCATTGTTCTTCTCCGCCCGGTCCTTAATCGTTTCCAGGGCGCTTACCGCTCCCATTCCCGAAAGGGATCCGAGCGCCCCCGAAATATCCGCCTCCGGGTCATCGGAGAGCTTTGCCAGGGCATCCGTCAGGATATCGTCCGCAAGCTGATCGCCAGCGCTCCTTCCGGTTCTGGTCTCCTCAGCGGCAATCCGGTCGTCAATAGCCTTGATTGCGGCATCGTACTCCTTTACATCTCCGAGATTACCCTGATCCAGCGCCTGATCTCTGAGCTTCTGCAGGTCCTTCTTCTGATCACTTAACATATCCAGTTCGGAACGAAGACTGGCATCAGAGGCCTTGATCTGCTTAGCCAGATCCTTCAGCCACTTGATGTGATTATCCAGAGCTCCCGTTGCCTTTCCCGAAAAGGCTCCGTCGGAAAGCTTGTCATACAGCTCGTTCGTCCATGTGATCGAGCCCTCCACATAGGTCAGAACCTTCGCCGCGGCCTCCCGCTCTCTGTAGGCTTCGATCAGATACTCCAGTTCCAGCCTTCTGGCCTCCGTCCCCGCATACATCTGATCCAATACCGCGTCGGCAGAGGAAACGCCCTCTCCCCGGGAAATCGCCTGTCCGTATTCGGCCGGCGGGGAGGAGGTAAGAGCCGCTTCAAATTTAGCCTCCGCAAGTCCTAACAGGGAGGTATCCAAAAGATTGATCTCGCTCTGCGCGTGACGGACGATTCCTTCTTTAATATTGATCAGATCTCTGAGATAATTCACAGGGCCCGATACACCCGCGCTGGAAGCCTCCTCGATAACCCGTCTGGCATATTCATAATAGGCATGGCCTAACACCGAATCGCTGTCGGACAGCGCCTTTGTACGGCAGGTTCCATAGCTGTTTCTCGTCTCTGTCATAGCGGATTTGATATCCTCTATAAGCTCCGCGTCGGGCGAAAAGCCCGGCCTCGGAACACTGTCTGAGGAAACCGAATCCTCGTCAAAGTCAGCCTGTGTTTCCGCTGCCATAAGACCGAACACATCAAAACCGTTCTGCAGCGGTCCCCACCAGTCATCGCCTGCCGCCTCGCCTGCGGAAAACTCATGCTCAAAAGAATTTCTGAGCTCCGTAATATACGAGGGCTCCTTATCGCTGTCCGCGGAATCATCCTCCGCGGTATCCGGATTTAGGAAATCCCCGAAGGACGTATAGTATTTCCCGTTTGCCAACTCATAGAGAACGCTTAACAGATTATTTTCACCGCCGGACAGCTTATCAAGGATCACCGCGCGTCTGGCAGCATCTGTCGCCGCCATCAGGGCATATAACGTCTCCGCTTCCTCATCCTTCCCGTCCTGTCTTAAGGTCTTATAACCCGCGTACAGTCTCGCCAGATCCGCATCGTAGGCATCTGTGGTCGAATCCTTCAGATTCAGCGAAAAAAAGGTACTCATTAACTGCCAGGTATAGACATCGCTCCGAAGGGTTCCGCCCCGTTTGGAGTTCTTTTTCTTCAGATAATCCTCTTCGGTGATCTCTTCCCCGTTGATATCCTGCGTGAAATGCGCCCAGAGAGGCGCAAGCTCCGGTATTTCCTTAAGATCGTAGGCAGACGGGATATCGAAGGGGTTTATAACCTCCCCGGTCTTTAAATCCGTTACGATCCCGCTCTTATCCGCGTAATATTTTACATAAAGACCGCCGATCTCATCAAAGGAAACCGCCTGTCCCGAATCTTTAATATCGGCAAGCCCCGTCGCCCCGGTAATATCAAACCAGGAGCCTCCCGCAAGCTCCGATTTATAGTAGACATTGGTCTGCCCTGCCTCGCTTCCGCTTGCTACGGCCTTTTCGTAGAGCTCATCCGTCATCCCGTTCAGATTGATCAGCCAGGTTCCTACAAAAAGCACCGAATTCTCTATTTCCCGGGATCCGGAATACTCGGAAAGCGTCAGAGCTTTTTTCGGACTGAACAAGGCCAGGACATTTTCCCGAAAGAAAACGCCTGCCGCTGCCATGATCCCCAAAACGACAATCAGGATCGGGATTATTTTTTTTCCGGGGGATCTCTGCGCTCTTACTCTGCCGTAGTCAGAGCTTCTTCCCCGTGTTCTGCTTCTATTCGTTCTTTTCAATCGTATGGCTCCCCGTATTGAAATGCGCCCCGTATAAAAATTCCTTATTGGTATCGTACAAATCGATGGTCAGATCCGAAAGATCGGAGGAAAGGACCTTCAGGTAGGAAAAGCTTCCGTTTACCGGCGTATAGCTTCCTCCTCCCAATACCGTTCCTTCTTTCGTAAGAAGCCTGAAATATCCTAAGTCCCCGGCTTCATCGACAAGAAGCCTTAAGGTGACAAGTCCGGAAATACTGCTTTCGGTCAGACTGTAGCCGCAAAGCTCTCCCTCGCCGCCCTTTGGTTTTACATCCAGGGTAATATCAAGCGTCCCCTTTTCTAAGGAAGGATCGATAACGCAGTCGTCTACGAAATCAGCTCCCGTATAAAACCGAAGCACCGCCCTCCCTATGCCTTCCTTCTTGATCGTCAGCTCTCTGAGAGTTTTTCGTACATTCGTTTTCTCCCCGATCAAAACGCCGTCGCACCACAGCTCAAAGTCTGTAATATCCACGGGAAAATCCAACGGGATGGAAACCGAAAGCTCAAACATCTCCCGCTGAACGATCGGCCGGATATAATACATCGCCTTTCCGGTTTCCTTTTCGATATAGCTCTCCTCCATAAGCAGTCTCATCATATCGGGATCCTCCCCCGAGATAAGAGCGCTTACTCCGCCGCAGCAGAGCCGGTCCAGCTCATAGAAGGCCTTCATATAATCCGCCATATCGGAACGCATCCGATCCTGCGCGTCAAAATAAGCATCCTTTAAGGCACCGACCTCCTCGGCCGTCTCCTTTCCAAGCTTCCTTCTGACCTCTGCCCGCTTAACCTCCTCTGCGCTGTCTGAAACCTCTTCTTTGGAGCTTACGTAGGCGCTTCTAGCCTTAATATAATCGTTAAAGGCATCCTCAACCTTCCGGTCGAGATCCTTTTTTGCCTTTTCTTCATCCCCTCTGGCCTTTAAATAATCCTGCGCGTTATGTAAGAGGGTATAAGGATCATCCTCGATATAGTTCGTCCCGTCCAGCTCGCCCTTCGTCCAGTTATTGTCAAGCTTTAAGAACAGGATGGAGGAATCCCCCGCATAATAGCTGTCGATCTTTGTAAGGAACGCGTCATAATCCTTCTGAAAGGCGCTCTCGTTTATCTCCATGCCGTTCAGGGCCTGCCCGACATAGGCTGCCAGCATAATCGTATCGTTTCCGTACTTCTTCTTATAGAGCTCATAATTTACCGAAAGCTGCTTCCTTGCCGTTGTGGCGGCGGCGCAGGTCTCATAAAAGGATTCGTCCCGATCCTCCGTCCACTCGGTTAAAAGCTCGAGATATGAGCGGTCTAAAACCGTCTCGGGCTCCGGGTCCTCAAACTCATAGCCGGTCGTTACGTCAAGGCCTGTAAGCTCCGACAGCTCCTTCAGATCGGCCTCCAGAATACGCCTTGCCTCCGTAATATCCTGCGTCAGCTGATCCTCTTTTTTCTGAAGCTCCTTAAGGTCCTTCGAATCGGCGCCGGAAAGCTTCCCCGAAACTCTCCCCCGGTCAATTTCACCCGCAAGCGCCGCAAGCCGGCCCTCCTTTGAGGAAATCTCCTCCTTTGTCGTAACGATCTCAAGATACAGCTCATTTACCGTCAGCGCGTTCTCATAGACGGTATCCTGAAGCTTCCGCCTTGCTGTCTCAACCTCCGAAGCCAGCTTGATCGGCTTGAAATAAAGCTCCGCTTCCTCGGAAAACTTCGCTCCCTCGGGAAGCTTGATATCAAGGAGAGCCGACCAGCGCCAGGTCGTAAGATCGGCCTTTGTAAGCCGTATGGCCTTTAAAGCGCTTTCCCGTTGTGCGCTCTTTTCTTCGACCTCCTTTTGGGCGCTCTTATAATCATCGCTCCGGGAAAGGGCCAGAGATCTTGCAGTTTCAAGCGTAAGCGTCCTGTCTGCCGCTCCGTAGACTCTTACCCTTAAAGCAGACAGAAAACAGACGAAAACGAAAAGCGTAAAAAGAACCGCCCCGTATAAATGTCTATTCCTCTTCATCCGAACCGGCGTTTTCGATCTCATAGAAGAAAAAACCGCCTCCCTTTTCTCTGCATACAAAGGTATAAACAAGTCCGCCTCTCCTGTAGGTATATACGTATACCGAATAGGTCCGGTCAAAACTGTTTACGACAATATCATCCGAAAAGACGGCCGTCGTATCCATGGAAACCCGTCCCTTCACGGCATAATCCGATTCATTCAATACATTGATCGCGACCGCCTCGGGAAGGCTTACGGTACTGTTGCCCTCGGATACGGGATCGCCGAAGATTGCGGGAAGCCCTTCTATACCCTCCGCAAGTACATCGCCGCTTCGGAAGGAATCCGCAAGTACATAGACGGCGTTTATAGAGGGCGCATCTTCAGAGGCGTCTCCATCGCTTTCGGCCAGGTAAAGAGCATGGATATCCGGCAGAACGACGATCTGCGTCCCTTCGTTCGCACCGTCCTCATAAAGAACCTGACTGCCGAGATAGATATCGGAAAGCTCCTCTGCGCCCTTTCCTAAAAGCTCGCTGTATACAATGGAATCTCCCTGAAAGCTCCCATCGTAGATGACGTTGCCTCCTGCGTCGCAAAGCCTGCCCTTGCCCTCTCTGAGACCCTTTGAAAAATCTCCCTCGTATTCCAGGGTTCCGTTTTCCCGGTACAGCTTTCCCGTTCCTTCGTAAAGGTTGTTATGAAAGCTGCCGGTATACTTAAGGGTTCCGCCGGGATAATACTGATACCCTGTCCCCTCGTATTTATTCTTTTCAAAGCCGCCGGTATACAGCGTGATTCCCTGTGGAGAGTAAAGCTCTCCGTTTCCGGTAGCGTAGCCCTTGGAAACATCTCCCTCAAAGGCGAGATACCCGCCCTTTCCGGTGATCCTGACGCGGTTTTTCGCAAGCCTTAGCATGATCGAGTCATAGGCATAGGTGCGCACGCCCCCGTTCTCGGTGAAGTGCTGAAAGAGCTTTGTCGTCGAGCTGATATACCAGATGCTTAAGACCCCGACGATAATGATGATCGCGTAGGCGAGACGCTTGCTGATCATCCAGCCGAATACAGAATAATAGTCGTTTTTGTTCTTCGGCCGTACATCTAAGACCTTAAAGAAGAAATCCCGGATCCCTCCTATGATCTTTGTCCGGATAAAGCTCCAGCTCGTCCAGAGCTTGATCCTTGAAACGATGGCAGCAAACCGTGACCGTATCGTTGAAAACAGAACGCTGAATAAACTGTCGCCCATTAAACCTCCGCTCTAAGCCTCCCCTGAAACTGTTCATCCCTCTCCCCGTTCAGGTATCGTTCGCTCTCAAATACATACCATTTCGCAACCAGATCCTCCGGACATTCCTTAAGAACCTCCGAAAACAGGTTTCTTGCCTGGTAATATTGCTCCTCATAGAAAACAGACAGAGCTTTTTCAAACTTCTCCCGGGTTATGAGCTTAAGCTGGCGCTCCTTGGCGGGATTTGCGTCAAGCAATTCATACAGCTCGATCCGTCTTTTCCCTTCCGGCTCAAACAGAAAACCGATATGCCGGCACTCCCCTGCCTCTTCCCGACTTAAAACATCCTCCGTCAAGACTAACGGTACCCGCAAGGATTTAAACCAGTCCGCGTACAGGGACATAAGTCTTGTTACCTCCGAGGTCAGATATACAAGACTCTGGGAATTGATGCCCGCGACCCCGTACAGGAAGGAATCATAATACAGGAAGGCGGATACGAAGCTGGTCGTATCGTCAATGATATTGCGGTGCAGGAAGTGGTTGGTCCTTAACGCGACCTCCTTATTCTCCCCCAGAAAAAGAAACTGAAGCAGGGTCAGATCCCCCCTGTGGGAGACAAGGATCCCGTCCTGATTGTCGTTGTAGTTACTCATAAAGGTAACGATATTCGTAAGTGTCTTGGACTTCTCCTCCTTCTTTTCCGTCTGCTCTACGGAAATCAACAGTATCGTCCCCTCCTGCCTGACCATGTCCCCGTTCTTAACGTCAAAGATCGAATCCTTCCCCATGATCGTCTCGATATTCTTCGGGGCAAACCGGAAATAAGCCTCTAAGAGTCTGACCTTTTCGTGACTGATCTCCTCAAGTCTCTTGCAAATCTCCGAAAGCGCCGTCCACATAGCCCTCATATCCTTCGCTAAGGACTCCGGCACCTGAATATCCGTAGAGCCCAGGGCCACGTCCTCGATCGCGCCGACAAAGGCCTTTAAATCTACCGACTGAAAATACATAATGATCGCGATGATAATACTTCCCAATACAAAGCAGAGAGCTATGAGCAGAATGACATTCCAGAACTCCGACCAGAACCCCAGCTCATACTCTCCGCTATAGCAGAGAGCTACCAGAGCGTAACGGTAATTCCCGCCGGGAACCCTGTGTCCCGCTGTGGTCATGGAAACATCATCCAGATAAAACCTCCGGTAATCCCTGTCGCTCTCATATAAGAGTTTCTGAGACAGCGCGTAAATCTCCGGACCGTATACAAAGCCCGCGTTTTCCCGGTTATGACCGTTTACGGAGACCAGGATCGTATCGTCCTCAAGGCTCAGAACAAAGATATCCCGAAAGAGGGTCTCGTTATCTCCTCTGAGGATAAAGCCCGCAAGCTCCGAACGGATCGACCTGTACTCATCCGTCTCGTAAAAACCGGGGTCTGAAAAATCCACACCGGAAAAATTATCCAAAAGCTCCATTTCACCGGACAGCGCGATCCCCGTATATTCGTAGAGCTCCTCCAGCTTCGCGTTCGTATAGCCCTGACGCACCGCCAAAACGCCGCTTAAGAGGATAATGATATAAACGATCTCCGTGACCAGAAAAACATAGGCTGCCCGGTCTCTGTCGACAAGTCTCCGGTACAGAAGGTACAAAAACAAAAGCCATAGGACCAGTCCGATCAACCACACACTGAGCTCTGCCCGGTAAAATATAAGCTGCTGCCCGTAGGTAAACTGAGCCTTGGAGACCGCGTCCGCGACATTCCGATCCGGCATAAAGATCCCGTAGGGCTTATCCGTATCCATCAAGAGCTTCAGCTCGTTCTCTCTGAATACCGCGTCTACGAAGAACCTCTCCGAAGCGCTTTCCCGGGACAGAAAAACAGGCGGTACCGACGGCTTTAGGATCCTCTTTTTTACCTGCGATAAAGAGATCTCCGTACCCTCTGAGAGAGCGTTGAAAAAATCGGAGCCATCTAACTTGTATACAAGAACCTGCGTCCCTCCCTCGGAAAGGGCAGTAACGAAAAAAGTCTCGTCCTCTAACCAGATACCGGTGAGCCGATACGCTTCATCAAGGACAAAGGGCGGAATATACCCGAGAAGCCTAAGGTCTGAATCATACACACAGATCAGGCACAGCCTCTTTTCCTCTCCGTCTACCTTCTCCAAAGAGGAATACAGCGCATAAACGTTCCCTCCAACGACGCAGAGCCCGTCGATTCGTTCATACTGAAAAGAAGCGCTGCCTGTCAGCTCCTCGACCTTCCCCTTTGACCCGAACCGGTAAAGGTATCCGTTTCCCCGCCAGTTGTCCCCAAAGAATACGCCCCCTGTCGTAGCGACCGCGGGGTTCGCCGCGGTATACGAAAGGACGTGTTCTCTGCTTCTGGTACTGCTGTATAGAACAAGGATCGAAACCAGCACGCTCAGTATGGCGATACAGGTCATAATACGTTTATGGATACTCATTGCGCAAGCGACTCCGTTCCTATCTTCTTAAAGCTGTTATAGAACAGCCTTAAAAATGGTATATCTCCGACGACCAGATTGGTCAGTAAAAGGACAAAGGCAATAATCGCGGCGATCAAAGCCACCCAGAACAGGATTCCGAAAATATTGTCCGCGTTTCTTACAAAAAAGCCCCGGATCTTCTGAAGAATATTCAGTTTCTTTTCCGGCGCGGTAGCGATCCTTAAATCCCGGTAGATCTCCGTAAAATAGCTGTATCCCTTATTGGCCGCCTTTTTCGTTAAAAGCTCATAGACAATGCTCTTCTCGCTTTCCTTTGACGAGAGTATCCAAAGCAGGATATCCGCGCACTTCGAAGCGCAGTCCCGCTCCGTCCTTGTCCGGTCAAGCTCTTTAAGGTCCAGACCGTAGCTTAAGTAGATGCTGTTGTCTCTGGCGATATTTATTTTGCCCTGCTCAAGGACCAGATATAAGAGCGGATAAGGCAGTCCCGCGGTAATACAGGCAAGGATCAGATTAAAGCAGACCTCCTCGCAGACGCTTAAAGGAAGGACCTCTCCGACATAAAACTCAGACAGCTCCCGTTCCGGCCGGTAAGGAAATACCAGCACATACTCCTTTCCGTTGGAAAAGCTCTCAAGAAGAGCGGCTTCCTTCTGATCCCCCTCCAAAGCAGAGGACACCGGCTCCCAGCGCATTAATATCTCCATTAACGCATAAACCGCCTCATGCTCATGGAGCACAAGCAGTGTATACAGGACCGTACCGCTTCCGTCTTCCCGCCCGGCAACGTAACAGTTATTTACGCTGCCCTGAAACAGCGTGCTGACTACCTCATAGGCAGCTTTTTTGGACTCAAACCTCACAAAGCTCCTCCGTTACCGTTTGTATGGGCAGGCGCTTCCTCCTCCTCAGTGCTTTTTGACATCTTCTTTTTTACAATGGCATAGGCGTAGGTACAGATCACCGGCATATCCGTACAGTAGATCCGTATCTCATAAACGCCGTCCCTGGAGGGGGCCGTATAGATACCGTCCGAGCTGATCTCGCCGCTGCCGGGCGCGGTAAGCTCGTAGGTAATACTGCATTTCTTCATATTATTAAAGCGTACACCGAAGAAATGGCTCTCCTTGGCGGCAAGCACCACGGTGGGCGTATCCACCGATATACTCTTATCGTAATAATCCTCGGTAAATTCGCTCTCTTCTCCCGAAGGAAAGCGGATCGCGACCCAGCGGAAGGAAAGCACCAGATAGTCTACCTGGTGAAGAAGTCTTACACCGACGACGAAGGTTCCCTTTTCCTCTAAAACCTTTACCGCTGTCTCTACGTCCGTAAGAACATCATTCTTTCTCGAAAAGATCTCCGGATTTCCGTAGATCGTACTCTTCTGATCCGTACCCATTCTCGGATCGTCCGCGACATAGTTATATCCGACATTGATATATACGTTTCCGGGCCCAAGGCCATGGGCGATCTCGCCGCTGTAACGGATATCTCCCTCTCTGGCGTTTCTCCCCAGGGGAACCTCTAAAACGCCGGAGGCAATATTGGAAAACTCTGTCTTTTTCCCGCTTACGGAAGTAACTGCCGAAACAGCCGGCTGTTCCATCTTAAGCTCCGCGTCCTTAACATAATAAGAAAGATAATTATCCCTTAAAAGCCCCCCGGAGGGCGAGAGAATAAAGCTCTTGACCTCCCCCTCTTCGATGCTGTCGATGATATAGCTTCCGGTATTCCGAAGCAGGCGGATCCTCGCAAGGCTCACCGCGTCCTCCGTGTATTCGCCGTTCCTTTTTTCCAGATTGATCTCGCCGCTTAACCGGCTGACAATGGCAAGCGGGGGCAAATCGGAAAGGAGGACTCTTAAAGAAAAGTGACTCGTAACGTTTACCGCCTGCTCGTCCTCAAAGGCGCTTACCGAACCGCTGCGAAGGATCAGCTCGGTCTCCTTTTCCTCCGTTTCCATAACCTTTACCCAGTATTCCTTCTTTAAGCTCTCTCCCTTTTTCAGGCTTACCTCAGAAACACCGATATCTAACTCATGCTCCCCCTCCGGCGTCAGGAAAAGAGGCATCTCCAACACCCCTCTGCAGGTCAGGGAGGTCTCCTCTGTCCCTGTTTTCTGGATCTCAAGTACGATCTTAAGGGTTTTTCCGACAGACGCCGCCTTCGGGACTGTTACCGTACCGGTATAGTTTTCATTCTTAAACAGGGTTTCCCGCAGTAAAAAGTCCTCCTCGTCAAAGACGGCTTCCTGTTCCTCGTCCTCTGTAAGAAAGAACTCATAGCTCTCCGCGATCCGGTTGTACTCGTACTCGTTCTCGTCCTCCTTATGGTTCACGCTGTAGACGCTGTGTACGGCCTCCTCGTGATAACGCGCCTTTAAAAGGAGAACATCGCCCTTTAACTCATCAAAGCCCTCGATGGCGGAAAGCTTTTTCACTACGGATTTTTCGACGACGATCTCTCTGCCGCTTCCGTCTATGGCTGCGCCGCTCTCAATAAGAACCGAATAGTCGTCAAGCCCTACAACCCCCAGACCGCAGATGATCCCCTTTCCGTACAGAAGGCCGTTTAAGAACCTGTTCTTGTTAATATGATAGTTCTGCTCCGCCAGAAGATCGGCACTGGTAAGCATCTTCCCCGGATAGTACCTGTTTCGTTCAAACGGATACAGTTGACTGCTGCTCATAATCTGCTCCTTGCTTTTTCGTTTTGTTCCCCTGTGTTAAACGGGCGTATTTTGCGTGTTTACGTTTACTTTATTACTATACTAACGGCTTCGTCTGACATACCGGTTATTCTTTCTTTCATCCGGCGCTACCATGATGACAAAGCATAACAGGACGCTAAGGAGCGATACCAGAACCAGCCAGAGCCTGTTATTATGTCTGCTGTTAATGGTCTGCGGCGCGATATAGCCGCTGTCCGGATCCGAAGCCGCACTGTCCTTAAGGACCGTTCTCCCCGCCATATCATCTCCCCGGATAATTACGGTATAATCAGAAGCATGCAGGAAATCAAAGACGGCATATCCGTTTCCGTCTATCCGGCTCGCGTTGACATACAAAAGCTCCTTTTTATCCTCATCGTAATAGTAGAGGTTCGCGTACATCCCGCTGTTGGATTTCCCTGTGTTCAGCCGTAAAATCGCCGTAAAGCCGAAGTCGCCGTCATGGGCTAAGGACAGATCGATATGCGGATAGACGTCCGCGATCTCGTTGATCTTCTGGGCGGGGATGTTTCTTGTATCCTCTCTTACCCTCATATCTGTATCCTTTACGGACTCCTGTGTAAAGGACATCCCGTTTACGACCCAGGTCACCCGGTCGTCCATAACGAAATAGACGGTCATATCCCGATCGGAGATATCGTGGAACATAAGCTCGGGAATTACGGTTCCCCCGTTCATATCGACAACGATCTCCGCAGGCGCTTTCGCTTCCGCCGTAATCTTCGTAACGCGGTCCCAGCCGCTGGTGAGCTGCCTTCCTATGGTAATCCCGTCGGTAGCATCGAGGATAAAGGGTACCTTATCCCGGACAGATTTTCCGTCGTCCTCTGTCCCGAGGGCGCCTTCCGCCCCGCTTCCCGCCATGGCAATCCGGTCAGCGATATTGCTGCTTCCGGTTCCATCCGCTCCTGTACCGCTTCCGGCCGCTCCTGTACCGCTTCCGCTTCCTGCCCCGGCGGCACCTGCGGCCCCCGCGCCGCCTCCCGCTGCCGCGGCAGAAGCTGCCGGTGTCGGAGTCGCCGTGCCCTTTTTCGTCGTAAGCTTGCTCTTTCCGACCGCGCTCAGGTTTCCTGCTTTATCCTCCGCTACAGCGTAAACCATATAGGCGGTCGAGGGCGTCAGGCCGTCTAAGGTAATCTGCCCGTCCTCCGTAGATTTTCCGCTGCTCTTTATGTCGTCGGCCTTCGGAGCCGATTCCCCGTCTTTTTTGATCAGTACATAATACTTCTTAAGTCCGCTCTCGCCATCGCTTCCCGAAACGGTAATATTCGCGCTCGTATCCTTCGGCGTGGCGTTTACGCTGTTTACCTTCGGCGGCTTCTCGTCCTCCCAGATCGCCCTGGAGGAAAGATAGACACTCTTCTCCGAAGCATTTTTCGGAACGAGCTTTACGTAGATATAATTCTTCATGTTCTGTTTCAGGGCCGGCTTGCTCTTGCTGTTATAGATCGCCCATTTCCCCGACGCGTCCTTCTCAAGCTCCGTCGAGGAGGCATAGAACTTATCCGTAATAAAATACTGGATACTGCCTGTGAGCTCCGCGCCCTTTGTTACAGAGATCGTAATCTCCTTCTGGGTCTTTGAATAGTCGTCGATGACATCCTTTCCCTGCAAGGCCGTATAGTTATGCCCCATAACGCTGATTTTTCCGGTGATCGCTCCTCCGGAGGTGGTCGTCTGAAGGTCGCTTGTATTTCCGACCTTATCGGTAACTACCGTGTAAATATCATAAGCGGTACCCTCGGTCAGGCCGCTGAGCGTGATTGTCCCGGAGGCGCTCTTTGTTCCCTTCGTCTTTACCTCTTCCTCTGTCGGCACCGTACTTCCGGTCTTTACCGCCATGGCGTAGTAGCTGTCGATCCCGCTTAACTCATCCGTCGCCTTGATCGTAACCGTTGCGCTTGTCCCGTCTACGCTTGCGGAAAACTCCGAAACTGTAGGAGCCTTCGTATCTACGATGATCCCCTTAGAGGAAAGATAGACAGGCTCGATGCTTTCCTCCGAGGACGTCAGCTTGACATAGACATAGTTTTTCTGATTTTCCAAAAGCTTTGGCTTATTCGTTCCGTCGGTTCCCGGATTATAGGCCGCCCATTTCTCCTTTGCGATGCTTTCAAGCTCCGTCGTAGAAGCATAAAACTTATCGGCGATATAGTAGAGAACCTTTTCTGCGTTGCTTCCTTTGATCGTAATAGTTTTTAGCTGATTCGTAGGCTTTTCAGAATCATCCGAGGCCCGTAAAATTGTGTATGTATCATAGCCTTCGATTGTAAACTCTCCGGAAATAGTGCCTCTGGTATCACACTTCGCAATGTCGCTGGTATTTCCCATGGCATCCATTACGATTGCATAGATATCATAGGTCTTTCCCACGGCCAGACCTTCTAACGTGATTTCTCCTTTATCATATTTTTCACCTGCCTTCAGCGCTTCTGCCGTCGGCGCGGTACCGCCTTTTTCTACCGCTTTCACATAATAGCCGTCGATCCCGCTTAACGCATCCGTCGCCTCGATTGTTACCGTCGCCTTAGTACCGTCCATTTTAACGTTAAATTCTGATATTTCCGGACCCTTCCTGTCAACACGTATTTTCCCGGAAGAAATATAAGCGGTCTGCGTTTCGTCGTCTGCTGCGGAAATCTTTGCATAGACATACAGCTCCCCATCCTCTACGCCGGTCAGATCCAGAAGCTTCAAAGGCGTTCCTTTTTTTTCGTCTTCAAGCTGATTCCATGTAACAGCGGCTTCCTCCAATTTTGTATCCGACTCATAAAAATCTTTGGAAATATAATAGGACGCCTTATAGTCAGCCCACTCAGAGCTTATGGTAATTGTCGAATTGCTATCCGCATCACCCAGCTCTTTATTCTCTTCCGAGTTCAAGTTTTGAAACGTGTAAGACTCTTCTGTCTCTCCCTCTTTCTTCTTAATAGCTTCAACCTTCAATGTACCCGTAATTGACTCATCACTTCCGCAGGACGCGACCTGACTCGGATTCCCCGCTCGATCTACGCATACTACATAATAGGTTTTATTATTATCTATTTCTTCTTTTTTCTCAGAAGAGATTGAAATTCTTCCATTACTATCAGGTTCTCCACCTTTAACCTCATACTTCTCCCCCTCCTCAATAACTGTTTCAGGATCATCTATTGCCGGAGTACCATTCGTAACTCCGTATACATAGTACGCCGCCAATCCGCTTTCCCCATCATGAAGATTTATCTCAAGGTTATTATTCTCGATCTTCATACTATCCACCCAGGGATCTTCCGTATCAATCCAAATTCCCTCTGAGGAAATATAATGTGTCTCATTTCCATTTTTGTACATTACATAAATATAAATGGGCTGCTTTTGATCCACTTCGGCCGCACTAACAATGCCCCCTGCCTCGTAATTGTAAGACACCGGATTCGTCTCAAACTTTAATCCATTTTCCCAGAAACCCCAATCACTCTGATCATAAAAATTTTTTGAAAAGCGATACTCCGCACTGACTATACTGTTAGGATCGTATTCAAGTGCGAAATTAACATCCTTATCCGTGAAAATAGCTATTTTTTTATTATTCTGTAAAGAAACGTACTCGTGTCCTCCTACAGTTAAAACTGGGCTCTCGGCTGACACAACATATATATCAATTTGCCCCCATTCATCTGCTCCAGTTCCATTAAAGGGAAAATCTTCACCACCTGCTCCACCACCCTGTACAAAAACCTTCATAGAAATATCTCCGCCCCCATGAACTGTACTATCAATACTAAATGCCGCCCCATCATATATAGTATATTCATGTGACCCTCCCCCGGGGTTAAGAATCATAGTTATTTTATTTACAGACGCATCATCAGGTACAACAGAAAAGGTGTGACCAAAAACTGTATTGCCTTTTCTTTGATATTCCTGTTTATAATTTACTAAAATACGTCTTTTATTATCATAAAGCCCTATCTCCGGCGTAACCGTGATCCCCGTCACCGGCACAAACGTTCCGCTGCTGCCAAGCGCTGCCACGTAGGTGGAAAAGCTTGCCGCAGGGGCGGAGGCTGCGCCTTCGCCTGCGTCTATCTCGGTAGGAAGAGCCTCGGCACTGCTTAAATCATCCTCGAAGTGGTAGATCGTGAAGTCTGTATCGCTTCCGCCCTCGGAAAGCGCGTCGATCCCGGACATGGTGATCCTTGCCTCTCCGTGTTCCGTATTGGGCTGCAGCTCCTCTCCGTCCTCGGAAAGGATCGTTATATCAAAGGCATAGAGCTTAAGCCCCTGTGCGCCTTCCCCTTCGCTCTCTTCGTCGGAAAGGCCCTTGTCCTCCCGGATGACTCTCTCGATCTGCTCCATGTTATCGCTGGCGCGCACGCGAATATAGGCTCCCTCCGGGAATACTCCCTCGGGCGCCTCAACCGTAACCTTAACGCCGTCGATAACCGCAAACTGGCTGAAGGATACGGGGATCTCGTTTCCGCTGACCGTTTCCTCTTCCGGCTCTCCCGCAACGATGGTAACCCGTATCTGCGGCAGCTCCGCCTCGACCTCCAGGCCGTACTCAGAGAGATCGGGAACGTATACGAATACGTCTCCCTCTACCGCCGCCTGAAATACCGAGCCGTAGGCGCTGCGATCCGGATCTAATCTCCATGTTACCCCCGTCAGGGTCTTATGCTCGTTCTCCGAGACAATCTCTGTCTCTTCCTCTGTATCCTCATGAGAATCCCCGGAGTTATCAGAAGCTCCGTTGTCTCCTTCTAAAAAACCGGTATCGTCGCCGGAGCCGGTATCCTCGCGTAAGCCGCTATCGTTGCCAGAATCGGTGTCGTCGCCGAAGGCGCTATCCTCTGCCGAGCCGCTATCCTCTGCCGAGCCGCTATCCTCTGTAGAGTCGCTATCCTCTATAGAGAGATCCTCCGCGTAAACCTCCGTTATGAAAAGAGAACCAAAGCTATGGGCAAGTTCCCTCAGGGAAAGCTTCCCGGAGATATCTCCGCTCTCTCCGGCTGACTCCGAGGGCTCATTTCCGCCGGACTCCCCTTCAGCGGAGGGCGTACTCTCCGTAGAAGACTCACTGCTCTGGGATGGCTCGTCGGAAGGCTCCTCTGCGATCTGTTCGCTCTCGCCGGAATTGTCTCCCGCGGTTTCCTCTGTAGAAGGCTCTGCAGGGGATTCCGTCTGCTCCTCCCCAGGCGCAGGCTCCTGTACAGCCCCTTGTTCTCCGTTTTCCTCAGCGCCCGAAATGTCTTCTGTCCCGTCCTCTGCGGCGGGCTCCTGTGGCGTTTCCGTCGGCGTATCGGTTATCTCGGGCTCCACGGGCGTCTCTGTCGGAACCCCGGTAATTTCCGGCTCCGGTACAGGCAGCTCCTCGATCGGCTCGTCTTCCTCCCTTTCCTTTATGGTTTCCGTATAGATTTCAACGTCCAATTCTCCGGGGAAGGTAATATCCGATTCCTCTCCCCCTATGGGAAGCTCCTGATAAAGGATCTCCTCCGGAAGCGGCATAAATTCGGTGATGACCCTCCCGCTTTCGGTATCCGCGTTTACGACAAAGCTTCCGATATTAAAGCTGGTGCTAAGAACCGCTACCGCTAACGCCCCCGCGAAAATCCTTTTTCTGAGCTTGCTTAGCTTATTCCATTTGTCCCTTATCATGTGCTTCTCCTTTAATCAAATATCTATATGTTGTATGTCGCCTTATAATCCATAGTGCATTATAGCACAGGCCCATCACAGCACTGTCACAAATCACTATCCGAACGCAGCTATCAGATTTTTCCGTGCGTCACCACCCCTCCGAACCGCTTCTGTATCAGCAAAACGGGGGAGTCGCGATAAATCCTGAAAACCCATTCTATCCTCTTATTCTCTTCCATACCTGTTCAGAGTAATTCTATCACACCGACGTTGACAAAACGTTGACAAAGCACTGTCACTTTCCGCCGTTCTGAACTCCATAAGTGTTGAAAACCCTTGAAAAACATAGTAAAATCAATAATGTCAGGATAGAATGAGCAGCCGGAAAGGGATCGGAATAAGGGAGACGGTTATGAAAAGGACTATATCCATCGGAGCACAGGATTTTGGAAAGCTTAGAGAAAGGGATTGTTTTTATATTGATAAAACTTGCTTTATTAAGGAGTGGTGGGAACATCAGGCCGACGTTACCCTCATTACCCGCCCTCGGCGCTTTGGAAAAACGCTGAATATGAGTATGTTGGAATGCTTCTTTTCCAATAAGTATGCAGGGCGCGGGGAGGAACTTTTCGGGGATCTTGAAGTATGGCAGGACGAGGAGCTTCGCGCTGAGCAGGGACAGTGGCCGGTTATCTTTCTGTCGTTTGCGGGAATAAAAAATAAGAGCTTTGATGAAACGAGAAAGGCAATCAACCGGCTGATCACGAACAAATACGATGAATTTCGGGATGTCCTTGACTACAATAATTTGACTCCCAGGGAAAAAGAAAACTTCGATGCTGTATCCGGCGAAATGGACACAGTGACAGCAATGTTTTCCTTAAATACCTTATGTGATCTTCTGGAGCGTCATTATGGCAAAAAACCCATCATTTTATTAGATGAATACGATACCCCCATGCAGGAGGCATGGATGTTCGGCTACTGGGATGATCTGGTACAATATATACGGGTACTCTTCAATAATACCTTCAAAACTAACCCTCATCTCGGCAGAGCGGTAATGACTGGAATTACCCGCGTAAGTAAGGAATCCATCTTCTCCGATCTGAACAACCTTACGGTGGTTACAACAACCACCGAAAAATACAGGACATCCTTCGGCTTTACGGAAGAAGAGGTCTTTGCCGCTATGGATGCGCAGGGCTTTGATCCCTCGCTCAAGGAAGAAGTAAAATATTGGTACGACGGTTTTATCTTTGGCAGCGTCAGGGATATCTATAACCCCTGGTCCGTTACCTCCTTCCTGGAAAACGGGAAGCTCGATACCTGGTGGGCGGATACCAGCGGGAACGGCTTGGTTTCCGAACTGATCCGTACCGGTTCGCCGGGACTCAAAGAGGATTTTGAGGAGCTTCTGAAAGGGAATTCCCTGAAGACCGTGATCGACGAGCAGATCGTCTTTTCCGATCTGAAGGGAAATCAGGAGGCTGTCTGGAGCCTGCTGGTCGCATCCGGATACTTAAAGATCACAGATACTCTGATCAAGAAGGATGGGTTGGAACGAACACTGTCCCACGTTATCGCGATCACAAACTATGAGACAAGGCTTATGTTCAGTAAGCTGATCCGCGGCTGGTTTAAAAAGGCAGAAAACAATTATCCGGAGTTCATCCGCTGTATGCTGTCCGGTAATGTAAGGGATATGAATAACTATATGACGCGCATTGCCCGGGATACCTTCAGCAGCTTCGATACGGGAACGCATCCTTCTGAGCGAGAGCCGGAACGCTTCTACCACGGCTTTGTCCTCGGTCTGATGGTAGACAAGGCAAGCGATTATGTGATCAAATCCAACCGGGAAAGCGGCTTTGGACGCTATGACGTGGTAATGGAACCGAAAGATGCGAAGGACGTAGCCGTAATCCTGGAGTTTAAGGTCATGGATTCCGAGGATGGTGAGAAAGAGCTGTCTGACACCATAGCAAATGCCCTCAAACAGATCGAGGACAAGCGCTATGACGCTGATCTCCTCGCCCGCGGCATCCCCGCGGAGCGTATCTATAAGTATGGTTTTGCTTTCCGCGGGAGTGAATGTCTAATCGGGATGGGGTAATAGCTGCAGCTTCTTAGTGACCATATTGTTCACAATACCCGTCCTTATAATGTACCCGGCACCTCTTTTTAAAGAACGATATCCCGTACCGGCCGATATTTCCATAGCCTTCTTCCAGAAGCGCATCCGCGTAGTTTCTGTCGTCTATCTGCTTTATGGCTTCCTCTGCCGCCTCATCCATCCGCTCCATGGTGATGGG
>JAFSXN010000108.1 GCA_017444015.1 Lachnospiraceae bacterium | reverse complement strand
GATCCGGTGCCTGATACCGGATCACAGGCATAAACAGGGGGATCATAGCTATGGCTGATACGAAAAAAAAAGGGATCGAAGAAAATACTGAGGAAGAGGAGGAAATGACCGTTACTCTGGAGCTGGATGACGGGACAAGCGTCACCTGCGCGGTGCTTACGATCTTTGATATGGACGAGCAGGATTATATCGCTCTTCTGCCGCTTGATGAAAAGGGCGAGGCCTCCGAGGAGGGTGTCTGGATCTACCGCTACACGGAGAATCCTGATGATCCGAACGAGGAACCGGTGCTGACCTATATCGAGGACGATGACGAGTACGACGCGGCAAGCGACCGCTTCGATGAGATCTTAGACAACGATCTCTTTGAGGATTTGGACTTGGAGAATATGGATCTGGACGAGGACTGAAAATCGTCCGGCTCCATCCGGAAAACTTCCATACGAGGGCTACGTAGCGAAAACGGACCGGGGTTAATTTCCCCGTCCGTTTTCATATACGTTAAAGCTCAGTTTTTCCTTAGTTCTTCGCGGGAATTACCGCGCCGTTATAGTTATCCGTGATAAACTGCTTGATCTCATCCGACTGAAGAACCTCTACCAGAGTCTTGATCGCCTCGTTATCCTTGTTCGCCTCGGTAACGGTAATGATATTGGCATACTCGGAATCCTCGCCCTCTCTCATCAGATAAGCGGTAGTGTCGATCCCTGCCTCCAAGGCTCTGTTAACGTTGACAAAATACGCGTCAAAATCAGCTGACGAAGGGATGATATTGGCCTGATCCATCTCGATCAGCTCGATCGGGATCAGATACTCGTCGACCTCCTTGACAGAGGAATCCATCGCCGTCATCTCGGGATTCAGCTTGATAAAGCCTTCCTTCTCCAGAACCTTCAAAGCCCTGTATTCATTCGAGGAATCGTTCGGGATCGCGATCACCGCGTTCTCGGGAAGCTCCTCCCTGGTCGCGTACTTATCGGAGAAGCAGGCATAGGGCTCAACGTGGATTCCACCCATGCTGTACAGGGTAACACCCATCTCCTCCTCAATGCTCTCCATGGCGGGAACGTGCATAAAGTAAGCAAAATCGATCTCGCCGTCAACTAACATATCATTCCATGTCGCATCCCATGTCGTAGAAACGATATCTAACTTTATACCTTTTTCAGCAAGCTGATCAGCCGCAGCGTTTAGGATCTCGCTGTGGGGTGTCAGATCCCCGACACACTTCAGAACAACAAAATCCCCATCCGTTGTCGTTGTCTCAGTTTCCTCGGCCGCTTCGGTCTCTTCCGCCGCCGGTTCCGCTTCTGTCTCCTCGGCAGCAGCCGTATCCGCTACAGGCGCCGTCGCTGCCGGAGCAGCCGCGCAGCCGGCAAGCAGAGCCGTAGAAAGCGCCGTTGAAAGCAGGATCGCAATTAAACTCTTTTTCATTTTTCAAACTCCTCCTTATGATATACGATTGGTTTCCCAAAACCGTTACTAAAATAGCAGGATTACGCCAGCTCGTCAAGTATCAAACTACATCTTTTCTATCCTGCAACTGTGCCTCTTAAAAGCATCTCCCTTTGCGTCCTTGTCGTAATTCACACTGACTATCAAAAGATTATCTTTGTAGTGCTCCAGCACCTGCGGGTAGTTTCGTTTCCTTACCTGGTCAGCGGCCGTCTTTACATCCTTGTCATACTTCAGCTCCATAAGAAGCGCCGGTTTATCCGGATATTTCGGCGATGGCAGGAAAACAAGATCTGCGTATCCCTTCCCGCTGTCCAACTCCTGTATAGTAGTATAATATTTCTGAGCAGCATACATAGCATACTGTATTCCGTAGCTTAGAGCCGCTTCATCATTATAGGTTTTATTTGCGCTTTTGTCGTGCGCAAGCTCCATAAGCTCCGCGGCAGTTTCCTCATCTCCGGTCCAGATCGCGTCAAGGAGCTTAAGAGAGGTCTTAAACGATTGAAATGTATCTACCCATTCATTCGATTTTGTTGAGGTTTTAAACTCATCCAGTATCTCTTTGTTTGGGATCGAAACTTCCTTTGTCTCAATATTATATTTCAGGTATCCAAGATTAATAAGAAGCGCCAGCACGTCATCCCTACTCGTAAAGGTAGTCATGTCATTCTGATAGGTAGAAATATCCGCTTTCACACTACCCCCGTCCATCATAAGAGCAACCGCGTCCTTTAACCCGTCCTGATTCATCCGGATATACCCCGCAAGTGCTTCGTAGGTTTCTGTCTTATTCCAGTAATTCTGGATATATCCTGTTGTCACTGCATTTACTACGGAAAGCGGACTGTAGATAGAATAGTGTACGGCAGGTATCTCTTTTCCTGTCATTCGCTGTACTTGATGATCCGGATCAGGCGGTATGATATCACTGACATCATATCCATCATACCATTCCTTTATTTTATCCATGTTACGCCCATATGCTCTGCACAGCTCTTTAACCTCATCTCCGGTAAATCCGGTATATGGCGCAAGCTGCATCGGCGTTATGATAGAATATTCATCAAACATATTCAGAGCAGAATGCTTTCCGTATTTCTTGATCGGAAGGATACCGGTCATATAGGCAAGCGCTACATAATCCTTATCTTTCAGCCAATTACGCAAAAAATCCAGATATCTGGTCTGACCCTTTTCATCTTCCTTACATTCTCTAAATATCGCATCCCATTCATCTATTATAATAACGAACGATTTCCCGCTTTCGTGGCTGATCAATTCCATGCTGTATACAAAATCATCCGGATCAAGCTCTACCTCAGGATATACTTTCCCAAAATCTCTATAGACACGAGTCTGAATTTTTTTTAGAGCGTCTTCTACATCTACCCCTTCCTTAAAATAGTCTGTCATTACAAGCCTGATCACATCACATTTTCCTAAATATCTGTCCCAATTCTTATGCTGTGAAACCTTGCATCTTTTAAATAACTCTGTACTGTCAGGCTTGCCGTAATAGGCGCAGAGCATATTGGCAGTGATCGTTTTTCCAAATCTCCTTGGACGGGATACACTGACATATTTCTTCTGTGTCCTTAATACAGAATTCAAATATAACAGCATCTCTGTCTTATCAATAAAAATCTCTGAATTAACGGCCTCCTCAAACAAAACGTAACCCGGATTTAGATATATACCCATGCTCGTCTCTCCTGTTATTAACTTGAATCCCGAAATCCCGAATCTTCGTATCTGCCCAGTTACCCTGGGCAGTTATCGTAAACGAATTAAATAAATTTGTTTACGATAACTATTGATGCGCACGATTGCGATTAGGAAGGCGCTTTCAGCGCTCCGCAATCGGCGCAATAGGAAACGAATAAATTCGTTTCCTATACCATCAACCTTACTATCAGCTAAGCATTAGTAATGACCCCTCATATCATATCATATCAAATCAAATGCCGTTTCTTCAATATCGCATTTGACAGCGTATTTCCGATAAGCTGTACCGCCTGCACGATGACGATCAGGACGATGATCGTCGCGAAAAGGATATCGTGATTATAGCGCGTATAGCCAAAGGTCACCGCGATATAACCGATCCCTCCGGCGCCGAAGCTCCCGGCTAAGGCCGTCATAGAGATGACGATGATCACCGCGTTGGTAAAGGCCCGGATCAGCGACGGCAGACTCTCGGGGATCATAATCGAGAAGACGATCTGAGCGTTGGTGCTTCCCATCGCCTTTGCTGCCTCGATCTTTCCCTTTTCAAGCTCTAACAGGCTGCTCTCCACAAGCCTTGCGAACAGCGGAACGCAGCTTGCCACCAGGGAAAGGATACAGGCGTTCGTTCCGTAGCTCTTCCCAAGCAGAGCTCTCGCCACCGGCAGCATAACGATGATGATGATCACCTGGGGAAGCGAACGGAAGCAGTTGATGATCGCGCCCAGGATCCCATGCACCGGGCGGCAGGGTGTCAGCCCGTCCTTACTCGTCATAATGAGAACCAGACCCAGAAACAAGCCGAAAATCAGCACAAATACAGAGGATATCCCGACCATATACATGGTTTCCCCAAGCGCCGGGAAAACATCCTCCCAGACCTCAGCGCTGAAGGAATGCTTAAAAACTTCCCAGAAAGAATATTTATACAGACTCATTTTCAATTACTCCTGAATTTATTATATACATCGATAAAGCTCTTTGCGGTATCGCACTTCGGATTCTGAAAAATTTCCTCTACAAGCCCCTGCTCTACGAGCTTTCCCTCCTCCATCACAGCCATCCGGTTACAGGTATATTTCACCACCTCAAGCTCATGTGTGATCAGAAGGATCGTAAGTCCGAGCTTCTCATTGATCTCCTTTAACAGATCCAAAACCGAAAGGGTCGTCTGCGGATCCAGGGCGCTTGTCGCCTCGTCCGACAGCAGAACATCCGGGTTATTGGCCAAGGCTCTCGCGATTCCGACCCGCTGCTTCTGTCCGCCGGAAAGCTCCCCGGGATAAGCGTCCCTTTTATCGGTCAGCGAGACCAGACGCAGCATCTCATCGATCCTCTCCTCCTTTTCCTTCTCCGAAAGCTCCGTATGCTTCAAAGCATAGGCAATATTCTTCCGGACCGTCATCGAATCGAAGAGATTGAACTGCTGAAAGATCATACCGATCCTTCTTCGCCTCTTATTCAGCGCGTCCCGATTTAACGCCGTGATATCCTCACCGTCAATCAGCACCGTTCCGCTATCCGGCTCCTCTAACCGGTTGATGCAGCGTACCAGAGTCGATTTCCCGGCCCCGGAAAAGCCTACGATCCCGAAGATCTCTCCCTTTTGAATCGACAGATCGATCCCCTTTAAAACCTCCGTTGATTTTTCCTTATCTACGAAAGTCTTTTTCAGGTCTTTCACCTCAATAAACCCGTCCATAGTCACCTCATATTCAAACCGGCAAAGCCCGCCCGGATATTAATAGAAAACGGCGTATCTGCCCAGGGTAACTGGGCAGATACAAAACAGCAAAGGAAACAGTCATTTCCCATCTCAAAATCATAGCACAAAAACTGCCGTCTGCGCAACCACACAGACGGCAGTCAGTTTCAATGCCATTATTCACTTCCGGCTATCCGGGCTTGCAATCAATCCTCGTAAAGCTCTTTGCGGTCCATCTCTGCGACACCCTGCAACTCTCTCACAGATTCTTTGCTTCCGCATGCTTTAAATAGATCCGGCTCATCTGATGGTTGAAATCGATCCCGACAGCCTTGTTAAGCTCTTTCTCCGCCTTATCCCATTCCCCGAGTCCTAACGCCGAAAGCCCCATCAGATATCGACAGTGCGCCTCGTTCTTCTTATCCATATCATCCTCAAAGATCAGGAAATCCGGAAGAGAGACCGCGAAATAATCATTTTTGACCTCATCACGGATATGGCGCTCCCCGTAATCCATCAGCTTGTTGAAGCAGGCGTGGGCTTCCCTGTTCTCCGACAGCTTGCGATGGGCGAGGCCCTTGTAGAGAATCATATCCGCAGGCTGATCATAGTAATACAGCATTCCTGCGGGCTCATCCTGCCCAAGCGTCGCAAGCGGCTTTCAGAAGACCTTTCCTTAGCTGTCGCGGGGAATGAGATCTGCTTAAATGATGAGACCTTTCTTCCCGTAAAGATCTCCGCTCTCCCGGACACTGCTCCTACGACAGATATACTCGCGAACGCAATTAATTGCCGTTTCTGATAACGCAAACGTACTGAAATTGCGTTTGCGAGTCCGATTAATCGGCACTGAAAAGCGTTAACCAGTATAAATCACCGGATATATACTGGCCTTCGGATACCGCCGGGAACCCTCTTGAGCTTGTATCCGTTCAGTTATCCAGAACAGATACGACAGCCGAAGCAGCTTGCTCATTGGAAATGTTCCGCTGCCCGCAAAGTAAACAAGAGCTATACACCCGGCAGCTTTACCCCGACACTTCACCGGTACGTCAACAACCCTCGCAGCTTCGCAAGATCCCGTCCTCTGCGGTATTATACTCGCGAACGCAATTAATTGCCGTTTTTGATAAAGTAAACGTACTGGAATTGCGTTTGCGAGTCCGGTTGATCGGCAACGAAAATCGTTAACCAGTATAAATAACGGATTTATTGATGAAGCCCCAACCAATGAAACTTCAAAATATGAATCTATAGAAAAAGAACACACACCGCTTCGCACAGCCGCTCTGCTTTCCTATCCGGATATGGAGATCGAGCTTCTGACGGATGCGCCGGCCTTAGTCGTCTATACTGGAGATTATCTTGACTCCCAGACAAAGCTTTATAACGGAAGCTGTTCCTCTCCCCGGATCGCCTTTGCGCTTGAGGCTCAGGAGATGGCGACTCTTCAAAAAACCAAAAAGACTACGCCGAACCACCCCTTTCACCGGACGATCCTGTTTCGTTTCAGCTTACCGTCTTAAACAGTAAACCAAAGGACCCCGGACCGCAGTTTACGCTGATTGCGGAGGAAGCCTTCTGAAAGATGACCTGCTCGAAGGTCACGATCTTTCGAACCTCCTTTTCGATCTGTCGAAGCTCCGCCTGCGTAAGTCCCGCCGAGGTGATGAACAACAGCTTCGTATCCACCGGTCTGGTTGTACTGAGGGCTGAGGAAATATACTTCTTCCAGGCGCTTTCCTTGGTCCCAAAGCAGATCCGCCCGAGCCCCATCCGGCTCTTTCTAAGGGTCAGAACCGGCATCGGGTGAAGCATGAACGCCTGAGTCAGCCTTCCGATCACCGGATTCATATGACCGGTCCTTGTCAGATATTCCGTATCCTCTACGATAAAGCTCGTATGGATCCGTTCCTTTAACTCATTCAGTTCCTTAACAATCTCCTCCACCGGCTTTTCCGCCTCCGCAAGCCGTACGGCCTCTAAGACCATCATCCCCATACTGCTGGAAAGATGCCCGCTGTCTACGACCGTTACGTTATCAAAGGTCCCCGCCGCCTCGGTTGCCGTCTCAAAACCGGTGCTTACCCGACTGGCCATAGCGATATGGATAATGTTGCTGGCTCTCTGAAGCTGCTTCGCAAAGAACGCCTCATACTCCTCAAGCACAGGAGCCTGGGAGCGTACGTCGCCGATATTTTCCTTCATATAGGTGATGAGTTCTCTGGACTCTGTCTCGATACCATCTAAGAACTTTCCCCGGGGTGTATTGACGTGGTAAGGCAGGATCGCAAGCCCTCGTTTCTTAACCAGTTCTTTCGGCAGATCACAGACGCTGTCGGTCGTGATCAGGATCGGGATCCGTCTGGCGTGCCTCCCTCTTACGACCTTCTCTTCCAAAGGGGTCTGGCCGTTCTCCCGCAAAATGTGTACCAGCTCCTTTGGGAGAAGTCTTATCGCTTCTTCCTCCAGCTGCTCACCGTTCACCGGTTTTAAAAGATATCCGTCAAAGCCCTCTCTCAGATACATCGCCTGTTTTTCGCTTCCCGCATTGGCCGTCAGGACGCAGACCCTGGTATCCTTACAGCGTCCGCCGACCTGATCCCTGATTCGGTGCAGGCATTCGATCCCATCCATCTGAGGCATCAGATGATCCATTAAGATCAGATCATAATGCGCCGACACCGTCTTCTGCAGGCAGATCTCCCCGCTTTCCGCGGTATCGATCTGCGCTCTCGTATCCCGAAGCAGCTTCTTTACGACCATCAGATTGACGGAATTATCGTCCACTACAAGGATTTTTGCCGAAGGAGCCTCAAAGCTCTGGCGATACCGGTTGCGATCCAACTGCCGGTGTCTGTTCTCCAGGTCCAGATTTCCGATACTGACCTCACTCCGGATCTCCTGTGGGATCTGGACAACAAAAGAGGAGCCCTGCATATAGACGCTGTTGACCTTGACTTCTCCGCCCATCAGCTCTGTAAACTGCTTTACGATCAGAAGCCCCAGTCCTGTTCCCTCCACGTAGCGGTTTCGTTCGGTATCGACCCGCTTGAAGGCATCGAAAAGATGCGGGATATTTTCCTTCCGGATCCCGATCCCGGTATCACTGACGGTATAGGTAACAAGGATCTTCCCTTCCTCTCGCTTTTCGGCCTGAACGCTAAGCGTCACAGAACCATCATTGGTATATTTCACGGCATTGGTCAGGAGGTTTATGAGTACCTGCTTGATCTTGATCTCATCGCCGTAAAGCTCGGAAGGCAGCGTCGGATCCACATCCACATGAAATTCAAGGCCCTTCTCCTTCGCCCTGATCCAGATCATTCCGACGATATCCGACAGCATCTGCTCCAACTGATAGGGCACCCGCTCGATCTCCATCTTTCCCGATTCCAGCTTGCTCATATCCAGAATATCGTTGATGATATGCAAAAGCAGACGGCTGGCCGACTGGATATTTAACGCGTCCTCCCTGACCTCATCCGAAACATCTTCTCTGAGGATCATTTCATTCAGCCCGATGATCGAGCTGATCGGCGTACGGATCTCGTGACTCATGCTGGAGAAAAACTGATTCTGCGCCTGATTCAGCTTGTCGATCTCGATCCTCTGCTCCTCGCTCCTTCTGCTCTCCGCCCGGTAAACTCTCAGAGAAAACTCAAACATCAGGCAGACCATGATACTGACTACGATAACGGACATCAGGGAATCCTGATAACCGGCCTCGTACGAATGCTGTGTAAGAAGACCCGGAAACCGGTAGCTCAGAAAATAGCACGCCAGAACCACCGCTCCCCCCAGGGCAAACAGAATGTATTTCCGTCTCCCCTGATTCGTCATGGCGATGATCACGGCACAGAGCACGATCCAGACCGGAGATCCGCCAAAGACCCCTCCGCTGGTAAAAAAAGTTAACGGCAGAACGGCAAAGATGATGACGAGGGCGCTAACAGCAGCCCCAAGCCTTAAGCGGTTATACCGGACAGAGAAATAGATGATCAGCAGAAAAACCAGAAAGCCGATCCCGATCACGATCTCACTGGCCGCATTCTCCCCTAAGAAAAGTCCCCCGACAAAAACCGTAAACAGAGCGACCAGGGCGATCAGACTGATCAGTAAGAGCAGCCTCTCCTGAATATCCCGTTTGGTATCCGCGATCGTATCTAAGACTTTTCTGAAAAACATATTCCACTCCTTAAATCTCAGCTATGCTTCTGCTGTCTGGGCAGCCGTTTGATGGCTTTCACAAGCACCCGTTCCAAAACCGGCAGCTCGATGGGCTTTGGAATAAACCCGTCAAAGCCCTCCTGTAAAAACATTTCCTTTGCGCTGCTGACAGCGTTTGCGGTCAGGGCGATGATGATCAGATCCTCATCCCGCTTTCCGGCGTCCGACCGGATCAGCTTCATTGCCTCGACCCCGTCCATATCCGGCATCATATGATCCATAAAAATAATGTCATATCGCTTCTTCCGACAGAGTCTTATCGCCTCCGGACCGTTTGTGGCAGTCTCTACCCGCATTCCGTACTCTCCAAAAATCCCCCTTGCAACCAACAGATTCATGGGCTCGTCATCCACCACTAAGATCTCCGCGCCGGAAAGATAACGTCTGATATCTAAATCCGCTGTTCTGGGCTCTTTTTTCTGCGTTTCGTCGAGAAGGCTTACGATCGGGAAACAATAAAAGGGCTTTCTGAGGATCCGGACTGCGGAATCCTCCCGTACCTGAAAGCTGTCCTCTGCCACAACGATCACCACCGTCCGCTTCGCAAGCTCCTCGATCGCCTCGGTTTCCTGAAGATATTCGGTATCGCCGACGATGATATGTGTCAGGTCCCATGTCAGCATCAGCCGGTTCAGATCTGAGATATTCTCCGCCCGGTGGATCGTTATCCCAAGACCCTTTTCCATATGGGAGACCATGGAATTATAGAATTCACGGACTCTCGGAACCTCAGCCCTGGAAAAGCGAAGATACCCTCCCACACGGATCGAGTTCCTGTCGCTTAAATACATACAGCGCGACGGATCCGCGACCTTTTGCGGGATACTTACGATAACGCTCGTTCCGACGTTCAGTTCGCTGTCGATATGGATAAAACCGCCCATGGACTGGACCAGGCCATGAACGATGGTCATTCCGATCCCAAAGCCCCCGGCGGCTCTTCCTCTTGCGGTATCCGTCTGATAGAATTGTTCAAAGATCCGGTCGATCTCCTCCTCTTTCATACCGATGCCGGTATCCGTGATCTCAATACAGAGGTTGACCCCGTAATCCCGCTCCATGGTATAGATCCTGGCATAGACCCCGCCCTTTTTTGTAAATTTCATACCGTTGGTGATCAGATGCCGTAAGATCTTTCGGATCTTTTCGCTGTCCCCGATAAAGGCAGCAGGCGTCTCCGCGTCGACATCAAAGATCAGCTCGTGAACGATATTCTGCTGCATCTTAAGCTCTGTAACAAGATCGTTGATCAGAGAGGCGATCATATAGACCTCGTTTGCCACCCCCAGTCTGTCCAGATCTAACTCTGTATAATCCAGCACATCATCGATCTGGCCTGCTGCCCGGTAACCGGCGCTTAAGATGGAATTCAGATCCTTTCTGCTCTCCTCGTTCTCCTCCCGCTTTAGGACCATAGTCGTCAGTCCGATCACGACGTTGATGGGGGTTCGGATCTCGTGCGATACCGTCGTCAAAAAGCGGTCCATACTCTGCGTGATGCTGCGAAGTCCCGTGATCTCCTGATCGAGCTTTAAGTATACGGATCTTCTTCTGCGGATGATCAGCTTGGAAACGTAGCCGATCATAAAGATCATAAGCATATGCAGAAGGATCCGGGAAATATTCAAAAAATCAAAGGTCTCTCCTGCCCGGAGCATAGCTACGATATCATAGAGCATGACCAGATAGTAAACGATCTGACAGACCGTAACAAAGCGCTCCACTCCGGTCACGCTGAAGAGCAGAATAAAGTAGGAAATCACGGGGGCCAGATCGTAAAAGCTCGTCCAATGGATCCCATAATAAAAAAAAGTCATCAGGATAAAGGTCGTATAGATCCAAAGCCGGTAATACTCCGGGATCTTCCCGGAAATATGCAGATACCAGCTCAACCCCACTCCCAGAGCAACGAGGGGCAGAGCCCAGATCTCCCAGCTAAGCATAACAGCCTCAAAGATCAGGACCACCGATATGATCGTATAGCTCACTAACAGAAACAGGTGTGAAGCCTGAAACATTTCCTGATTTCTGCCGCCGGTATTTTCCTCTTCCCGCATTCTCTCTCCTTAAACCGCCTCTTCTTTACAGAGCTCCGTGATCCCGTCCCAGTTCAGATCAAACAGCAGATTCTTTAACGTACTGAGCTTTTCCGCATCATGCGCGGGCAGCCGGTAGTCCGATAAGGCCGTAAGCACACCCTCTAAAAGCTCGTAATCCATACTGTCCGCGTAATCAAGGATCGACCGGTAGGCTTCTTTAAGCGTTACCTCATCCACGGGAGGAAGCTCCGCTTTGTCCTCCTCATTTTCAAACAGACCGGCCAACTTTTTCTGGTACGAACGGTACAGTAAAAGCAGCTCCTCCGTCTTTTCCCGGATCAGAGAAAGATCATTGTCATCCGCCGCCTTTTCAAGCCTTGCCGCATCCTCCGAAAGCTCAAAGGCCCCGATGATCTTTGCCGAGCTCTTTAAAGCATGGACCTTGATCCGATAGCCCGGTATATCCTCCGTACGATAAAACTGCTCGATCTCCTCCGCTCTCTGGGGAAGCGTCTGATAAAACATCTCAAGGACATCCCGATAGGCGCTCTCTGAGCCGCAGTAGGTGAGGCCCGCCTGTTGATCCAGTCCCTCGATCTCAGGCAGTCCACTCTCCTTTAGAACAACAGGCTCACCTGCCTCCTCTGTAACCGGCATTACAAGCTCTTGTGGAAGATACTGAAGCAGAAGCCTCTCCAACTGCTCCCCGTTCACCGGCTTTGCCAGGTAATCGTCAAATCCCTCCTTCAGATAAAACTCCCTGGCTCCGGAGACCGCGTTAGCCGTCAGCGCGATAAATACCGAGTTTCTCGTCCCCGACAGCTCCCTTAACTCCCGCATGGTCTCGATCCCGTCCATTTCCGGCATCATATGATCGACAAGACAAATGTCATAGTGGTGCGAAGCTGCCTTCATTAACGCCTCCTGCCCGGAATCCGCCGTATCGATCCGAAGCATGGTCTTCTTTAACAGCTTTAAGATCACCGCCAGATTCATTTCTGTATCGTCGATCGCAAGGATCCTGGCGTCCGGCGCGTGGAACAGCTCCGTATACTGCCCTAACACCCGTTTCTTCGACGGATCCCAGTCGTCCCCGATAGGAACCCAGGATACGACCCGCTGTCTGAGCCGGAACGAAAAGACAGACCCTCTGCCGTATTCGCTCTTTACATCCAGTTCGCTTTCCATAAGAGCTAACAGTCGTCTTGTAATATGCATATCAAGGCCTGTATCCTCGATAACGCTGAAGCTGTCCGCATCCAGCTCGGAAAGCGGTGTTGTATACAGGGAAAGGTCCGTTTCCTTGATCCCGGTGCCGGTATCCTCCACCGAAACGGAAAGGATCACCTCATCCTTCCCCGCCTTTTCAAAGCCAATCCGTAACGTTATCTTTCCAAGGTCCGTATATTTTACGGCATTGGCAAGCAGCGTATTGATACACTGCTTGATCCGGATAGCGTCCCCGAAAAGGAGCCCCGGGATATCCCGGTCGATCTCCGTAAGGAACGCGATATTTTTCCGCTCCGTCTTTTCCCGGACCTTGTTCGTCAGATCGTTTAAGAGGACAGAAACCTCGTACTGCACGGGAACGATCTCCATTTTTCCGACCTCGACCGTTGAGAAATCCAGGATCTCATTGATCAGGGACAAAAGACTCCCCACCGTTGTCCGGATATCCTCGGCATAGGCCAGTGTATTTTCCTCTTTTGTCTCCCGAAGGATCATTTCATCCATCCCGGCTATTGCGTTAATCGGCGTACGGATCTCGTGGGACATCCTCGCAAGAAAGGAGGATTTGGCCTTATTCGCGGCATCCGCTCTTTCTCTTTCGTAATTCAGCTTTTCGATCAGGACCGAATCCGGGCTTTCTACGGTATAATACAGAGCGACATTGATCAGGGTAACGGCGATACCGGTGATCAGAAGCTGCTCAATGAGTCCCTGCAGGATGACAACCGTAACCAGACTTCCAAGCGACATAGAAATCCCCCGAAATGCCTTTTTGTCCATCTGCTTTCCATAGCGAAACAGCAGCCATACACTCAGCAAAAAATAAAGAAAGGCACAGACATAGGCAACGTTGTCCGCCGGTCCCGAGGAATAGTTACTGTAGGGGGTAACGACATAATGCATCGGCAGCACCGCGATCCCGATCACGGCGATCACAAGGGGCAGAAGCTCCGTGCTTTTAAAGCGATGGGTTTCGATATGAAAGGTCAGGCACTTGATATAGGAATAGGTAATATACAGGATCACCGGAAAGGTTCCGATATAGATGACGTGAAGCAGATGGTTCAGCCACCCCGGGACCCTCTCCAGATCGTTCACCGTATAGATCGTTATCGCGTCCATCGCGAGGTTTATAATCGAAACGATGTTCAGAGCTGTAAACAGATTATGCGCATAGGTATTCTTGCGCTTTACGATAAAATAGGTCCAGGCGATATAGACCAGAATGAACAGGCAGGCGATTTCCTCCCGGATCGTAAGGATATACTGGTAAAACGGCATATCGGCTCTCCAATAAAGATTCAGTCACTAAACAAAATACGGTTGATATTGGGTTTATTGTACCCTGTCAGCGCTCTTTCGTCAATCAAATACCCCGCAGCAGACTGCGGGGCATTTGTTCTTTTCGCTATTTCCTGCGTTGGCTTTACGGATTTACGATCGGAAAGCTTACGACCTTCCTTCCGCCGTAGTCTCCGATTCCCTTGAGGTAGAGCTTTCCCGTGCCGGTCTTCTCGTTTTTCTCAAACCCCGTGATCAGATAATCTGTCCCCCAGGTCAGGATACGGTCCGGCTTGCTTAAAGTCACGGTCAGATTCAGGGCTCCGGGTTCTACCGGTTTTCCTTTGTATACAAAGGCTTTTCCGTTATAGTCCGTGCTGCCGCCCTTCTGAAAGCTGACTTTAGCAGCGGATATATTGTTTGCTTTATCGATCACCTTATAACAGGCCGTCACTGTCCCCGTATAGCCGCCGCTTGCCTTCTCTTCCCGGGTCTTTGCCGTAAAATGCGCGGTAATAACGCTCCCGGCAGCGGGGATCCCGCTTTCCGGCTCAAATTCCACCTTATACTCCTTATTGCTTACTGTCTTCCCCTCCGAATCCTTAACGACCATCTTTGTTTTCTGAAAGGCTTTTTCCTTATTACTGAATACAACATCCTCTACGGTGATCGTAAGCCCCGAAAGCTCCTGTTTTGTCACAACAAAGCTCTTCTCGACCGTCCCCTGATATGCGCCCTTTCCGGAGATCTTAAGCTTTGGTATCTTCTTTCCGCCTGCTTCGGTAACCTCTTTATTGTTACCAAAGCTTACCGTATAATCCTTTCCGGCCGTAAGAACCTTTGCCGGAGTATAGCGCGTATCCGTAACTGTCAAGGAAGGCTTTGCCCCGCTCTTTAAGTAAGGAGCGTAATGATCGTAAGCAATGCTGATCACAGAGGTATCACTCAGATCCTGTTTTTCCTCCCTGATCTTAAACGACGCTTTCTTTGAACCAAAGCACCTCCCCTCCGCAGTCGCCGTAAACTGGATCAAAGCGGTCCCCGGATAGACATTCCCGGAATAGGCTGCCGTATAGTCGGTCCCCTCTGCAAGTAGCTTCCCACCTTTGTCCGTAAGCTCAAACTCCGGTGTCTGTGGAACCGGCGCCCCGGGATCAAAGGCTTTGATAGAGGAGGGATCCTTTAAGACCACTTTGGCCTTTGAGAGATCGAATAGCTCTCCCTTTTCTCTGATGCTTATGTCGATCGAAGCGGAGCCTTCAAAGGAGCCGTTTCCTGTAATAAGCATCGAATATTTCCCGGCCTCTGTCAGAGAGAGATCCTTCGGAAGAGTATAGTCCTTTCCCGCCTTCAGGAGCTTTCCGTTATAGAAGACCATCGGTGAAAGCTTTACCGCCTTTTTGTTATCTGTTACGACAGAGATCGGAGTTTTTATCACATCCGAAGCAGAAAGCGGCTTCTTTTCAATGGTAAACGGAAAGCTCTTTGTTCCCTTATAGCTTCCTTTGAGCTTTACAGTCACTGACGGGGCCTTTGTCGAATCCGCTGTCTGAGCATTGGTATTATTTTTGTAGGACAGCGTATAATCCGTTCCGTTTGTCAAAAGGACTCCGTCATAATACACCCGGAGCGCAGGTCCCCTTCCCGTACCCGGCGTAATGGCGCTTCCGGTATAGGTATAGCTGTTTCTGAGCCCCGACTCTGTTCCCGTATAGAGTCCTGCCGTCCAGATCCCCCCCTCCGGGGTCTCTCCTTCGGAAAGTCCGGAGACAACCGTTACCTTACACGCCGCGTTTAGTTCTCCGGAGACTGCCCGGACGGTAAAGGTCTCCTCCGCCTCTCCCGCGACTATCCGTACCGCGCTTCCGTAGACATAGACCTTTGAGAGAGCGCCCTGGGTCTTATACCAGGAAATACTCCTGTCCGTATCCTCCGGTGTGACGATCGCGTAGAGCTCCACGCTCTCCCCGGGCTTGATACGAATATTTCTACGGCTGAGCTCGATCCGTGAAACCGTACCATCCCCGTTTCCGATCCGGATATCCTTTACACCCGTATCCGCGGCTTTGCTTACTCTGACAGTGACGGAAACAGGATCAATGCCGATCCCCTTTGCGTAGATCACAGCCTCTCCTTCCGAAAGCGCCGTCATATAACCGGTCGAAGTGATCCTTACAACGGCCGGATCACTGCTTTCAAAGTGTACTGTCCGGTCCGCGGCATCCGTATCCAGAGCTACGGCGGTAAGCTGCTTTGACTCATAGAGGGCAAGCGGGATCTCGTCTCCGTCGGATAACGTCTCCCCGTACATCGACAGGCTTACCGACTTAACGGCAGGCTCAGGGTCCGCGGCGTTTATTTCATTGCCCAAAGAGTATACTCCCTCACTGGCCTCGGAAGCCTCATAGCCCAGCTTCCAGGCGACCGCTCTTACTCTTGTCCCGGGAGCGATCGTAAGCGGAGAATAATAGATCGAGCGATTCGGGTTTTCTGTATCAGCCGGGTCAGAGCCGTCAAGCGTATAGAAGATCTTTGCTCCTTCGGTCGGACAGGTCACAGTAACCTCGGTATTTTCAAGGATACTCCGGGAGACAGGCGAAAAAACGGGAGCAGAGACCTGAGTCCTGATCGAAGCCTCTCCGTTTACAAAATAATCCTCTTCCATGGCTGTTCCCGCGTAGCTCGTAAACCGTCCCGCTCCGGACTTAAGCCTTACCTGAAGCACCGCCCCCTCGGATCTTACCGCGTCAAATTTCAATAAAAGCTTTGAAGTATAGCTCGGGATCCCTTCCGCATAGACGATATTATCGGGGGCCGCTTCTGAATCCAGAGCTTCCGCCGTAAAGGAAACGGCATTCCCGTTCTCATCCGTCACCTCATAAAAGGCGGAAAGGTCAGACGCAGCTCCTGTAAGTCCCAGACTGTCCTCCTTCATATATTTGTTGAAGGAAATATAGATCCCGTCCGTCCTGAACTGAACCTCATCCGGGACCGGAACAGTCGTACTGTCCACCAGAGGAATGTTGACATTTAGCTGCGCCGGGAGGACCGGAAGCCACTTTCTTCCGGAAACGTCTGCCGTTGCCGCTGTGTCCCCCTCGCTGTCACCCTGCGTATATCCATCCTTTTCTGCGGTAACATACCACAGACCCTCTGCGACATACCATTGATAGAAGCCGTTCTCGTCCGTCATCTGTACCGGGACCTCCGGAATGATCTCACCGGTCTCCGGGATCCTCTGCTCCGCGGAATTCGGAAGATTATTCGGGACCTGTACGGGCTCTTCAGCGAGCTCCTTCGAATAGGCAGGCTTATAGTTCTCCGATCCGGCATATAAAGAGACCTTAGCCCCTTTGATCCGGTTGCTCAGTACCGCCTCGTAGACAAACCCCGAAGGGTCCTGCCTGGGATTCGTCGTTACATCATCACCTTCCTGCGTATCCGAGGACCGTCCGTCATTTCCCGTTTCTTCATCGTCCTCTCCGTCCTTTTTCTCAGGCTCCTCTGTCAGCGGTTTTCCGGTCTGGAGATCAAAGCCGATCTTTGCCGCTGCTTTCTTCGCCCTTTCCCATATCGTTCCGTAGCGCTCGACCTTGGCTCCCAGATCGCAGAGCCTTGTATCATTCGCTCCGGAAATGACAGAGGAGATCGCGCTGTAAGCCATTCCGCCGTAGCCGCCCGAAACAGTCCCTACCGGAACAGCGGCAAAGCCGATCAGATTCGTCGTCCAGTTGGTGAAATCCTGCTGTTGGGCACAGCCCTCGATTTCCTGCTGAAGATAATGCAGCTCCTGCTGGCAGTCGACCAGGATGTCCAGGGCTTCCTTGCATTCCTTCGGGTCGATCCCCGGCTTATTCAGGTATTTCGCCAGCATCGTATTGGTATCATCCTCCGGTATGTTTTCCCACTGACGATATTTCGTCTGGAGCTCTCCGATAAAACGCAACCCGTCCCTGAGATTCGTATCCATGTTATCGATCGGATTCTCCACCCCGGACTGACTCGCGGCATTGGTCGTAACGCTCATCAGATCGATGACGGCACTGGCCTTATCGTAGTTTACGATCAGATCTCCGTATACCTTCCTCGCAAAGCCTACTCCCTCGTAGCCGTCATCGGCCACTTCCGTGGCAATCTTCCATTTGGCGTCGATTCCCTTTAAGCAGCTGTCGTTAAAGTTTTTAAAGAAGGAAAGCCCCTTTAAGCCCACGCTGCATCCAAGCAGGGCAAGCCCCACGATCGTCCCCCAGCCAAAAGCCTTCGGGTCAAGATTCACCCGGATCCCCGTTCCAAAAAGTCCTCCCACATTCGTATCATAAAATCCGTTTTCGTCCCTTTTCCTCTCGGTCTGGATCTTCTTGTACTTTAAGCTCTTGACATCTGTTCCTCCCAAAGCGGAAAGCTGTCCGTTACTGCCTGAGGAACTTACATTGATCGTTCCGTTTGTCCCCCAGCTTTTTCTGACCTCCTCCGCGGATGTGTATTTTGTCGGCATCCATGAGGCGATCGGGCAGACAAACCCGTTTGTATAGATCGGGATCGCGGCCCCGGGCATTGCTACCGCGTACTGAACACGCATCCACCGGTAGGCCTTATTTTTCTCCGTGACCTCGGGATTTAAGAGAATATAGGTCTGAAGGATCGACGCGATCTCGTTTTTCTGTACCTCAGGGCTAAAGATCTTATGCCCGCTGTAGGCGTAATAGGTCGTCGCGCTGTACAGTCTCGAGGTTCGCTCCTTCCCGTTTTTATCCTTATAGGTATAATCAGACAGCTGATAGCCCATGATAGACATCATCTCTTCATTGACCGCCTTCGCGTAATCTACGAAGGTCGTCGCTGTCATCAGTTCGTCATCCGAAACGGCCGCTCCCATATTGCCGACCTGCCAGGCGGCAGCCTTTCCCTCGCCGTACTCCGAATCGATCTGAGCATTCAGTGAATCGATCAGATCCTGGATCTCGCCGTCGCTTGCTTTGATAAGGCTGTTCCAGTCTCCGATCTGCAGGCCGTTTGCTTTAAGCGGCTCATGTTCAAGGTCCCCGGATGCCCCCAGTGCAGAGAGTCCTTCTTTCGGAACGATCAGCTCCCCGAGATCCGCGGAAAGGGTCGAATCACTTGTCACCGTAACGTCCGGCACCTCCCCGACATCCGAAATACTTTCCGGATTCTTTACGGAATAGCCGACATCCGAGTATTCCGAATCACTGCCGTCTCTGTTGCCGGCCCACGCGACCTCTGTCTCTCCCGGAAGCAGATCACTGCTCTCCGACGCAAGGCTGTTCAGATCGGTCTCCAAAGCCCTCTGTTTTTCATAAATCTTTTCCTGCAAACTGCTGCGCTCCGCCTCCGTGGCAGAAGAGCTCTCTGATTTTTCCTTATACTGCGTTTCCAGATCACAAAGCTCTCTGATCTGAGCCTGTAAAGTCTCTGCCTTGGTCTCTCCGATACGCCTGCCGTCCACATTTCTGTTTCCGTCTCCGTCCGTAAATACACTGTCCCTGTATACATAGGAATAGCCCTTATCGAAATTCTTTAACTCGTAGAGCACGGTAATTCCAAGGGTCAGATTGCTTCCCTGGTTTACGAGCCCGCTTTCCACCGTGACCCGTGTCCCGTATCTGTTTTCGGAAACCACCGGCACGATGTAGCTTCCTCCTGCAGTCCGGATCTTGAAGAAAACCTTCCCGGAGCGCGGCGTTTCCTCCCCCTCGCAGACGTAGGATACGGTTTCCAGATACTTATCCAGGCTGTCATTCGCGGAGGGAAGCTCAAACGTAGCGCTGTAGGTCTGAGTAGCTGTGTTTGATGTGACAACATAGCCATGGCTGCCGGATCCGGGTGTCAGGGAAGTGATCGGTCCCATACTGATATATTTCAGCCTCGGGCCTCCCGCGATAACCTGCAGGGCAGTTCTTGCTTCCTCCCTGGACTCCCCGGAAAGATACCTTGCGGTAAGGACCTGTACTGATTCCGTAGAAGGCAGAATAAGCGTTCCCGAATAGGTTCCGTTAGAGTCGGCTTTAGCAAGAAGCAGCTCTTCCCGGTAGATCCCGACGGTACTGTTCTTTTTTGCGATTCCGCTGAAATTCAGGTCGACGGTTCCGTCCCGTCCCGCCACAGCACGTCTCGGAACGGAAAGGGTCAGGGACTCCCTGCAGGAGACCTCGGCATATCCCAAAGGGAAGCTTTCAGGCACGCTCTGATCGTTTATTTCCTCATCCGCGTCAAACCCGAAGCCGGTAAAATTGTAACGCGCTGTATTTCCCGCAAAAGCATCCAGCATCGTAGCCGTCATAGTAAAGGGCGTACTTTCACTAAGGTCAAGGTCTCTGAAAATAAACCCGTAATTTCCTCCCGTTATACTGCCTCTTACGGTACGGCCGCCTATGATGACCTGGCTGAGCCCCGGAGCATATAGCTCCAGCTCCTTCACAACCTTACCGCCCGGGTAAAGTACTCCGTTAATCTCAAAGCTCTGACCAGCAGCCACTGCCTTTGGCGCGTTCAGCATCACATAGGCGCCGGAAAGATCCCCTGCCGGTACGACCAGATCCCCGGAAAGAACAGTACTCTTTCCGCCCTCGATCGACACCTGCGAAAGCTTCAGCATTTTCGTTTCGTCATAATCTCCATAGACAGCAAGCGGTGAAGACGAAAGGATCAGCTCATATGTCCCTTCGGGCAGGATCCCTCTGGCCGCGCCGAGGGCCGTAAAGGGCAGCGGAGCCTGGTCCTTCCCGGGATTTTCGGAAAAAGCAAAAGCATTGATCTTTCCGTACGAAAGCACTTTTCCCCAGTCCAAAAGACCATAGCCCGAAACCGACAGCTTTGCCTCATAGACCTCCGCCGTATCCTCTTTTTCCTCCGACTCTTCGGTTTCCTCATCCGTTACGACTACCGTAACAGTTTTAACCTCCGGCAGTGTACAGGTCTTCTTTCCTCCGGGAAGTCCGTCTATCTCGATATGATTTACGCTTTCCAGAACATCTGCCGGTACCGTCACACTGAAAGACGCGTAGATCGTTTCCGCTGTCTTCGGATCATAGTTCGGGTTTCCCTCTTCGTCCTTGTAGCCATCAAAGCTTAAGGGATAGGACACTCCGTTCACACTGCAGGTGGGTTTCAGAAGCGAGGCCATATCGGAATCGCTCGGAAGAGAAGAGCCGGGCTTTGCTCCGCCGGACAGTCCCGCCACCAGAAACGTCAGAGTCTGCCCGCTCCGGTTCTGTCCGAGCTCGATTGTACCAAGCTCCGTAACTGCCGTAAGCGTTTCTCTTTCCAGCATTCCCTCACGGACCGGATAGCCCTCGGCGCTTATCCGCCAGGATGCCTCAAGTCCTTCCAATAACCCGTCAAGGACAAAGCTTCCCTCGGGATCCGAAGCAGCGGAGGCTGTGATCACCGAGTCTCCCGCCTTCTGTTCTACCGTGATCACGGCATTTGTAACTTTCAGAGCTCTTCGCGCGACGGAGCCGTCGATCGCAATCGTCTCATCCGTCCCCGCCTTCTCTCTCCATTTGGCAAGGCTTTCTTCATCCGTCAGGCGGAACTCATTATAACCCGTAAGACTTCCCTTCAGGGTATAGTCCTGTCGTCTGTCTCCCAGGGTCAGAACGATAAGCTTTTTTTCTCTGTCGACGTTTATCTCTTCGGGTCCGTCCTCGATCCGGTAATTCTTCCAGAGCGTCGCGTCGTTTGTCGAAAGCTTTGCGGAAAACTTCGACGAATCATAGATCGCCTGGGAATAAAAGATATAGCTCCCATCCGTAAGCGGGGCAGAAAGCTCTCCGTCATAGCTGAGAGCCGCTTTCACGCCGGAAAGAGTCTCTCCCTCTTTGTTCCTCGCCTCCAGGCTGTAGGCATCGAACAGGTTTACGGCCGTCATCTCATAGGTCGTCTTTCCGCTTTCATAAGGTATCTCAAGCTCCAGAGAAGCTCCGTTTCCCCATTGCCGATAGAGCCGTATCACCGGATCTGTCATGCCTTCGAGAGCATTCAGCGTATGTACCGCGGCAAAGGGATTGTCTCCATTGCGGACGTTCCCTACTGCTTCCCCTTTTTCTTCACTCTTTTCTCCCGCGTAGATGCTTGCGATTTCTCCCTGCCCAAGCCCTTTTACGAAAAAATGCCAGTTCTTATCAAAGGCCAGCGTAAAGACCTTCGAGACCGGATCCCCCAAAGTATTCCCCTTGTCATCCTTCTCCGTAGCCGTTACGGTGAACTCCACGGAAACCGGCTTCTCTCCCCTGTCGTTCTCGCGAGGCGTTCCGGTGATATGACCCGCTCCCTCTCCGTTCATGAACAGAAACAGGCCATTTACCTTGTCTCCTATATCCCATTCCCATTCGATATGGCCTCCGTTTACGGGAAAAGCCTTCAGATCCGCGGAATATGCCGCCCCGTAGCTGGCTATGGGAAGGGATTTCGTATAGATCGTAAGCTGACCCGCAGGCGCGCTTTCCAGAAATTGCACCACGTTCGTATCGATGCCCCTTACCTCGTTGGAATAGTTGATCACGCTCGGCCGGTAGCACAAGCCGTCCTCCAGACCATATCTGAGCTTTCCGTTTTCATCATAGAGACTTAAATTGTCAAGATAATTGATATCATTTTGGGAATCGTAGGTTATCGTTGTTTTGGGTCCGGGCATAGAACCCCCGCTGCCTTCATAGTCTCCAGCCTGTGGAAAGATGGACGTCCCGACACTGTGGCTCATAGACTTATTAACCTGCTGAAGGATAACGCTTTCATCTTTCGCGGATATTTTATGTCCCAGGCCTTTGATCGTAAGATACAGCGGATCCATGGACGCGCTGAGATATACGATCCCGTCCCTTCCCTCCTCAGTAAAGGAGGGGTCGCTTACGGAATAGGAACTCCCGTTTTTTACGTCATAGAAGTTTATGGTAAGGCTTCTGTTATTCTTAGCCAGATTATTCGAATCCGTCACCGTATAGATCCGGTCGGAATAATAGATCGTAGGGATATCCGCTCCGTTTGGATCGGAATCCTTCCAGAGTACAAACCGGTACTGTCCGGGTGCCACATAAAAATCGTAATAGCCTGCGGAATATTTCAATTCCACGCCCTGATCTATGGTATCGGTCTCAGAGTCATAGTTTCCCTGCCGGTCGAAATAGTATCTGGGCTCACCGAAGGCTGCCCTGGAATCACTGATATGGTAGGCGGCATTCAGAATGATAAGCTCATCCGGAAAACGGCCATCTCCGTTCCAGTCCATGTCGGCTTTTGTGATCGGAGCGTCCGCCTTTAACAGTCCGAGGTAGGGCATACTGTCATATAATATAGACTTCTCTCCCCCGATCCCCGCCTGAACGATGAAGCGCTTTGACAGATCGAGGCTTGTCACCGCCTGACCCGGATCCAGCTCCTTAAGGACGTTTCCCGAGGTATCCATATCATAGACAAGAAACTCATCCCCCGTAAGCGCGGAGGTATTGCTGTACCGGATGCCCTCCGCATCCACCTCCTCCCCGCTTTCGAAAACGCTCAGGTCATCCGTAACAACCTCGCCATTTTCCGGTGCGGCAGCTGCAAGCGTCGATAACGGCGACTCAAAAGCCGTCACTGCCGCTAAAAACAGAGCAAGTATCGATTTGTACTGAAATCTCTTCATAGGTTTTCTCCTTTTGTATTTTCCATCTACTGCTGACAATACCTGAACAGATTGAAACACAAAGGAGGAAAAAAGATAAGTTTACAGAAGTGTAAACCCTCTGAAACAGCGGACACAGAGAGTTTTTTTGAATTATAAATTTTTTATAAACAGATGCTTATTCCTTCGGGTCCTTTAGAGCTCCGGCTAATTCTTCTCTCGAGGAAAGACCGGTTTTCTCATAGATCCGGTTCAGATAGCGATAGAGCATGGTACGGGAGATCTCAAGCTCCGCAGCAACCTTCGTCAATGGTTTCTCACTCTGGGTCAGCGCCTTAAGAACATCCTTTTCCCGTAAAGTCAGTTCATACTGAAGAGAAAACGCGTCTAATTTCCGGGAAAAGGTCTCCCGCTCCGATGGCGTGGAAGCCTTTGAAACGTTCTCTGTTTCCTGAGCTTTCGCATCCCGTTCCGGCGAGTCGACCCCAAAAGCAAAGTATCCATTCAAGATCATGCAGACAAGAATAACGATCAGGACAACCAATGCCACGGCCGTCGCAAGAGCTGCCGGTAACAGAGACACAGAAAACAGTGCCAGAAAAAGCGTAATACCCCCATCGATCAGCCGCCCCATGACGGCCCAGAGAGCCGGAAGCTTTGAATCAGGAGACCGGTGTAAGAACATAATCTGATACCAGGCGGAAACAGCAGATACCAGAACATAAAACAGGCAGAGAATGATCTGAGCCTGTCCGGATTTTAACAGCAGAATGATCAGAACGGAAATCAGATCAACACAGAAGACTACCACAGAAAGCAGCTTTTCTCCCCATCGGTCAAAAATCAGACCGCAGACCAGAAATACCGGGATCAGAATAAGCCTTGGCCAGGAAAAAGCCGAAAGCTCTCCTGTAAGAGCGCTTTCCGTCATCCGTCGTTCCAGCCAGTTATCAAAAAACGCGGCCAGGGCAATACTCCCCGCAGTGATCAGACACAGCCGGAAAGCAAAGGCCTTGGATGCTTCAGGCACTCGTTCCTCAGGGGCTCTTTCCGTCCCGGAAATAAACGCCATATATTTCTTTTCGATCTCCATACCAAAGCCTTTGGTCAGAAGAGCAAAAAACAGATACCCTGATACAGAAACTGCGCAGAGAAGTAAAGGAACATCCGCCTGAAACTGAAGAAAGTACTGAAGAATAAAGGCGGCAGCCTGCGAAGCTGCCACAATAAAGCCGCCCTTAGAAAAAAGCCGGATCCCAAGAGCCGTTTTGTAATAGGCGAGCCCTCCCATGAAACCCGTTCCATAGACTGCAAGCGGTACATAATACAGAAAAAAGAGCCTGTCCGGAAAAAAGTATATCCCAACGAGAGCAATCGCCGCAAGAACGCAGAAAACATCTACGAAAAGTGACTGTCTTTCCCGATATTTTTCAACGAAAAAGCCTGCCGAAAAAAAGCCGAGAGTCAGGGCAAGCATATCCGCGTAGTACATCCGCTGCTGTTCCACAATGCTCAGAACTTCTGCCCCGGTAAGACTGACACCCGATACCAGGGTCGTATACAGGAAGATATATAAACTAAAATATAAGATGATTCTGCTTCGCTTCATTCGTTTCTTCAGAACAACTTCCCTTAGGAAAACCAGCCTTTCAACATCTCAGGCACCCGCATTATACCAGAATTCCGATACCATTACAATTTCTTCTGCGCGGCTTAGCAAGAAGTCCATCGCTTTCTTGACAATCCAAAGCTATGGGCGGTACACTATGCTATAATATACTCATTAACGAAATGGCTTGCCGTTTCGTTAATGAGTCGCGCCGGATTCGGGCCGCCAAAGGCGGCATATTTCCTTGCCGAATCCGTGCGCATCACGTTTTATACTGGTTAACGAAATCTCGGCAGTAAATTTCGTT
>JAFSXN010000107.1 GCA_017444015.1 Lachnospiraceae bacterium | reverse complement strand
GTCTCAGGATCAAGGGTGCCTAGATATTTTCTCTTGGGTCTCGATTGTTTGGTAACGGGATCGTAGTGCGGGGTAGACTCATAAACACGGGTCTTTCCAGTTTTCTTGTCATAGTGTTGAACGATTGTTGGCATAGCTGCTTCTCCTCTCGATGGTGGTTATAACTATATTGTATTACAACCACTATCAAAAGTCAAGATATAGTGGTCATAAAAAATCAACAAATTTTACCACTATTTATAGTGCACTATGCCAATAAAAGAAACCCATGAGGGGCTTCATTAAAAATCAGATATCAAATCGACTGTGAATAGTAACTTTTCCGAAGCAGCTCCACGACCTTTTCCTTCAGGTCTCTTGCCATATCCTTCGTCCGTTTATTCACGCTGTTGCTCTGTAAAACCAGACCGACCATTTTCGCCGAGGTTTCAATTTCTCCGCACTCATACGCCAGGGCGGCGACCAGATAGTCCACCGTCCCGTTATCCATACCGCAGATCGGCGGTCTCTCATTCTGTCTGGCATTCAAAAACCCGTCCAGAGCATTCTTTAAAAGCTCCTTCTCATCCTCCTCAGCAGAGTAGATCCCGCCGTTTTGGGAGGACGGATCGAAATCAAAGCTGTCCATCTTCCCCCGGACAAGCCAGGCCATCTTCAGGCAGATATAGGCCTTTTCGCTGGCTCTTGCCCGCTTTACCATAGCGTTTGCTAACGCCAGCTGATAGCGTACGATGGCGTCGTCATAGGAAAGAACCTCCTTCACCTCAAGTCCCTGGAAGTTCTTCGAGATATTCTCCCGGATAAGCCTTGCCTGGGGATAGGTCAGCTGGTCCGAATATCTGGTCAGCGCCGCAAATCCGCAGATCGGGCAGCAGACGACATCGTACTTGATCGGATCTACCTGATAATACCGGGGACGAAGATCCATATCCGTTCCGATCATCCGCGCCTTGTTCGAGCGCATGGTCGGATTCTTGAATTCCTGATCGCATACCGGACAGGTATAGGTTTTTCCAAACACAAAATCCTGTTCGGAAGCATATCTGAGCTCTCTCTTTTTCTGCTCAGGCTCCTCTTTCTTCTCCACAACCGGCTTTACCGGGGCTTCCTCATAAAGATCCGCCGAAGAAAGATTGCCAAGCCCCAAAGAATCTAAACCGGACAAAATACCCATGGATCAACGCGCCTCCTGTCAAACAATCCTTCCTGTATCATACCATTAAACCCCGGGCTGTTGCAACCGGCAGTAACACTTTTATCTCGTAAAGCCTAACATTGTATACAACACCGCAGAAGAAAAGGCAAAGACCCCTTCGACCCACAAAATCGCCCTGCCAGGCTTTCTCTCTATCTCAGCCTGGGCGGTTTCTTCTTCATCCCCCCGGTCGATCAAAAGCCCGAGAAAGATCCCCTCGACAATGATCGACGCTGAAATATAGCGAAAGCTCTCCGCGCTGTAGTTCTCTGATCCAAGCGCAAACGAAAAATAAGCGCCAAGCATCGTCAGATAAAAAACCGCAAGCATCAATATAAGCTCTGCCTGAGAGCTTCCCGCGCGAAACCCTTTAAACGCCCCGGCAGTAACCTTAACCGTCGCAAAAAAACAAACAAGCAGCAGGATCAAAGCCGTGATAAACAAAAGGATCGCAGCCGGAGTCAGAAATCCGCTTTCCAACCCGAAATTACTGTCGTCAAACAGCGAGGTTTTGAGCATCGCCAGAAAAACATTGTATTCATCGTAGGGATCCCCGTTCTTTACCATCGCCGGATAGACGCTGTGCATTCGAAGATCAAACAGCCTTGAAAAAAGATCGGTTTTTGTCAGCTGCTCTCCCACCGGAGGGATATAATTGAAGGGCATCCCGTAGAGGACCATATTCCGAAGCTCCCAGCCAATCCCAAGCGGAATAACGATCACCCCGAAGCAGAGATAGGAAAGCAGATATTTTCCGGCGTTTCCTTTATCCCGAAGCAGCTTTACAGGAAACAGAAACGCCGCTGCCGGGGCAAGGAGCCCTGCGGACAGCTTCGCGAACATGGAAAGGCCGAGAAAAACAGCTAAAAGCACGATGAGCCCAAAGGAAGGCTTTTTATACCAGAGGATCAGAACATACAGCGCAAATGTCATCAGAAACAGCGAGAGCGCGTCGTTGTTGATACTGCCGGATAAAAGAATAAAGACCGGATGGAACGAGATCAGAAGCAGAGCTGCTTTCTGCCCCCTTTCCTTCAGTCCCAGCTCCTTACAGATATCACTGGACAGAAATACCGTCCCCGCGGTATAAAACAGCGTCATCCCCTGAATATTCTCCTGTAACTGCCGATAGATCAGACCGAATTTATTGCAGACCTTCATCCAGACGGCAGCTAAGATATGGTGAAGCGGCGGCTGGAAAAAAGCCCACCGGTCTCTGGGATCTCCCGAAGGCAGGGCGTTATTGAAGTAGATATATTCGATATAGCCCGCATGCCCCTCTCCCACGCCGAAGTCGATCACGTCATGCTGCCTTGTCCAGACCGCCGTATAGATCACATAGAACACCTTTAAAAGCGTTCCGAGGACAAGGATAATATATATGGAATTTATATCGGACATATTCATCCTTCCCCGCATCGTAAAAAAAACGATCAGCAGTGCCGCAAGCGCAAAGAAAATCGCGGGGTTTTTCAGGGTCTCCCGCGTCGTATCAAAGCAGAAGCAGAGGATCAGGACCACCGAAAAAAGATATAAAAAAGGCTTGAGATCAAAGGGACCAACTTTCATAACCTCCATTATACTCCTTTTTTATTCCTTTTCAGCGTTTTTTTTATTGTTCTTGTATTTTCAGCCCCGCGGTGTTATTCTATCTGTGGTCTTTTCGGGACCCTTCAGGGGTATTTGCCTGTAAAAACGCCTGTATTTTCGACGGTTGTCCGGCAGATCCCCTCAAAAAATACTGGATCGGAGAAAACTATGGGTGGATTCTTTGGCGTCGTCTCTAAAAATGAGTGTAAGTATGATCTGTTTTTCGGAACCGATTATCACTCCCATCTCGGTACGAGGCGGGCCGGAATGGCGATGTTCGGAAAGAGCGGCTTCGACCGCGCGATCCACAATATCCAGAATTCCCCCTTTCGTACGAAATTCGAACGGGATGTAGAAGACTTTGACGGAACGATCGGGATCTGCTGTATCTCCGACTACGAACCGCAGCCGCTTCTGATCAAATCCCATCTCGGCAGCTATGCGATAACGACCGTCGGAAAGATCAACAATACGGACGAGCTGGTTGAGCAGGCGCTGTCTGTCGGAAAGACGCAGTTTCTCGAAATGAGCGGAAGCAATATCAATCCAACGGAGCTGGTTGCCTCTCTGATCAATCATGGCGACAGCTTCGCAGAAGGTATTGCCTACGCCCAGAGCGTGATCGACGGCTCGATGAGCATCCTGTTGATGACCGAGCAGGGCCTGTACGCCGCAAGGGATCTCTACGGGCGGACGCCGATCATGATCGGAGCCAAAAAGGACGCGTACTGCGTCTCCTTTGAGAGCTTTGCCTATATCAATTTAGGCTACGAAGGAAAAAAGGAGCTCGGTCCCGGCGAGATCGTCTACGTCGCCGCGGACGGTATTGAAACGCTTAAAAAGCCCTCGGATACCATGCGGATCTGTACGTTTTTATGGATATATTACGGCTATCCTACCTCGACCTACGAGGGGATCAACGTTGAGACCATGCGCTATGAATGCGGCAGGCTCCTCGCAAAGCGGGACAACGTTTCCGTGGACCTTGTGGCGGGAGTCCCCGATTCGGGAACCGCTCATGCCATCGGCTACGCGAATGCCTCCGGCGTTCCGTTTTCGAGACCCTTTATCAAATATACGCCGACCTGGCCAAGATCCTTTATGCCGACCGACCAGAGCCAGCGGAACCTGATCGCCCGAATGAAGCTGATCCCGGTAGACGCGCTGATCAAGGGAAAATCTCTTCTTTTGATCGACGACTCCATCGTTCGCGGCACCCAGCTTCGGGAAACCACGGAATTTCTCTATAAGAGCGGCGCAAAGGAAGTCCATATCCGGCCTGCCTGCCCTCCGCTTCTCTACGGCTGCAGGTTCTTAAATTTCTCCCGCTCAAACTCCGAATATGACCTGATCGCAAGGCGCGTCATTCGAAGACGCGAGGGAGATACGGTCTCTGAGGAGGTTCTTTCCGATTACGCTGATCCCGATTCGAAAAACCATGAAGAAATGATCGAAGAGATCCGTAAGGAGCTGAACTTTACTTCGCTGCGCTTCCACAGGCTCGATGATATGGTACAGTCCGTAGGACTTGAAAAATGCAGGCTCTGCACCTACTGCTGGGATAAGCAGGGAGACTGCCGGGGATGTATACTCGCGAACGCAATTAATTGCCGTTTTTGATAAAGCAAACGTACTGGAATTGCGTTTGCGAGTCCGGTTGATCGGCAACGAAAATCGTTAATCAGTATAAATAAACAAACGTTATGATAAATTTTGAAGAAGAATTGCAGAAATTTCATCCGAGTATGGAAATAGACCAGATCGAGGAGGTTGTATACAATCAGCCTCTGACCGATATGACAGATATAATGCTGGAAATGATGAAGCACGAAAAAGAAGCGGTAGATAATGCCACAGCCGCGCTCGCCGCGGAGATCATGGGTCAGCCGGTCGTATAGCAACAGGTGGTAGGATATGAATTGCTACTCATGCGGCAGTCAGCTTGATGAGCTGGCTTTCTGCCCGACCTGCGGAGCTGACGTCAGGATCTACAAACGGCTTCAGATCACTTCGAATACCCTCTATAACAAGGGATTGCGCCAGGCGCAGGTTCGGGATCTTTCGGGCGCGGTGGAAAGCCTGAAAACCAGCCTTCAATATAATAAGAAAAATACCGACGCAAGAAACCTCTTAGGACTTGTCTATTTTGAAATGGGCGAGGTTGTTCTCGCGCTCTCCGAATGGATCATCAGCAAAAACTACGAAAGCGATAAGAACATCGCCGATGATTATATCAATATCCTCCAGTCGGACAGGACACAGCTTGAGACCATCAGTCAGACCCTCAGGAAATATAATCAGGCCCTGCAGTACTGCTATCAGGATACCAGGGACCTTGCCGTCATCCAGCTCAAAAAGGTCCTGCAGATCAATACAAATCTCATAAACGGCTATCAGCTGCTTGCGCTCCTCTATATCGAGGACAGGGAATATGCCAAGGCCAGACGGATTCTTTTAAAGGCTCTCTCCATCGACGCGGGGAGTATGCTGTCCCGTTATTATCTGAAGGTCACAAACGAAGCCTTAAAGGACATCGCCGAGCATTCCAGAGACAGCCGGAAAAAACAGAATGCCGTAGAATCCATCAGCTACCAGAGCGAAAACGAAACGATCATTCAGCCTGCCGCCACGGAGCGGGTAGGCGTATCTTCGATTGTCAATATCCTTTTAGGAGCGTTGATCGGTGTCGCGATCTGCTGGCTTTTGATCCTGCCCGCAAGGATCGAACAGGAGACCTCCGGCTATGACGAGCAGTACAAGCAGGTCAGCGAGGAGCTGGCCGCAGAAAAAGCAGGCTCACAGGAGCTGACCCGGTCCATCGAGAACTACATCACGGAAAACGAGGATCTGAAGGCGCAGCTCGCCCGGCTGAACGGAACCGCGGGCAAGCTGTCCGACCGCGACTATCTGGAAAAAGCGGCCGCCGACTATATCACGGATCCGGAGGCCACCTCTCTGGTAATGGATTCGATCTCCGAGATTGGAACCGATTACCTTGCCACAGCGTCCGGCGAATTCAAGGCGCTCTATGACCTTTTGAGCCAGTCCGCCAGTCAGTCCGCCATCTCCGAGTATATGAACACAGCCCGGACCGCGATCCGGCAGAACGACTACAAATCAGCGATCGAAGCATATGAAAAAGCGTGGGAGTTAGATAAGACCAATTCCGATGTCTTAATGAACCTTGCCCACGCCTATCGTCAGAGCGGCGACACCGCGGCTGCCGACGAGGTTTACCGTCAGGTCATACAGACCTTCCCCGAAAGCCAGAACGCGATCGACGCCGCCGATTATATTACGTCACAATGAGCTTTGGGTCACGGACGAATCCGTGATCCAATCACCCTCTAAGCTGCCCTAATCTCTCCTTTACCTCTTCCATCATACGGGTATATTTCGCGAGCTTCTCCTTCTCTTCGTTGATCTTAGCCTCCGGAGCCTTCGCGATAAACCGTTCGTTCGAAAGCATTCCGTTGACCCGCTTCAGCTCTCCCGTCAGGCGCTCCTCTTCCTTCTTCAGCCGTTCGATCTCCTGCGCGATATCCACAAGCTCGGCAAACGGAATAAAGAGATTTGCCCCGGAGGTAACTACGGAAACGGCATCCTCCGCGATCCCCGTCTTATCTCCCTGGATCACAACGTCTGAGGCATAAGCCAGCACAGCGAAAAACAGTCTTCCCTCCCGGAAGATATTTAAAATGTCCTCTTTATCGGACACTACATAGACCTGTGCCTTCCGGCTCGGAGGGACGTTCATCTCCGTCCGGATATTCCTAATCCCCCGGACCGCCTCCTTAATGATCTCGATATCCCTTTCTTCCTTCGGATAATTCTTTTCTTCCTGATATACCGGCCAGGAGGAGATCATAATGGACTCCTCTTCCTCCTGAAGTGTGCAGAAAATCTCTTCCGTGATAAACGGCATATAGGGATGCAAGAGCTTTAAGGCATCGATCAGCACAGTCTTTAAGGTATAGAGCGCCACGTTCTGAGAGACAGTATCCTCCGTATTATAGAGTCTCGGCTTTACCATCTCGATATACCAGTCGCAGAATTCATCCCAGATAAAATCATAGGTCTTCTGAACAGCGATACCTAACTCAAACTTGTCCAGATTTTCGGTAACTTCCTTTACAACGGTATTCAGCTTGCTGATGATCCATTGATCGACCGGCTCAAGCGCCTCCTTTTCGGGCTCTGTAACGGTCTTTCCCTCCATATTCATCAGAATAAAGCGGGAAGCGTTCCAGACCTTGTTGGCAAAGTTCCTGCTGGCCTCTACCCTTTCGTAATAGAAGCGCATATCATTTCCGGGCGCGTTACCGGTCACAAGGGTCAGGCGCAGCGCATCCGCGCCGTATTTTTCAATGATCTCCAGAGGGTCGATTCCGTTTCCTAAGGACTTTGACATCTTCCGCCCCAGGGAATCACGGATCAGCCCATGGAATAATACAGTTTTAAAGGGCTTGTCTCCCATCTGCTCATAGCCGGAGAAGATCATCCGGATCACCCAGAAGAAGATAATATCATAGCCCGTCACCAGAACATCCGTCGGATAGAAATATTTTAACTCCTCCGTCTGCTCAGGCCAGCCCAGGGTCGAAAACGGCCAGAGCGCAGAGGAAAACCAGGTGTCAAGCGTATCCGGATCCTGTGTGAAATGCGTTCCGCCGCACTTGGGACATTTTTCCGGCATTCCCTTCGCTACTACGATCTCTCCGCAGTCGTCGCAGTAGTAGGCGGGAATCCTGTGGCCCCACCAGAGCTGTCTGGAGATACACCAGTCGCGGATATTATCGGTCCAGTTGAAGTAGGTCTTCTCCATCCGTTTGGGAACTAACGTGATCTCTCCGTTTCGAACCGCCTCCGCCGCAGGCTTTATCAGCTCGTCCATCTTTACAAACCACTGCTTTTTGATCATAGGCTCGATCGTCGTCTTACAGCGGTCGTGGGTCCCGACATTGTGCACATGCTCCTCGATCTTAACAAGGAGTCCCATCTCCTTAAGCTCCTTAACGATAGCCTCCCTTGCCTCGTACCGATCCATCCCGCAGAACTTTCCGCCGTTTTCATTGATCGTCGCGTCGTCATTGAGGATATTGACCTCCGGGAGATTATGCCGCTTTCCCACCAGAAAATCGTTCGGGTCGTGCGCCGGCGTAATCTTAACAACACCGGTTCCGAATTCCATATCGACATATTCGTCGCCGATGATGGGAAGCTCTCTGTTGATGAGCGGCAGCATCAGCTTTTGTCCGATCAGATCCTTATACCTCCCGTCCGCGGGATTTACAGCGACCGCGGTATCTCCGAGCATAGTCTCCGGACGGGTCGTAGCGAATTCGATGAACCTCGTTGTGCTTACCGTACCGTCCTCTTCGATGAAGGGGTATTTGATATGCCAGAAATGGCCGTTCTGCTCCTCGTACTCTACCTCCGCGTCCGAGATCGAGGTATTGCACACAGGACACCAGTTGATGATCCTGCTGCCCTTGTATATGTACCCTTTATCGTACATTTTACAAAAGACCTCTGTGACCGCCTTATTGCAGCCCTCGTCCATAGTAAAGCGCTCTCTGTCCCAGTCACAGGAGGAGCCCAGCTTTTTCAGCTGCCCAACGATCCTGCCCCCGTACTCCCTCTTCCAGCCCCAGGCGCGCTCCAAAAACTTCTCTCTTCCGAGATCCTCCTTTTTGATCCCTTCCGCATTCAGGGTCTCAATGATTTTTACCTCGGTAGCGATACTGGCGTGGTCTGTTCCGGGCTGCCAGAGCGCGTTGTAGCCCTGCATCCTCTTATAGCGGATCAGGATATCCTGCATGGTATTATCCAGAGCGTGCCCCATATGCAGCTGCCCTGTGATATTCGGGGGCGGGATTACGATCGTAAACGGGGTCTTACTGTGATCCACCTCTGCGTGAAAATACTTTTTATCCAGCCATTTCTGATAGATCCGATCCTCCAAGCCATGGGGATCGTAGGTCTTTGCCAGTTCTTTACTCATCCTTCTTCTCCTCTTTTCTTTCTATCTCTTTGTCTATCTCATTTTTCCGCTTAGAGTACTTATTGTTTATTCCCCGGCGGCGACGCTGCTGTCGTCTGGGTTGTAGGTGCTCCGGCTGCTGTCGGTGCCGTCGGTGTCCCTTGATCCGTCTTTGCCACAGGTGCCTGGGGCGTAACCGGCTTTACGGGTCTCGGGGCCTTATACACTACCTGGTTCCTCCCGGATTCCTTCGCCTCATAGAGCAGAACATCCGCCTCGTTGATATCCTCGTCCATGGTACGGTTCTTCTCGCTCTCGGTCACACCGAAGGACATAGTGACCTTATGGACAAGCTCCTCGTATTTTACATCCATATCCCGGATATTCTGCAGGGCCCTCGCCGTCAGCTCCGCCGCCTTCTTCCCGTCGATATTGTCATAGACCAGAAGGAATTCCTCGCCGCCCCAGCGGGCCGCAAAACCGTACGGCTGAAGGCTCTCCCGAAGGATCCTCGAGACCTCCTTTAAGACGACATCTCCGCACTCATGCCCGTAGGTATCGTTAAACTTCTTAAAGAAATCGATATCTCCGATACTGACCGAATACCGGATCCCTGTCTTCTTAAACTCCTGCAGCTTATTCACCGCGTAACGACGGTTGAAGATCCCGGTCAGTGCGTCCCGCTCGATCAGTCTGCGAAGCGACCCTCTGAGCTTTGTCACAAGCCGGCCCATTTCCCCTAACTCGTCCGAACGGTTAGCAACCGCAGGATCCAGCTCGGTAGAAAGATCTCCCTCCGCGATATCGTTTGTAAAGTCCATGATCTTTTTAATGGTCAGAACGATCCCTGAGGTAAAGCGGACGATAAAGAAGCCCGTAACCACCATCGCAAGAACTATAATGACGATATTTTTCACCACCGCCACCGTCGCCATCTTCGTAACTGCCGCCGAGGTCTCCGAAACTCCGACCATCCCGAGGCAGGTCTGCTCGTCATTGGACATAAGCGGCAGATAATACGCGTAATATTTTTCGTTTCCGACAACGATATTATTATAAAAACGGCCGGTCTGACTGCCGATAACATCCGAGACGATCACCGGATTCGCACCGGTATTGATATAGCGGTTTCCCTCCGAATCCCGGATCGTCGTAAGGAGTCTGGTATCGTAGAAAAACATGGAGATATCCAGTCCTGTTTCCTCGTGGATCGTATCCAGCATCTCGTACTCGTCGCTCAGCAGATGATCTCCCTTGTAAAAGTCCACATTATCCCCGTAGATCACGACATTATAGTCCCCGTCATAAAGGGCCTTATAGGTTTCCGCAAGGGTATAGGAGACGTTTCGCAGATTGCTCTCCGCCTCCGTCTGGACGTCCCGTACCAGAGAGACCGAGCTGTATGCCGTAACCACCAGCCCGTAGATCACAAGCGGGATCAGCGTAACCGAAAGCAAGGCGCCATAGAGGCTCCTTGCTCCGCGGATTTCTTTGATATGCACATTTTTCTTCATAGCAGCGGTATCTCCAAGGTATTATAGTCTTTCTTTGCAAAAAAACAAGCGCCAGATCAACTGACGCTTGTATCATATCACAAAATATTCACAAAGTCCACGGCTCACCCTGCGGTTGCGGTAAGCTCTCCGTTCTCCTCCGCAATCCGGATCACGGAATCCTCATCGATATCTCCCTTAAGGATCAGCTTTGCGGCCAGTGTCTCCACCGACTTCTGGATATAGCGTTTTAAAGGCCTTGCGCCGTATACCGGGTCATAGCCCTGCTCGGTCACAAATCTCTTGGCTCCCTCCGTTAACTCAATGGAGAGCTTCCGATCGGCCAGTCTCCGGTTCAGATCCGCAATGATCAGATCCGCGATCCCGCCGATATTCTCCTTCGTCAGCGGCTTGAACATGATCGTCTCATCCAGACGGTTCAGAAACTCCGGACGGAAATGGTTCCTTAAATCTCCCATTACAAGCTCCTCGGCCTTAGCGCTGATATTCCCGTTCTCATCGATCCCGTCCAGAAGATATTCCGAGCCGATATTGGAGGTCATGATCAGGATCGTATTCTTAAAATCCACGGTCCTTCCCTGGGAATCCGTGATACGCCCGTCATCCAGAATCTGAAGGAAAACATTAAATACATCCGGATGGGCCTTTTCGATCTCATCAAAAAGAACCACAGAATAAGGCTTTCTTCTGACAGCCTCGGTCAGCTGACCGCCCTCCTCGTAGCCCACATATCCCGGAGGCGCTCCGATCAGCCGCGAAACGGAATATTTCTCCATATACTCACTCATATCGATCCGGACGATATTGTTCTCATCGTCAAACAGGCTCTGCGCTAAGGACTTCGCCAGCTCCGTCTTTCCGACACCGGTAGGCCCGAGGAACAGGAAAGAACCGATGGGCTTGCTCGGGTCCTTGATCCCGGCTTTACTTCGGATAATGGCCTCGGTAACCTTTTCCACGGCCTCGTCCTGCCCGATCACCCGCTTATGCAGCTCCTTATCGAGGTGCAGGGTCTTCTCCCGCTCGCTCTCCGTCAGCTTCGCGATAGGGATCCCTGTCCAGCGGGAAATGATCTTTGCGATCTCCTCCTCGGAAACATTTTCGTGAACCAGGGTCAGCCCCTCTCCTTTGATCTTTTCCTCCTCCGCGGCAAGCTCCGCTCTGAGCTTCGGCAACTCCCCATATTGCAGCTCACCGACCTTCGAAAGATCCTGATTTCTTGTCGCGATCTCGATCTCATTGCCAACCTGCTCGATCTGCTCCCTGAGGACGGAAAGCTTCTCAACGGACTTCTTCTCGTTCTCCCACTGCGCCATTCTCGCGTTTTTCTGATCCGTCAGCTCCGCAAGCTCCCTCTGCAGCGTCTCCAGACGGTCCTTGCTCAGCTTATCCGTCTCCTTCTTCAAGGCCTCAACCTCGATAGCCATCTGCGTTACCTTCCGGTTCAGCTCGTCCAGCTCCGTGGGCATGGAATCCAACTCCGTCTTGATCAGCGCGCAGGCCTCATCCACCAGGTCGATGGCCTTATCCGGCAGGAACCGGTCCGAAATATAGCGGTGCGAAAGAGTCGCCGCGGAAACTAACGCCGCGTCCATGATCTTGACATGATGGAAGTTCTCATACCGCTCCTTGATCCCACGAAGGATCGAGATCGTATCCTCTACCGAGGGCTCATCCACCAGTACCGGCTGGAACCTCCGCTCTAACGCCGCGTCCTTTTCGATATACTGCCGGTACTCATCCAGGGTCGTCGCCCCGATACAGTGCAGCTCACCTCTTGCTAGCATGGGCTTTAACATATTTCCGGCATCCAGGGCTCCGTCGGTCTTTCCTGCGCCGACAATGGTATGGAGCTCGTCAATAAACAGGATGATCTGGCCCTCAGAATTCTTGACATCTTCAAGAACAGCCTTCAGACGCTCCTCAAATTCGCCCCGGTACTTCGCGCCGGCAACTAACGCTCCCATATCCAGAGCGAAGATCTTCTTATCCTTCAGCGCCTCCGGTACATCCCCCCGGACGATCCTCTGGGCAAGTCCCTCTACGACCGCAGTTTTACCGACACCGGGCTCCCCGATCAGGACCGGATTGTTCTTTGTTTTTCTCGAAAGGATCCGGATTACATTACGGATCTCATTATCCCTGCCGATGACCGGATCCAGCTTCTGGCTCCGGGCCCGTTCTACTAACTCCTGTCCGTATTTTTCGAGAGTATCGTAGGTCGCCTCGGGATTGTCGCTTGTTACCCGCTGATTCCCCCGGACCGTCGCAAGGGCCTGTAAAAAACGCTCCCTCGTTATCCCGTATTCCCGAAACAGATCCTTGATCGCCGGGTTCGGGTGCTTTATGAGCGACAGGAAGAGATGCTCTACCGAGACATACTCGTCCCCCATCTGCTTTGCCTCGTCCTCCGCGGAGATCAAAGCCGTATTCAGCGCGCTTCCCATATAGAGCTGCCCGCCGACGACCTTCACCCGCTTTGCCAGCTTGTCTTCCACATTGTTCAGAAAATGGGTCTTGTCGATCTCCATCTTCTCGATGAGCTTTAGGATCAGGGAGTCCTCCTGCGTCAGCAAAGCGTACAGAAGATGCTCCTGCTCCAGCTCCTGATTTCCGTATTCATTCGCGATCCGTTCGCAATCATTGACCGCTTCCAACGACTTCTGCGTAAATTTCTGTATATTCATAAAATCACCTCCCCGAATATCATTTTTATAAAGGAAGAAAGCCGCTCCGCAGGTACGAAACAGCTTCCCTCTCCCTTGGTACAGGGATATCTTATCATGGATTGTTAGCCACGTCAATAGGTGAGTGCTAATTTGCTCACCTTATTCTTATATAGCTTCCCGCTGTAAAAAAGAAATTTCAAGTTTCTCCTCTTCTTCATCTTATGGGGCACCTATTCTTGGCAGTGTTCCTGTGAAACGACCAACCTTGATCGTGTTCTTCGCGTTTCCCTCATCATCGGCCCAATCCTCCCAACTTGTATTGAGTACAGGCTCAAAATATTCAATCTCTTCGATATCATCCTCAGGATAATATCCCTCCGGATCATATTCCTCTTGATCATCCCCGTAACCTACTTCATCATTGTAGTAATCAAAAGCCTGCGTAGCAGGTGCTACCGATAGACAGTTAGTCCAGAATTACAATGTTACAGAATGCCCGTAATCCTGGCAGGATCTGTCATTTCTGTTTTCTGCTTCCGATCACGCCATGCCCAGTCTTTCCTTTAGCGCTTCCTGCAGTACCCTTGATACATTGATATGGCATTACCGAAGAAACGCTCCCATTCACTATCGGTGAACTGATAATTATTCAATTCCTCCAGCCCAGCACGGATATTCGCAACAAGGTCATCCTCCGCATGAATCGGCAGATATGTATACCCCTGATCACAGAGTATATGAATGAACTCCTGTTCAAGTGCCGCCTCACTCTGATATTGATCGGAGCGGTTCTTCACAGGCTCATATTCTGTAACCACTGTATTCTTATTTGATTCTGCGACGATATTAAAATAGGGCATTAATTATTCTCCCGATCTTGCGTTAATTCTTTCTTTACAGTATTTCTCTATCAAGCAGAGTATTTCTTCTGCAGCCTCTATCTGCTCTCTGACCTCATCAATAACTACAACATAAAAATCGTCATAATCACTGGCATGTCTTACCTCTTCTACCATCGCAATTTTCTTTCCTATATCTCTGGAAAAAACACCAGTCTTCACATATTCTTTATTAAAATTGCCAATGACATCTTTATGTCGTTTATATGCCTTCCCATCTAGCGCTTGTACTGCACTAATTGCATGAAAAATTGCATAATACGCTCGGTTATTCGCCGCCTTATATTTTTCAGCCTGAAAATTCAGCCTTGCTGTTTCCAAATCCTCCTCTGCACTTTCCAACCTGTACAATGCTAAATCTGCACTTGTGCCTACATCTTCATGCTGCATAAAGAACTACCCCCTCCTTATCTATGTTCTTATAGAATGGATATGCCTGTAACCAATGTAAAAAATCCTCTTTGCTCTTTGCAATAGGCTTTATATCCATATCATTATCCATGTTAAAATCAAATGTCATATCAGAAAGCTGATGTCTGTATTTCTTTATGTCTATATCAGAAATATCAAGTAATATCATAATATCAACATCTGAATCTTCCCTGTAATCACCACGGGCGTAAGAGCCATACAGAATGATCCTGTTTACGTGGTCTCCGTATATCTCTTTGATACTCCTTACATAGCTCATCAGCAGACTGTTCATTTTATTTGTCTCTTCGATCATTATATTGTCTCCTCATTTCTATGCTCTTTAAATGTCAATAGTTTATCTCTATAATATTCATATTGCTTTCTGCGAGCTGAAAGCTCCGCTGAAAGGAACGTGAAATTGTCCAGCACGCGGACAATTTCGCGTTGTACCTCCAGAGGAGGTACAGGGACTCTCACTCCGTTCAGTTTATCCGGTGTCACCTCGATGACCTTTGTTCCATGAGCCAGCTTTATTTTTTGAGAAAAGAACATAGACGAGTGAAAAAAGTAAGCAAGATATTTTGCATCCTGATCATGATGAATAATAGCTGTATGACCGCTTACCGCTACAGGCTCGTCACCAAGCCAAACAACACATTTGCATACATCCTCTATATTTTCGCTTGTAACTGCCATCACTATATCGTTTGGTTCAGCCATCTTCTGTCGCTTTGCCGCAGATTCACTGATAAATGTAAGAGTGCGATCAGTAAACAAGCCATATTTCGTATATATCTGTCCATAATGAATGCAGGGCACACCCGTCTCACAAAAATCCTTTTTTTTGCAAACTTCCACCACGGGATATCGTTGCGATGTCGCCTAACTGCCTATATTCCACCCCATCCGGACAGAGTTCTTGTATCAGTTCATCAAGCTTGCTCATCAGACCTGCCCTCCGGTATGAAGCAGATTCGGTTCTGTCTGTTCCAGAATGTCAGCCAGCACTTTATAATCCAGATACTGTACACCGTACTTTCCCTCATGGATCTTGCCAGCCAACTCGCTGTTATAATACGCATCCATAGCCGCACGGTAATCCATGCGATATTTATCCGAAAGGTACTGTATTAAGCGTTCTTCCAGTTTCTCCTGATAGATATCTTCTAATACCTTTTCATCCATACCCTACACCTCTTTCGCCGACTGGAATGTGATCAGACTGTCGATTGATCCCTGCGTGATAAATGCTATCTGATCATGCCCTGGATAGACCTTTATCTCACGGATCGCACGCTCCTTATCCCATACGCCGGTATGATACAGGTCAACAACACGGAAAACCTTATCATTGGCCACCTTACCCTTGATAATGTCATAGGCCTGATAGTCAGTCTTTCCATCTCTGCAATCGCATACGAAATCTATCCATTCAAGCAGATCATCCGGAAATGTCTTCACCTTGAAGGCAGAATCATCATCGAGCATCTCATATATGTTCACGTAGGCTTTATCTTTATGTAACAGATCCGCCTTTCTCTTCGCCCAGCGCTTGGCCTGCTCATAATTTGTCGTTACATAGAAGCCCTTTCCAAAATCCAAGGGTCTGTAGGAATGCAATACATCGGGCTGTTTTACGATGTCTGCCGAACCATGATATACGATCATACGGCACCTCCCTTCGCACCAATGTATTCTTCAATATCCTCTACAACAAACTGCGTTCCCTGCGTATGAAGAACATCATAATGAGGGACAAGATAGTTTCCTATACAGTTTCCTTCGGACATTCTCCGATAGACCATTGCCGGAGACTGTCCCCACTTTTTTGAGCACGCATGTATCATATAGACTATGAATTCCATAACTTCTTTACTCATACGTTCTGCCCTCCTTCAATCTCTGCGATGATCTTGTCTATCTCATCACGCAGAACCTGCTCTCTTGCTACGATTTCCTTTATCTCGGCATTCAGTTTTACGATATCAATTTTTTCGCGGGTATCCTCTGCCTCGACATAGGAACTGACGGAGAGATTATAATCCTGTTCTTTTATTTCTTGCTGTCTACAGCCATTTTGCAGCCCTCCGAATCGGCTTAAAATCGTGATACAATCCTATAAAAGAGTATAATAACCCACGTTACCCATAAAGATACCATAAACCCGATGAAAAAACCACCAAAAACCATAAAAACAATAAATGAGGAAAAACAATAAATGATTTGTACCCAAATTGTACCCAGAGCCAAAATAAAAATCCCTGCAAGCCTTGATTTTACGTAGCTTGCAGGGATTGTCGGTATTATTTCTCAATAACACAACGGTGTTTCTTCACCGGGTCATCCCTGTCATAGCTGATACCTACGAGAAGTATCTGTTCATCACGGTCTTTAAGCACATTGCGATAATGCTTCGCTCTGATCTGACCAAGGGCTGTCTCGGCAGTCCTGTTCCATTTGAGTTCTATGACCATGATCGGCATATCTATGCCCTTCTTCGGCGAAACAAGCCGCCTCTCAGCCTTTTGAATGATACTTCCGATACAGCCGCTCCGACGCTGTAATAAGGCTCTCTCGGAGCGAAGCAGGGCTTACTGCCTCAACATATTCCCCGTATTGCAGGGCCCAGTAAAAGAAAGCCCTCTCATTGCACTTGACATAGACCGTCAGCTCTCCGTTTTCTCTCGAGGTCAGCGTGATATCCCGCCCGAACCAGTCGACCACATCATCCAAAAGCTCCGGGGAGATCTTAAAGCTGACCGAGACGCTCTCACCGTTAAACATATAGATATGCTCCGCCATATGCTTCGGCAGATCCAGCCCGTTTTCCAGCCCCCGTACCTGCTTCATAGGCTTGACAGCCTCAGAAAGGAGCGCCACCTCCGTCATCCGGTCGATCCGGTAATGCGCCACATTATCATATTTATCCACGTTTCCGATCAGATAGTATCGTCCGTTGCAGGCGACGATATGGTACGGGTTCATGACAAAGGGCTCCTCTTTTCTGGGATGGAGCTTCAGATCGGTGCCGTAGCGATTGTATACAAAGGAAACCTTCTTCTTTTGTTCGATCGCTTCATTCAGGAGATCCAGATTATAGATGATCTGTCGATTCGAGGCATACTGCTTCTCGGAAAGTCCGCTGATATGGGAGACCTTCGCGTCAAAGTAACGGTTCCCCAGCTTCTTAAGCTTTGCGATCAGGTCCTTAGCCTGTTTCTTGGTAACATTCCTAGAAAACAGCACACTGTCGATCAGCATCCGGATTTCGGCGCTTTCAAACTCGCGGGAGGCCAGAAAATACCCCTTGTTGCTGCCCGCCGAAACGATATCATAGCCCATTTCGATCAGGTCGGCGATATTGGCTCCTACCGATCTGCGGTCACAGGTCGTATCATAGACCTCCTCTAGCAGCTTTAATATTCGCTGCTGTGTCAATGGGTGCTCCTCATCGGAGTAATCCTTCAAGATATTCAGGATTTTGATGATCAGTGCCTTTTTCCGTTCGGTTCCGTACATTTTTTTACCCTCAAGGTCCTGTCAAAGCACTTTTCCTTGATATGAAACTGACAATTGTCAAAATAATCCAGTCCCAGCTCACCAATCAGGCATCTGGTGTGGGAAAAGTCCTGAAGATACGCCTTTTTCAGAGCTGACTCAAACTCTTTCGAATCGATCTCCTTTACGGCTGTGATCTTCGGTTTGTCCGCTCTCAGATTTTCCTTAACAAAGGCACACAGAAAGTCTCTGCATTCCTTTAAAGTAACCTTCTCCAGTCGGCAGCCGGCCAGAATATGGATCTTTCCGGGCTTTCCGCCGGAGATCACAGCAGAGAGATTTCCGTCCAGTCCGCATTCGTGCCCCATACTGTTATTGATTTCCGCGATCCACTCATTCCACTTCTGCCCTCCATACTCCTCCGGAGGCAAACTCTCAGGATCAAATCCCGAAGACTCCGCTGCTTTTTCCTTATACTCCATCAAGGAATCATAAAGAACCATATTCTACCTCCGTCTTTCTACTGGTTTACACGTTCCAAACGTTATCTACAATAAAATAATAGCAGAGATGCTGTACATTTTTATGCACATCATCTCTGCTGTTCATACCTTCCTGACGTTCACTTGATTCCGTATTTTGTATCCATTCAGCCGCACTGAACAGACACGTATTCCCTCATATTATCGGAGCGGTCCGCCTGGTCCTGGGCTGCCTTCTCCCGGGCCGCCGTTATTTCCGCCTCCGCCGTTTCCGCCATCCGGGCGATCTCCCTCTGAGGGCCTGTTTTCAAAATCAACCGGAGGTTCTTTCGCATTTTGGGGCTCCTCTGATCCCTGAGAAGAATCCGGGGCTTCCGGGGATGAACCTTCAAATACCTGCGCGTTCTGCGGAAGTTGAGGCTGAGGGTTGAGCTGCTGTGTGCCGCTTTGGGGCTCATTTCCCTGCCCGGGCAGCTGTTCGCTCAGGCCTTCGTTTATGCTTTCATTGGAATAATCACCGGCTGGTACATTCCCATTGACGTTCTGAGGCGGCTGTCCCGGCTGATTCTTCTGTTCCTTCTGCTGTTGCTGTTGTTGTTGTGGTTGTTGGTATTCTTGCTCCTGCCCGGTCTGCTCTGTGGGCGTTTGCGGCCGCGTCTCAGATGAGGACTGTCTGTTCTCTGCCGAAGGATCCTCCGATCCGGGGGCTTTTCCGGTCTCCCTTACATCATTTACGGGTGTCCGATCCTGAGGCAGTTCTCCCTGCTCCCCTCGATCCTCTCTCCGGTTGGTTTCGTCTTTTTCTGTTCTCTCTACCTGGTTTCCCGGGGAAAACGGCTCAGTGGGAAGTACCGTAAAACCTTCCTCCTCTCCTGTCGTCTCCTCAGTTGTTTCAGGTTCTCTGACTCCCGAGGGCTCCCTGTGCCGCTCCATTAAGACCATCCTGCCGGGGCTTACGTGATTATCTCTGGCCTTTGTTTTTAACTCCTTTGTAACTACAACAGATTCCCCGTCAATGCTCTTCTTTTCAGGTCTTCCGGCTCGTTCCTCATTCCATGAATCCATCTCGAGCTTTGTTCTTTTCTCAAGGGCCTGCGTCTTTGATAAATGGCTGTCTACCGTCATAACGACCGGTGTTTCTTCGCCGATATATTCCGCCTCGTCCAAAGCGTTCAACGTCGCCTCGATCGCTGTATCAAGCTTCTGCCCGACCACCTGATCCGTGACCATGGCAACGATCTCCTCGCCGTCCTCATTGTAGGAGTCAAATTTCAGGACCCGGTCAAACACGTTCAATTCATAGCGTAGGGAGGGATTGACATCTAGCGTCACCGTGCTGTAGGCATAGGTATTCGCGGTAAAGGTCCCCGCAACGAGCACAGCCGCGGCAGCAGCAGCCGTAAACTTCACGGCTCTGGCACTGACAAAGTCAATGAGCTTTGCGCCGGATCTAAGCTGCGCCTTATACTCAATCGACTGTCCGATCGTATAGTTTTCGTTCTTTATCGTATTAAAGGTCCCGTCTGCCGCAAGGATCGCGGCCCGGTCTCCTTTGATACTCATAACTACCGCCTTCAAGGTTTTCTCCTCCGATTATTTGCCGGGCTTCATACAGGCAACATATTCCGACAGCCCCGGATAATCTCCATCTAATATCAGAGCCGACGTGATCAGATACTTCCTGAACTTATCCAGAAATTTCACCGTCTGGCCGCTTCGTTCCTTTAATTCCTTCGCCGGAAGGAACCCTCTTTCCCGCATAAGCTCAACGAGCGGCGGCGGCAGAAAGAAGGAAGCAATCACCTCCGCGCAGCCCTGTTTTGTCTTCTGGGACCTCGGTGAACACTCCGCCAGATCAAAAAAGGAAATATGAAATTCCTCCAACTCCTCCGTAAGAGCCAGGATCTCCTCCTTTAAAGAGCTGTTCTCCGCCGTATCCTCCGAAACCATCCTGTCCTGCAGTTCAAGCTTCATCGAAAGCTCCGGATCGTCCTCCTCGACCTCGCCTTCAAAAACGCTCGGGCTGACGGAGATCTCCCCTTCGGAACGTTTATTACTCCGGTATAAATTAAAGAGCCTGCTCTTTATGACGACCGCGGCATAGCTCCAGAAATCGCCCTTTTCTTCATCATAGTGGTCAAGCGCTTCCGAGGTCGCCATCAGAGCGATCGACCACTCGTCGTCGCTCTTCGTAAGTATCCGCCCGGAAATCTTTGCCGCAAGCCTCAGGATATGCTCGCTGCTTTCAGCAAGAAACGCCTCCCGATAAGAGGCGTCTCCCGCTGCTTTGACAGCCTTTTTATTTTCATTTTTTAAATCCGCCGAAGAAGTTTGATACCGCATTCTTTATTTTTGAGAAAAATCCCGTCTTTCCCTGCTTTCCTTCCGTCGAGCCCTGCGCCGAACCGGTTCCGTTCTCCTGCCCGTCAGTGATCTGCGCATTATCTCCCTTACCGGCTCTCCTCTGCCCGTCCGAAAGCTCGGGCAGGTTCTCACGCTCTTCATCCGTAAGCTCCGGCCGTTCACCGTTTGGAGCCTCCAAACGTTCGGGAAGCTCGATTTCAACGCCGGCCTCCTCAAGAGCAGAGGTCAGCTCATCTCTTGCCTCCTTCACTGCGTTTCGCAATGACTCGATATCTATATCTTCCTCTTTGCCGGCAGCGTTGTCAAGAGCTTCTTTTTCCGCATCGAGCGCTTCCTGATATGCGGACAGCAGATCGGAAAGCGTCGTCTGGGTCTCTTCATCCTCGACTTCGGAAATGGCTTCCGCGATCGCTTCCGGATCCATCATAGCCCCTCTCAGGCCCATTCCGCCGCCCTGCCCGGGGCGTCCGCCTTTTCCTCCACGACTCTGGTCCATATTGCCATCCGGTCTTTCGCACGAATCCGCTCCCTCGGGAAGCTCGGGCTGTTCTCCATCCTCAAATTCCGGAAGCTCAGGGCGCTCACCGTCTTTTAATTCCGGTAGTTCAGGACGCTCGCCATCCTCAAATTCCGGAAGCTCAGGACGCTCGCCATCCTCAAACTCCGGGAGCTCGGGACGCTCGCCATCGCCAAACTCCGGCTGTTCGCTGTTTTCGCTGTTCTGGGCAGGCGGCATCATACCCTGTCCGCCTCTGCCGCCGTCTCCGCCCGGTCCCGGAGCCGCAAACGCACTGACAGTAAGACTTGCTGCCAGGATCCCTGTGAGAACTGCTGCTGATACTTTTTTGATATTCTTTGTTTTTGTCATGATAAAATCTCCTTTTGCATTTTTTTGGAATTTCAACCCTGTTCTTCGGAAGTGCTTTTTCTGAAATCGGGTCTGTTTTTGTTTCCTGTCTATAAATACAAAAGGAGATCTTAAAAAATGGGGGTGATATAAAATTTTTTTATCCCAAAAGAGAATTTTTCGGATTGACCAGCATATCGTTCTCAAAGAATTCATTTAAATCCCGCAGGCTGATATGAAGGACCGAGGCAATCTCGATTCTCGATAACCCGGGATATTTTTCCAGCAAATCCTTGATACGGCCGTAATTGTCCTTTTCCACGTACCCGCAGCTGTTGCAGGTATAGGTTCCCATAACGATCGAATATGTCGTTGAACCGCCACACTTTTCGCACTGGTGATCCATATTATTTCTTTTATGAACTGCCTTCTCAAGAATGCTCTGCTTCATTCCGCTCATCAGGCCATTCCCTTCCTCTTAAGTCTCAGCTTTTTTTCCAAATCCAACGCCATCTTCTTCATCTTTTTATTGGAAATCCCACCCTGAAGCGCTACCGCCAGATAATCCTCCGCCTCCGTATACAGCTCTGCGTCAAAAGCCAGAACAGACATCAGATAGTTAAGCGCCGAGTTGTCCATTCCGCAAATCGGCGGGTTTTCCTTCTTTTTCGCCCGGCGGAAACCATCCAGCGCATTTGTTCGCAACGACTTCAGCTTCTTTTCCGTTTCTTCGAAGCCGCCCTCTCCGAAATACAATTCCTGATCAAAATTATCGATCCGGCTCTGTAACAGCCAGGAAAGCTTGAGGCATAAATTCGCTTTCTCGCTGTCCGCCGCTCTCTTAACGATCGCATTTGCCAGAGCAAGCTCATACCTGCTGTACGCGTCGCGATAATCCAGTACCTCTTTTACAGACAAGCCGCTGAAATTGACCGAAATATTTTCCCGGATCAATCGGATCTGCGGAAGGCTGAGCTGATCAAACTGATTCGCAAGTGCCGCATACCCGCAATTCGGACAGCCGATCACCCCATATTTCAGAGGATCCACGTTTGAATAACGCACTCTTAAATCCGGATCAATCCTTTCCTTTCTGGCTCGATTGTATCTCACCGTAGGATTTTTAAATTCCTGATTACAGACCGGACAGGAATACGATTTCAGAAAAATGAATTCATGTTCTGAATGGAGTTGTATTTCCTCCTGCATCTGTTTATTCTGGAGTTCGTCTTTTTCCTCTTCTTTTTCTTCGTCGTCTTCAAACAACTCAGCGCTCATCAGGTCACCCAAACCGAACGAACCCAAGCCGGATAAAATACTCATATTACTGTCTTCCCCTGTTGATTGTTATGCCCTTTTCCGCCTTTCTATCAGCGGCACTTTCAACCTGTCTGCCATAAACAGTCTTTATCTGTTTCGTTTTCTCTCTGCATTCGAATTTATGTGAATATACCGCCAGCGCTCGTCTTTCCGCTCCGGTTCCTTCTTCCAGGAACGCTCTGACATAGAGAATCTCATACAGCGGGGACACAACCTCCCGGTGGGAATCGGTTCTCCGCAAACTTCACACTTTACGTACTTTGGCCCGTCTACGATCTCCAGCTTTTCCTGCTTGATCATTTCCGTTACAATATTCTCCGGAACTCCCGTCGCTTTTGAGATCACATAGGGAGAGCTCGGACCGAAGGTCTGTATATAGTCGTATACCTTGTAAAATCACCAATTATCTTCCAGATCGATCCGCGCCCTTTTCGCAGATTCTCCGGACTTCTTTTCTTCCTTATCCATATTCACCATCCACCTCTCAACGGCATTTATGATAAGGCATTGCAGGATTATTACAATAATAAAGCTCTAATCCTTTTCCGAACTTTTTCAGAATTAAAGCAACCTATTTTCTGTATTCGCAAAGAATCTCCGACCAATCTGGAATGTTATTCCAATTTGGTCGGATTCTTCATTTTTCGTCAAAACAAATTCCCATCGTGCATCGGTGTATTGGCTTTAAATCATTTTCGGCTGGTCAAATGTGCTATTGCAGCAACGATAATATCCCCTGCCGATTCTGATTGGCCTGAGCAAGCATCGTCTGTCCCACTTGCTGGAGCATTCCCTCTTTGGTAAACCGAACCGTCTCCGCCGCCATATCCGTATCACGAATGCGGGACTCGGCGGCATCGGTATTTTCTACAACATTAAGATTTATCTGATATGCATGTTCCAAACGATTCTGATTCGCGCCAAACGTAGTCCTTTCTCCCAGCACCTTATCCAGTGCCTTATCCAACTGGGCTATAGCTTTTAGCGCTTTCTCCCTGGGATTTACTTTAGTTCCGACGATTCCGAGAGTAGAGTTATTCATAGGCTCCCATGAAAGGTCGATCCCATCTGGCGCATCCGCTCCCGACTGAATCCATAAATGCCTTCTGGGACCGTTAATCGTGACTTCTGAAAAGATTCCCTCCTCGCTCTGATTGTTTTGAGTATTTGGAACAGCATTGAAATCCCGGGTTGCGAAATCCGAAGTGAAAAAAGTAATGTCTGAAGTATAATTTAAGTCCTCATTACCTTTATTTATACCATTCAAATCAGTCGAAAAGCTCAATATCATCGGCGAGCCGCTTGCTGTGTTTATTTCAACCCGATCAGAAACGGTCACAGGATTCTCTGCCTGCAACGTTGTTACAGACGAGGCCGGGGTGGCTGGCATTGAAACATTAGCTCTACTTTCAGAATAATCTATATCTGACACAATACTTGAGTATAGCGGTCCGTTTAACGCATCAAATCTGGGATCGCTTAATGCTATACGGTTTCCTGTATCAGTATACTCGGTTTTAATAACCGAATCCCATTTAGCATAGTGTTCAGATGTCTTTTCCAGAAGAGCAAATGAGTTTTCACCAGGGATCAGATTATCTCCACTGGCTGGGTCTACAATCGCTTCGCCTGCAAATTGACCACTATATTGATAATTTCCGGTTCCATATTTATAGTAGTCTATATCCCTTGTCACAAGAATATCACCCGTAGTTTTTTCTTCTTTATACTCGTAATAATAACCATCCCCACCATCATAGTAAACTATTCTGGAAGAGTCGGGTACATTGTGCCATATCGGCTCCGTATCGATCTCCCCTGTATCCTCAGAGTAATTTCGAGATGTATCACTATAATCTATTTCCAACTCTCTGGTGACTGTACCGTTAATAGAGTCATTCTGAAGATCGAAATCCCTTCCATAGTCCCTTTGCAGTGCAAAATTATCATCCAGATTATTTTTTACGACCGTCACATTTGATGCATTCACATTTGGGTCATTTGCTGCCATGGTTAAAGAAGTATGAACATCCGCGTATATATCCCCCGGCGCATGAATAATATTTGTAAATTGGACTCCGTTAAGAGCGGAAATCGCAGCATCACGACTTGTCTCATCCTGAAGTTTGAAATCAAACTCAATTGCCAGATCCGGATTCGCCTCGTTTCTATAGTGGTACGTTGCCTCATCATCAAAGGTTATCGTTGAAGACGAAACCGAATCGTTTCCTGTCATATCATTCGGACTGTCATTCAATCCCCAACCGGAAATAGGATACGCTGCTGCCAGGTTGCTGTTGGTATTTTCAAAATCAGGCCGGCCTGTCGTCCAGTACATTTTTGTATTTCCGGAACCCGAGGCAGGATTATCACTGACCATAATTCCCTGCGCATCAGCTAAAATATAATAGTCTTTGTCTATGATATTCTGATTATCATTCGTTACCTGAATCTCTGAACCCTGTGTTATATCTACCGCCTTCGATTTCAGGTAATCTCCGATAGATATATCCCAACTGTATTTTTCCGTAAGACTTTTTCCATTTATACCATCGATCACATCCTGAAGACTATCTCCCTCAAAAGTAGTAAATGAAATATTCATCCCATGATATATGAAATTATACTCACCAGAATTATCCTTTTCCTTAATCCCAAGCTCCTCCCAACTTGCCGCAAATTTATCATTTACAAAAATTCCACTGTCGTCAGCACTCCATGTATAGTTTCTGACAACATCAGGAAGCTCTGCCCCGGCTTTGACGTGGAGTGCTACTCTTTCACCTGTATAATCGTGAAACTCTATGGATCCATCCTGCGAAAAGGTATTTCCGCTAACCTGAAACCCGAGTTCCTCCCATGAATGTCTGACATGATTGATTTCAACGCCCCCATAGGTTATGTTCCCATTGGCATCAAAACCATTATTGTATACCTGAATATCATCCGTTAGCGGTCCCAGGATCTTTTCTTCCGTCACACCCGCTCCGATCAGGCCTCGTTCCATCTCCGGGTGTGGCACCTGATTGGGTCTGTTATCATAAACCCACAGTTTTTGAGAATTACTCCCGTCTATTTCAAAATTTGTAAAATGATCCTGCGGAGTTCCCGTGACAGCTCCGGTACTCCCACCGCTGACAGCTGAAACTATCGCCTGAACGATATCTTCCGGACTATTACAATCAGCAATACCCACCGTATATGTATAATGCTCACCCCCTTGCATAGAGGATGCTGATGAATTGGAATCAAACGTAACACTGACATAATGATTATTACAGGTACAGCAGGTTGTATAAAATCCGGTACCATTCATCGAACTCAGATTCGACATATCAACATTAGAAAAATCCAGATAAGCGGCTGTATTATATGTTATTCCGTTTCTTGCAGTATAAGCCCCGGCACTCATATAACCATTATTCAATGAGTTTGCGTCCATCTCAACCCCGGGCGGCAATGAGGTGCTTGAATGTGTCAAGACAGTTTCCACATCAGTTGAAATATCTACATTCGGTCTGTATGGAACGTCAAATATTTTAATCCCGTTAAAGTCAGCGGTTTTAAATATACGTTTCATTTCACTTTTTAACGCCTGAACTTCTTCGTCCATCGCCTCGCGGTCATCATCCGTATTCGTCCCATTCGCTGACTTTATGGCCAACTCGCTCATACGATGCAGCATATCGGTCACTTCTTCAAGATAGCCATCTGCAACCTGCATCATAGAGACACCATCCTGTATATTCTTTGCTCCCTGATTCAAACCGCGAACCATTCTTCGCATTTTCTCAGAGATCGCCAAACCCGCTGCGTCATCTGCCGCGCGGTTAATCTTGTAGCCGGAGGATAGTTTCTCCGTCGATTTAGCACGATTATTGTTAGTTATCCCTAACTGGCGGTTAGAAAACATAGCTTGAGCATTATGCATCAGAACATTCATATTAGACATAGCGAACTCCTTTTCTCCTTCCTTGCATACGTAGTACGGTTACTCCGTACCAAAAGCTTCCCTGCGTGTACTCTTTCACTCTACAGCTTAAATAAATACTGCGCTTAGCTGCCCTTATTCATCTCAACACCCGAAAATGCTACACAATTACACATATATTTGACGCATTTATGTAGCATCAGATAAAATTTCAGTTTCTACAAACGCCATAGCTTCTCGAATTATGTAATTTATAAATGGTCAAATTTATATTATATTATTCGAAATAGCAATATTTGTATCAAGTACTGATAGAACGAATAGCATTCTAACACACATCATGTATATCGACAGCCGCTACAGAAATATTAACATATTTTCAAAATAATGCTACATAAATTTACAATTCTTTGTACGGTCGCCAATAAGATTTTTTATAATTCCCTGCAAATCAGGTTGATGTATTGCATATTAGGAAGCATCGGTGTCTTTGGTATTTTGGAGAAGAGTTAATGAAGAATCAGCAGTTGGCAACAAAACTGAAAGAGTTACGCAAGGCTTTAGGGTATACACAATACGATGCAGCAGAAGCCCTCGGAGTTGTCCGCCAGACCTATTCCCATTATGAAACTGGAAAACGGGTCCCAAATTCTGAGATTCTGTTTAAACTTGCGGGCTTATATAAGGTTTCTGTAGATGATCTTATACAGCTCGTTGTCGATGTAGATCGTGACGTTTCCTTTGATGTTCCAAAACCTACTGCGTCCGCTTCTGAATTATCTGCCTTTATTGACTATCTGAACAAGCCCAATAATAAAAGAAAATGCCAGTTTCTAAGTAACAGAGAAAAAGAGCTGCTCTTCTTTTATGAGCAACTCTCGGAAAAAGACAAGAAGGAAATTGTTGAAATTATAAAGATCAAGCTGAAAAACGGATAAATATAAGGAAAATACTTTCTGACTAATATGAGCGACTAGCGTATAAGTTATATAACAGCATTTCAAAAATCCGGTTAGCGATTACTACATTTTGGCCTTGTAACGTAATAAAGCCGTACATCTCCATTTGCACTATTGATTCCCAGAGCGGATTATACGTAAACTTCTTCTCCTCCATCAGAATCTTTCGAATCAATTCGGACAACTCTGGATAATTCAGTAGAATATCTGTCAGCGATTCAAAAAGCGTATTTCGTTCCATAAGCAGCCGTTTGACCGCCTCATCTACACCTGTGGAAGTCCAGGCTCCTGAAAGGGAGGGAAACCCCATATCCTCCCAATACAGATCGATAAGCTGACATATACGGGATACAAGGAAGGGATAGCCGCTCGTATAATCCTCAATATACTGCGCTACCTCTTCGAGCTTCATCCCCGTCTGATGATCTGTCTCATACTCCGAGAGCATACCGGCGATCTCTTTCGCATTGAACTCCATACGTACCAGAAAATCCGCAGCAATATTCCAGGGGCTGTTCACCTTGTGCTGCGACTCATCCCTGATTTTGCTTTTCAGATGCTTAATATCGGTAACGCCGGCTAAAATAACCGACTGGAATGCCGGTACATCCTCTGTGTCCCTGCGGATATAGCTCTCCCTAAGTTGAGCCAGAAAATCCAGAAATACCTGATTATTTGCAGCGCTGTCTACCTCATCGATCATCAGGACAATTGGCTTCTCTGATATTTCCCACCACTTTGCAAAAAGATCGAAGAGCTCCTCCAGCTTTACCTCACCCTTTCCGGAAGCAGCGAAAGCCTCCAGCTGTCCGGAAATTTCATCAGGTATTGTCAAACCCTTCCTTGGCCTCTTAATTAACCGGCAAAGCGACTGAACGAAATCTTCCTCCGTTCTATAGCCCGCAGAGCCGATCCCCTGAAAATCCAGGCTGAGAACTTCATATTCCGGCTGTAAATATCCCTTTAAAATATACAGGGTAGTCGTTTTTCCGTACTGTCGGCCTCTATTGATCGTAAAATACTTCCCTGCGTCCACCATCGTTTTGATCTGCTTGACTCTCTCTGTCAGATCAACCATATAATGTCTTTTGGGAACGCAGACTGCTGTTGTGTTGAACTCTTTCATAGCGTTAACTTCTCCAATCTTTCCTTAGATATATTCCACCGGTAAAGCTGTCACTGTTTCAGCAATTGGAACAGCCTTATCCACCTGGCAGATCACAGCGCCCGGCCCTCTCTTTTTTCCGGAAATTTTGTCGATCACCGGGAAACTTGCAATCCAATCCTTTTGAATGGTAGCACCCTTCTTTATTTCAATCGGATACAATGTATCCTCATCCTCAATCAGAAGATCAATCTCCCTCTTGTCTTTATCCCGATAATAATATATCTGATCCAGACCCTTCCCCGCATTCAGATAGCTTTTCAGAATCTCCCCAACAACAAAGGTCTCGAAGATATTTCCGCTCATAGCTCCGTTTTTTGCTGTTTCCGCTGAGCGCCAGCCAATCAGATAGCAAAGCAGTCCGGTATCCATAAAATAAAGCTTCGGGGTCTTAATTGCCCGCTTTATTGCATTATTATAATATGGATGAATTATTTTGATCAGACCGGAAGCTGAAACAATGGATGTCCACCGTTGTGCTGTTTTGATATCAATCCCTACATCGGAAGCAATATCTTCATAGATCAGGAGGCTCCCGGAACGGGCTGCTAATGAAACCAGAAAGCTTCGAAACTTCATCTCATCCCGTATATTGACAATTTTATAGACGTCCCTTTCCAGATAGGTACGAATGTAATCCCGGTAAAACCACTCGGCATCCCGTTCTTCATCTAACAGCTCCGGCATTGATCCCCTCTGGATCCTTGTCCATATATCCTTGTAAGGGATCAGCGCCTTCCCTCTGCTCCCAATATAAACCTCTGTCGGTTCAAAAGCCCCGGAAAAATCGACCTGGTGAACCTCTCGCTGTGAAAGGCCTGACATCTCAAGTATTGTAATCCTCCCTGCCAGAGACTCCGACGCAGCGCTTAACAGCTCATAGGTCTGGGAGCCGGTCAGAAAAACTCTTCCCTTGTCATCTCCCTCGTCCACCAGCTGTTTAACCGCACGGAGCAGATCCCGTGCGTACTGCACCTCGTCAATAATAAGAGGAAAACTTTTATCCCGAAAAAACAGCTTACGGTCGTTTAATGCAAGAAACAATTCGTTCTCATCATCCAGCGTGATATATTCATAATCCGGAAATACTTCCTTTATTGAAGTAGTCTTTCCAACCTGTCTCGCCCCGGTAAGAAGGATTACTTTTGTCTGCTTTTCCGCTTTCTTTAAAGCTGCTTCAATCTGTCTTTTCAGATACATAAAAAATCTCCGACCAAAATGGAATATAATTCCATTATAGTCGGAGTTCATTTGTTCGTCAATGATTCATTATCCTTGCGTTTTTCAACCGAATAATTGTAAACTCATTGCGTTTTTCAACCGAATAAGTGGAAACATTTTGCGTTTTTCGACCGAATAATCGCATGGAGACAAAAGTTGTGAAGAGTTGTGAAAGATTTTTGAAGTTGTGAAAGGTTTATCTGTATCTGCTCCCCGAAATAAAGCAGCTCTTTGTAAAGGCACGCCTTGACTTTTCCTTAATGGGTATCGGAATGCACCTGGAGAATGCAGAACTTATCGCTTCCAATGAAGAGGATGCCTTGAAGCTTATGCTTCAGGTGCTTAAGAAGCATCATAAAAAGGTTCTGGTTACGATTGATGAGATTACATACAGTAAAGATGTCGCGAAATTCTCACATGCGTTGTCTTCCTATTCCAATCTGGACTACGATATTTATGTACTAATGACAGGGCTTATTGATAACATAAAGAATATAAAGAACAAAAAATCCCTGACATTTCTGTACCGCGCAAAGATAGTAGAACTCGATATGTTAAATATTACGGCTATCAGCAGGGATTATCAGCAAACATTAGGACTTGACAGGCAGTGGGCAGAAGAGCTTGCGTATAAAACAAGAGGATATTCGCTTGCATTCCAGGCAGTTGGCTTCCATTACTGGAATGCCATCTGCCTGTGTAATGATTACAAAGATATAAATAAAACCGAATTAGATAACCAGCTCGATATCACATTAGCCGAATTGGCTTATGAAAAAATATGGGATGAACTCTCTCCTACAGATATCCATGTATTAAAAGGAATACTCGAACTCTGTGAAGAATCCGGACAGCAATTGATAAAAGTAGAAGCAATACGGAATCGGATGGAAATGACTTCCGATACCTTTACCAAATACCGTACCCGGCTCATCGACAGCGGGATATTGGGCGGCAGAGAATACGGTTACCTTAAATTCAAGCTGCCCAGATTTGAGGAGTTTATGCATTCCCTTTCCGCAGAATAAATCACAGGCACAACCGGTAGATTTCCTCAATGTCCTTCTGCGACAGCTTTGTAAAGCCTTCCAGGTAGCCCGGGCGGCCGTCTCCGTTGCAGGCAACGTCAGCAAGTATTGCGATATCCTCTTCCCTTGCCCCAAGCTCCTCAAAGTTCTTCGGCATTCCGATGGAGGTAAGGAAGCTCCTGAACCGCGCGATCCCCTCAAGTGCCGTTCTCTCCGGATCATCAAAGTCCATCTGACAACCCCAGATCCGTACCGCCGCCTTTGCAAATCTTGTTATATCGTGCTTATAGGTATACTTCATAACATTCGGCATCACGACCGCGAGTCCCGCCCCGTGCGCGCAGTCATAGAGAGCGCTCAGCTCATGCTCGATATCGTGACTCGTCCAGTCCTGAGTCCTGCCGACACCGACGGAATTATTATGCGCCATCATCCCGGCCCACATAATATTCGCCCTGGCTTCATAATTGTCCGGATTCTCAAGCACTCTCGGCGCTTCGTGAATCATCGTCAGCAGAAGTCCCTCGATCAGACGATCGGTCACCTCTACATCTTTCGTATTCGTCAGATAGCGCTCAAACAGATGCGCCATAATATCCGTAACCCCGTAGGCCGTCTGATAGGGCGGCAGCGTCTGCGTAAGCGCCGGATTTAAAATCGAAAACTTCGGCCGCAGAACATCCCCGTGGGTCGCTCTTTTTAACATCCCCTCTTCCTTTGTAACAACGGAATCTCCCGAACCCTCGCTTCCCGCGGCGGCGATCGTAAGGATCGTTCCGATCGGAAGGGCAGCAGGCGCCACGCCGGTCTGATACAGCTCCCAGAAATCCCCGTCATAGAGAGTTCCGGCTGCGATCCCCTTGGAAGAGTCGATCGTACTTCCCCCTCCGACTGCAAGGATAAAGTCCACTTTTTCCTTCCGGCAGAGCTCGATACCTTCATAAACCAGGCCGCTCCTGGGATTTGGCTGAACGCCGCCCAGCTCAACATAGGTAAGCCCCGCATCCTCCAAAGATTTCTTTACCCTGTCAAGAAGCCCCGAGCGCTTGACGGAGCCCCCTCCATAGTGGATCAGGACACGGCTCCCGCCAAATTTCTTTATGTAGGTGCCCGCCTCGTTTTCTGTATCCCTTCCGAATACAAAGTAGGTTGGTGAGTAAAACGTAAAGTTGTCCATAATCATTTCCCTCCTGAAAACATACTGAAAATCTATAAATTATACTGGTTAACGATTTTCGTTGCCGATCTACCGTTTTCCGGACTCGCAAACGCAATTCCAGTACGTTTACTTTATCAAAAACGGCAATTAATTGCGTTCGCGAGTATACAACGCAGGCAGCCGATCAGACCTGCATCACCGCTGCACTAAAAACATTACAGGAAAACGTCGGATCATTCCGCCCCGTCCTCCGGCAGCGCGTACTTCTGCTCAACCATATGCTTTTCCTTGAAGCAATCAAATACAGCCTCGACCTCGCTCTCCTGCATCTTAGGAGAGACAAGGCTGACGATCGGAACGATGACAAGCCCTGCGATCATAGCAGCCGCTCCCGCGTTGATCGGACTCTGGATAAACTTCGTAGCAGGGAACAGGTTCAATACCGTTATCAAAACACCGGATGCGAAACTCGCCCAGACAGCAGCCCTGGTTACTCCCTTCCAGTACAGACCGTAAAGGAACGGCGCTAAGAAGGCTCCCGCAAGCGCGCCCCAGGAAATACCCATTAACTGAGCGATAAAGGTCGGCGGGTTCAGAGCCATAACAACCGACAAAACAATGAAAAATACCAAAAGTCCACGCATCACAATGATCTGCTTCTTCTCATCCATGGCTTTCCCCTGTCCGGATCCGCTTTTTCCGGCAAGAAGCGGCTGGATCAGATCCAACGTTATCGTCGAGCTCGAGGTAAGGACCAGAGACGCTAACGTAGACATCGAAGCAGAAAGCACCAGCATAATGACCACACCGATCAGAAGATCCGGCAGGGTCGAAAGCATTGCCGGGATAATCGCGTCGTAGGCAATCGCTCCGTTGTCGTTATAAATTGCAGGCGTATCAAACAGTCTGCCGAATCCACCGAGGAAATAGCAGCCTCCTGCCACGATCACCGCGAAGAAGGTCGAAATAACGGTTCCCGTCTGGACCGCCTTCTCGTCACGGATCGCATAGAACTTCTGGACCATCTGCGGCAGCCCCCAGGTTCCGAGCGAGGTTAAGATCACAACTCCCAGCAGATTGATCGGATCAGGGCCTAAGAAAGCGGTAAAGGCTCCCTGCTGCCCTTCTGTCACGGCAACATCAGAGGGAATCTTAGCCAGCTCAAAGACCGCGGCGTTAAATCAGCCCTGGCCCTTTATTATAGAAGCAATAACCGCGATGATCCCGATCAGCATAATGATTCCCTGAATAAAATCATTGATCGCCGTCGCCATATATCCGCCCAGGATCACGTAGACGCAGGTCAGCGCCGCCATAACGATAACGCAGGCGACATAGGGAACGTGAAACGCCATCTCAAACAGCCTGGAAAGCCCGTTGTAAACGGAAGACGTATACGGGATCAGAAAGATAAAGGAGATCAGCGCTCCCGCGATCCGAAGCGGCATACTGTTGTACCGCTTGCCGAAATAGTCCGGCATCGTCCTCGCGTCGAGATACTTGGTCATAATACGAGTCCTTCTTCCCAGTACGACCCATGCGAGCAGAGACCCTAAAAACGCATTTCCAAGCCCGATCCAGGTCGCGCTCATACCGTATTTATACCCGAACTGTCCGGCATAGCCAACGAAGACAACGGCGGAGAAATACGAAGTTCCGTAGGCGAAAGCCGTCAGCCACGGACCGACCTTTCGCCCGCCGAGAACGAAATCGTTGACGTTTTTCGAGGACCTCCTCGAATACAGCCCCACACCGATCATCAGCGCGAAAAACAAGATAAGCAGCAGAATTTTGATCGCCATTACAGTATCTCCCTGTGGTAATCATGAAATTGCGCAGAATACGCGTTTGGTTCGAAGCCCTGAAAGCAGGCTTCAAAAAGCTCTATGAAACAACACGATTTTTCCCATTTCCTTTTCCGATGTAGAGCCTGCTGTCCGCATCGGAAATCGTTTCCTCGATCTGCCGGCCGTTTTTGTGGGGCGCGACTCCGATCGTGATAGTTATTCTCAGCGTATGCATATAAAACGGAATTTCGTTATTGGCTATCCTCTCCCGGATCTGCTCCGCGATCACAAGAGCTTCGCTGAGACTTTGATTGTTGAACAGGATCAGGATCTCCTCCCCGCCCCAACGGCAGATCGGACTGTCCTCAGGCACCGATTCCGTAATGATTCTCGAAACCTCCCGAAGCACCAGATCTCCCGCTTCGTGACCGTAGGAATCATTGACATTCTTGAAATCATCGATATCACACATAGCAACAGCAAACGGCTCATCCCTTTCAGCCGCAGCCTCGAATTCCTTTGCCATACTCCTGCGGTTCAAGAGGTTTGTCAGCGGATCGATGGATGCTTTCTTATTTAAGATCGCGTTTTTCCGAAGGAGCTGCTGCTCCATATCGACCAGAGTTATTGTATACAGGATCAGGGCGCACAGCAGGAAAAAGAAGGTACCGATCGAATTAAAAATAAAAAGCGAACTCTGCACCTTTTCCGCAAGCGGATACGGCGCCTCTGCGGCATAAAACAACTGACGGCAGACAACATAGGTCACCGAAGCGAAGATGCCAAGGATAAAAGGAACGGTGATCCTGTGCCTCCCCTTTGCAATCTCATAAGCGCCCAAAAAGCCCAGCGGCACAACCGCAATGATATACTGGGCAAAGCCGCAGTTCCAGCCGACGCAGAAGGTCGCGGCAATGGCGTGGATAACGATCTCAACGTAAGCAAACAGCAGAAATACGATAAGCTTTCCCTGCCTCAGAACCCACCGCATACAAAAATATACGATCGGGCTGATAATATTGAAGATCCCCATGGGGATAACGTCATAACGAAAGAAGATCACACAGAAAAGAGCGTGCACCAGGCCCATAAAGGTCGTAATAACATAATACTTCCGCTCTGAGATAAATATCATCAGGGTCCTGATCTTTTCACCCATATTTTTTTCCATAGGCAAGATTATACACGTTCAGGCTGATTTTTCAATTAAAATAATAAAAAAAAATCTAAAATAATCGAAAATTTGTTCGATTATATCTTTACACAGAACATACGTTCTGATAAAATGGAGACAGGTTTGAGGAAGGAAATACCTGTCCCGAAAATCGCTTATTCGCTTAAGCGCGCCTGGACAGATACGAAAAATGAGTTTGGGAGGGAGTCTGATGAATTTTAAGGAATGCGGAATCATTGCCGTCGATTTTGACGGAACCTTGTGTACGGATTGTTATCCGAAGATCGGCGCGCCGAACCTGCGTCTGATCTATATTCTGAAAGAGCTGCAAAAAAAGGGGACGAGGCTGATCCTTTGGACCTGCCGGTGCCGGGAGCCGTTAGCCGAAGCCCTCAGGTGGTGTGCCTCCTATGGGCTGACGTTTGATGCCGTAAATGAAAATCTTCCGGAGATCCTTGAAAAGTACGGCTCGGACTCGCGGAAGATCTTTGCGGATATCTATATTGACGACCGTGGCTGCAGTGATTTTACGTTCTCTGAATTCGAAGAAGAGATCGCTGTCTGATCTGTGCTGCCCCGCGTTTTAATGTTTTTTTCTAATTTCGCCATATTTTTGTCACATTTTCCTGATATCTTTTTATCGTTGCAGCGATTATGTATCATTCCCGCCGAAAGGCGGTTGTATGAGAGAGCCGTTGGTTTGCTTTTTAAAGGGGAGTAGGGGAAAACCGGAATCGGTCATTGGATTCCTTTAAATATTCAATACTGGCGGCTTGACTAACAACGATCCCGTTTTGATCGGGTTTCTATAGATAGATGAATCGAGTAGGGGAGACGAAGTCGAACCCCACTCGCCGCACGGCCCGATGATTGCTGCGCAATCATGGGTTGCGCACCCGCGTCCGGCTTCAGCCGGAAAACTTCCATACGCGGGCCTGCGCATAAAAAGGGAAGGAGCGTTCTCCTTCCTTTTTTTATCGCAGAGCCGCACAGAGGAATTATCCCGACATTGTCGAGGCGCGAGTGCGAGCTTTGAGCCGGGAAAAAGGGCCCGGTGTGACAAATTTTGTTCATAATTTTTCTACAAACTGTTAACGCCGCAAAGGTTTTTTTTTCACATCTCCCCTGTACTATAATAGACAGAAAGCATGCAGGGTGTGCCAGTAAAAGCCTGAAAAAACTTTTGATATGCTTAAATCTTTTTCATAAAATGCCGGGAGGGTTTACCTACCCGGCACCTCCCTTTTATAAGGGCATTTCATGACATCAGTAAAGCCTTCCTTGGAAGGAAATCCCTACCCGGCACCTCCCTTTTTATGGGCTCCTCCTCCCTTTCCTACACCACCAGCACTTCGATCCCGATCAGGATCAGGATCACTCCGCCGAGGATCGTCGCATGGTCCGCAAAGCGCATCCCAAGTCTTTTCCCCAGCCGTATCCCAAGACTGCAAATAATAAAGGTAACCACCGCAATGATCACGGAAGCGGTCAGTGCCTGAAGAGCATTGTAGGGAACAAAGGCCGCGCCCGCGGAAAAGGCATCGATCGACGTGGCGATCCCCTGAACGATAAGGGGACTGTTCTCTAAAGTCGACGTAACCTCCGGATCCTTCCGTTTACGAAATCCCTCAACGACCATTCTCAGTCCGAGATAGACCAGCAGAGCAAACGCGACAAAAGGAATCGCGCGTTTTACAACATCAAACAAGCCTGCCAGGGTATGCAGGCAGAGCCAGCCAAACATAGGCATCAGCGCCTGAAAGCCGCCGAAGGTCAGGCACATTTTCAGGGCAACCTCGTTTCGGCCCTTTGAATACTCCTTTGTCCCTTTCCGTCCGCTCTCCAGCCCCGCTCCCACGCTCAGTCCATAGGCAACAGATAATGAAAAAGCATCCATTGCAAGGCCGACGCCCAGAAAGATGCTGTTTACAATAAATATAGCCGGATTCATTTCCGCTCCCATCACTACCCGGGCAGAGGATTGTGCGTGTTAAAAAAGGTAAAGGTTCCGTCATCCACTGCCTTCCCCGCATCCGTTGTCAGGCGCACATGGTAAAACATCATATTCTTACCCTCCCTGAGCGCCTCTGCCTCACAGTAGATGTATTCCGTTTGTTCCGCCGGATCCAGATAGTGCATACTGCCCTCCAGCGTTACGACACAATATCCGCACATACTGGCCGCAAGCCCGGCGGATACATCCGCGAACCCATACAGCACGCCGCCGTGAACATAGCCATAGGAATTGAGATGCTCTTTTTTTACGGGAATCCGGCTTTTTACATACCCTTCTCTCAGCTCAAGAATTTCCAGACCCATATCCCTCATATACAGATCGTGGCCGTGCTTAGCGTATATTTTTTCTTTAATCGCATCCGTATCTTTCATAACAGCTGTCATTGTATCTCCTAAGTATATTGGATGGGCGAATCACCTCATATGAATATCGACCTGCGTAAACGGAATCTCTATCCCGTTTGCGTCCAGCGCTTTTTTCAGATTCTCGGTCAGAGACCACTTCGCCTGTAAATAATTCTCCGTTTTCGTATATACCTTGATCCCCAGATCGACCGAGGACGAGGACATGGCATCCACATAAATCAGTATGTCATCTCCCCCAAGCAGCAGCGGTTCTTTCCGAATCACTTCGGAAATCACCTTTTTCGCAGCATCAATATCCTGCGAATAAGGGATGGAAACCTCCAGTTCGATCCTCCGTTTTTCCCTGTCCGTATAGTTAATAATCGTAGTATTAGCCAACTCCCCGTTGGGAACAATAATAACTCTGTTATCTATCGTCAGCAGCCTCGTATGGACCAACCCAATCGCCGTCACAGTACCGGTATGACTACCGGTAATTTCGATAAAATCTCCGATCTTAAAGGGCTTTGTCGACATAATCAGGACCCCGCCGGCAAAGTTCGAAAGAGCCCCCTGAAAAGCCAGACCCAGCGTAAGTCCCGCAGACCCCAGGATCGCAATAATCGAAGCCGCGTCCACCCCAAAATGCGCCGCGATAAACATTATCAGAAGGAAATACAGAACAAACCTTATGATCTCATCCAGCAGCCGGATCATAGATTCATCTAGACTCCGCATTTCAAGCAGCTTTGAAAACCATTTCCGGACAAAGCGAATCACCCGTATTCCGACCAGGAGAACGACTACGGCAATCAGCACCCGCATCAAAAAGTCCAGGGAATTCAGCTTCAGATTATCTGTAAACTGTCTGAATATTGACTTTTCAACCTCAGCCACATCGCTGAGATCTTCTATTTTAATATCCGTCAAAATGATCATCAGAAATGAAACCTCTTATGCAGCTCCAGAAAAACCGTCCTTCCCTTGAATACGACCAGACAGATAAAAGCGATCACACTGATAAAAAAGCAGATCTCCCACGCAAGCGGCGTCACATCTCTCCGGAGGATAACAACGATACAGGGAATGATACCGATGAAGATACTCCAGAGTACATAGAAGGTCCCGCTCTGCTTTTCCCTTTTATCTAAGAAGGAAAGCAGAAAATTAGCCACTAACGCCGCGCTGATCAGGTAGGGAACGATATAGGTCGTCGTAATCGCCCGGTACCCGACAACGATCTCCGTTAGGACCGCAGCGGCGGAAAACAGCAAAACAGCTAAAGAAATCGCCCGGGAGAGGTTCGTTCTCGTTCTTACAAGGCTTGTCACATACCAAAGGATCGCAACGCTCCAGATCAGAACGATCAGGCCGAAGTGCACGTGTTCTCTTCTTATAAACAAAAAATCCAGGGACAGACAGACAAACGCCCCCGTCACCAGAAGAAAAGTTATGATACGAAAAGGGATCGACCGATTCCTAAGCATCTCATTCTTCGGAAAGCGGTCCGGTGTCGCGTCTCCCATCAATACGCTCTGGCAAAGCGGGCACTGCTCAAAGGTTCCGCCAACCTCGAGCTTGCAGTGAGGACAGGTCTTCATAGCGCTACCTCCGACGAATATAACGTTACACTCACACCTTCCTCGGTAAAGGCTCTCAGGAAATTCCGAAGGACCGCCGTATTCCGGTAAGCAGAGGCAATTCCGATTACAAAGTCATTTTCATAGGAGGAGCAGGTCAGAAACAGCTTCTGTGTACTGCAATAGCAGACATAGGTTTCGATATATTCCTTCAGCTCCTCAGGAACGCTGAGTCTGCCCAGATTTGAAATTACCGCCGTGATCCCCTTGTCTTCTCTTTTGTTAAACAGATTGACGATTGGATTTTTCAGGACGAGTGGAACCATCCGGACAAACAGCAGATTCTCGATCTTTTCATAATTATTCATCCGTTCCCGGATCGCTTCCGGCGTCAGCTGGCTTTTGAGGTTCCTGTCAAATTCCTTTGCTAACTCCGTAAGTGTCTCATCCCCCTGAAAAACGTGACTCACATAAACCGAGTTGAAGAAATTCCGGGAGGTCAGAGACGGATAAAAATTTCTCAGATTGACCGGCATACTGAGAGTTACCGGACGATTTCGCTGGATCAGGGGCATATCACGATAGATCGCTGTCATCAGCCTGGCTCCCAGATAACTTGTCAGGGAAACCCCCGCTTCCCTGGAGCGCTTTAAAAGCTGATCCGCCGGAAAATGCACCTCGAAAAACTGCAGCTGATCATAGGGGAGCTTCAGTCCCTTGATATGATAAGCCTTTTTCATCGCCGTGGATTTCGGAATCACTCCTCCGCTCTTTTCATAGAACTGCTTAAAGCTGTCCTCATCCAGTCCCGCAAAGGAGGCTCCCGTTCCTATAACAACGTTATTTAATTTCCCAGGGTACAGCTGTCTCAGATAATGCGTAACGATGATATTCAGAAACTCCATCCCGCCGTTACCGTCACTCAGCGCATGAAACATATCCAGATTGATCCGGTTCAGAAAGTAACTGACCCTGTAGTGGAGCCGCTTTCCGTAGGCATTTCCGTAAAGCAGCGGGCAGGGGCGTTCTTCCTCCTCGCAGACCTCCGGCGTAAGCTCCGTCTCCTCCATGTAGTGCCAGAACAGCCCCCTTCGGATCAGCACCTGATACTGCGGCCGTTCCTTTACTGCCTGACTGACAGCAATCTGTAAAAGCTCCGGCTCGATCTCCTCCTTCAAACAGCAGCTCACCCGAAACGATCTGGTATCTCTGGCATCATATGAAGCCAAAAAGACCTTGGCGACGTTATCCATTCTATACCATGTATCCTTCGGCATCCCTCTTCCTCTAAAACCTGCTTTCTCCGCCTGATCCCATATTTACAGGATCTTCCAGATAAACTCCGCGATGGAATCTAACGCCCGCGAAGCGCGCTTCAACGGCATCTGCTGAAATACGTGCCAGGAATCCTCATAGACCTCAAGCGCCGCATAAACTCCGCAGACCTGCATCTTTTCAACCAACAGCGCACTGTCCGACAGCAGGATCTCATTGGTCCCCGCCTGAACGATCGTCGGCGGATAATCTAAAAAATCCGAAAACAGGGGACTGTACTGCGGCCTTTGAAAATCAGCATTTTCCCCTGCATAGGCTTTCTTACAGGCCTCGATATACTCCGGTGTCAGCATCGGATCGATCGCAAGCCGCTCTGAATAGGAAACGCCGCTCATAGTCATATCTGTCCACGGACTCATAAGCGCCAGTCCTCCCGGCAGCATCCGGTCATGCCTTCGAAGCTCCAGACAAAGCTCTAACGCCAGATTCCCTCCCGCGGAATCCCCGGCGATAACGATATCCCCAGCTCCGTAGCCCTTCTGCATCAGATAGTCCCAAACGGTGACCGCGTCCTCGATGGCTGCCGGATACGGATGCTCCGGAGCCAGGCGATAGGCAAACGAAAACACAGCAAGACCGGTATGCAACGCCAGCTTGCTCGCCAGAATCCTGGCATAGTTGATGCTTCCGCAGGTATAGCCGCCGCCGTGGCAGTACAACAGAATATGCCGCTTGTCGTGTAACCGTTCCGGACGGGTCCACTCACAGGCGATGCCTTTTACCGTCAGGGCTGTCGAATTGACGCCGATCGGAGAGGTGACTAAGCGACTGAAAAGCTCCTGCCCGGACCTCTGCCGCTTCAAATCCTCCTCGGAAAGAGAGCCGCCCGCGCTGTACGCGCTATGTACCGCCTTGATGGCCTGCATCAGAGGAGAGAGCTTTTCTTTTTCATCCAGTCTCTCCTGCCTGCTGATATGATCCTTCACAAAGGTTCGGATCTGTTTATCCACACTGACCTTCGGCATACCCTACTCTCCCAGAAAAGCCCGCATCGGATTGATCTTCTTTGCCCGACGGTAGATCTCGTCCTTATTCTGAAACAGATAATCCTCAAGGCTCCTGACCTCTTTATCCGAAAAGCCTCTGTTCTTTCCGATCGTACAGGGAGGAATCCTGCCCTCCGCGTATTTCTCTCCCTGGGAAAAGCTGACCTCAACGTGCCGGTTGTTCTCACCGCCTACGATACCGGAAAAGCTCAGCCTGACCTCATCATCCTTCATAAACTAACCCTTCAGTCCCCGGGACTGCCTGTCCATATCCTCAACCACAATGTCGTAGATCTCACCTAAGGATCTGCAATATTCCAGGACCAGCCACGGCTCGTTTGTATGGTAATGGAGCTTGACGATCGCCTTTTCTCCGACCTCGTCCTCGCCGCTGTCACCCGCAACGACCATGGAATCTCCGGAAAACGTTTCCAGAATATGCTCTCTGACCTCATCTACCAGATCATCCGCGACATCGTCCGCATCCTCTCCGGCTTCAATATACTTGTCCAACAGCAGCTGCGTGTCATACCTGAATTCGATCATTTTTTATCCCTCTCATATTTATATAAGAAACGAATTTATTCGTTTCCTGCGCCGGATTTGTGCCGCGCAAGCGGCATATTTCCTAAACAAATCCGTGCGCATCAGTTCGGATCAGCGCTACCAGATCCTCCGGCGTATCGGCAAAGACCCTGGCGCCGTGTTCCTTAAGAAACTGTTTGCTGCGAAAGCCCCATGTCACCGCGATCACATCCATTCCGGCATTTTCCGCGGTCTGAAGATCCACATCCGAATCGCCGATATAGACCGCCTCTTCCTTCCTGATTCCAAGCGTTTTCAGCACCTCATTGACGGAATCCGGCGCTGGCTTTCTTTTCACGCCGTCCCGTTCTCCTACCGCCGCCTGAAAGCAGCCCTTAAAATAGATCTCGCAAAGCTCCTGTACGGCGGAATCTTTTTTATTCGAAACCACCGCAGTCATTATCCCCAGCTCCCTCAGTCGTAAGATCGCCGGCACGATCCCCTGATATGGCTTCGTCGCGTCGGCGCAATGCTCCTCATAGTACGGAAGATAGTCTTCAAAAACCTGCTCCAGCTCCTCCTTCTTCGTCCCCTCCGGAACAGCCCGCTCGATCAGCTTATGGATCCCGTTTCCGACCATAAACATTACCTCGGAAACGCTGTGCTGCGGGTATCCGTGGGCACGCAGCGTATGATTCAGAGCATCCGTCAGATCCTGTATCGTATCGAGGATCGTTCCGTCCATATCAAAGATCGCAAGCCTATACCTCATACGTCCTGCTCTCCCCGTTTACCCGGATGCTCTGCCCGTCGTCATACGGGATCAGAATATAGTTGCGGTCCCCGATCCGGCGCGCGCTGATCTCAGAGGCGATCTCGTCGTTAACCTGAAGGGTAACATCAAAAGCTCTCTCCGAAGACGAATCCACAGACTCCGTCAAAGGTCTTTCCGGAGTCTCGTTTTGATCCAGCCTCTGCTTCAGACTCTCGACCTCCTTAACAAGCTCTCTCTCCCGCTTTACCGGCGCGTAATGCTTCAGCGCCTTTTCATCGATCAGATCGGAAAGAGCCACCTCTTCCCCCGAAAACTCCTGCTTCACACTCTCTATGATCTGCCTGGCAGGCTCTTCCTCGATCTCGTTTTCCTGAAGGATCTCAGAAAGTACCTCTTCGCTGATCTCAAGCGGCGCGGACAGAGTCTCGCTCTCCTTCGTTTCCTCGCCTGCTCTCAGGCTCAGGCTCTCCTCCAGCTCGAAAAGCACTTCCTCCGCCTTTTCTTCATCCTGACGGAAGGCATGCTTTACAATCGCGGTAAAGGTCTGCTGCTTTTCAGTTTTCGTACGCTTTACTCCGCACCCCAGCACATCCTCAATGAAATCCGGGTGGGAATCCTTCGCGTCCTTCACGAAATAATCCACACGGTGGATATCGGCGCTGCGGTCATCAAAGGCAGGAAACAGAAAGGACAGCTCCGGCGCCCCGACGACCCAGTCCCGGATCCTTGCTCCGATCCGGTTCTCCTCGGAAAGATACCCTAACCCCGGCTTGGAAAGCATCACCGGACAGATCGTCGTCAGAAGATACTCGTAAACCTCCTCTGATTCATCTAACTTCATACGATCGGAGGTCTTCGTAATAACATCATAAGTATCGTGAAAGATAAGGATCAGAAAATTTCCGTCGCATCGATAACCCTTTATGATCTGATCATAGAAGGCATCTAACAGCTCCTCATTTTTCAGGCCGTCGGCCCGCAGCCCGCAAAGAAGCTGCTGCTTCCCGCCGGGCTGCTCTTCCTCCGAGGGAAATTCCAGCTCCAGGATATTGTTCCCGATCGTTCCGCCAAGCGCTTTTTTAGCGATCTCCAGATACTTCTGAAGCTCTACCAGCTCAAGCTGCGGAAAGAACTCATTCAGCCGGACGACCTTGTTTTTCGTCCCATCGACATAGCAGCCTGCCAGATGGTCGATATTACACTGATCTGCCTTCAGTCGCTTTCTTAACTCCAGCACATCCCTTTTATTCATGATCAATTCTGCCCGTAATAGGCGCCTTCGCCGTGCTTACGGTAATAATGCTTATCCTGAAGCTCCTGAGGGGCAGGCAGAACGTCCGCCTTAAGTAACTCCGTACGGAAGGCTAACTTTGCTACCTCCTCAAGCACTACGGCGTTATGGACCGCCTCATGCGCATCCTTTCCCCAGGCAAAGGGCCCGTGGTTCTTACAAAGGACCGTCGGCACCGCCTCCGGATCCTTATTCCGGGCCTTAAACTCATCAACGATCAGACGGCCGGTATTCTCCTCATAGGCCTCGTCGATCTCCTCTTTCGTCAGGCAGCGGACACAGGGAACCTCTCCGTAAATATAATCGGCGTGCGTCGTCCCGTAGCAGGGAATATCACGTCCCGCCTGCGCCCAGCTCGTCGCGTAGGGGGAATGGGTATGAACGATGCCCCCCACCGTCTCAAACGCCCGGTAGAGGATCAGATGCGAAGCCGTATCCGAGGAAGGGTTATATCTTCCCTCTACCCGGTTTCCGTCCATATCCACAACGACCATATCCTCCGGGGTCAGATCATCGTATTCCACCCCGCTGGGTTTTATGACAAACAGCCCCTGCTCCCGGTCGATAGCGCTTACATTGCCCCAGGTAAAGGTCACCAGACCATACTTGGGAAGAAGCATATTTGCTTCATATACCTTCTGCTTCAGTTCCTCTAACATGTTTCTTCGTCCTTTCTCAAGTAAGTTTTTCGTATCTTTTTAAAGCCTCCGGATCCCAAACGGTTACCGGTATACACATTTATCCCAGCAGCTCGACCGCAGCCTTTTCCATCGAAAGGCCCTTCATATAGACATCCATAAACTTATCGAAGCCCTCGATCTCCTCCTTGGTCGCCGCAAGGCTCTCGCCCTTGTTCCCGGCAAAAATAACGTTGTTCAGATAATCCTCAAGCGTCGCTTCAGAGGTCTTTACAGCCTCCATATAGGCCGCTAACAGAGCGATCCCCCAGGCGCCGCCTTCGCCTGCCGTTTCCATAACAGAAACCGGAGCGCCGACCGCTGCCGCGGCGATCCTCTGTCCGACACCCTTCGTCTTAAAATATCCGCCGTGTCCGAACATCTGATCCACCTTGACATTTTCGGACTTAAACAGCAGATCCATTCCGGATTTTAAAGCGCCGAGAGCGGAATAAAGGTGCATACGCATAAAGTTCGCAAGGGAGAATTTCGCCTCCGCGGATCTGGCGAAAACAAGAGCTCCCTTATCAAAGCCGGTCACCGGCTCACCCGCCGTATAATTATAGGAAAGAAGACCTCCGCAGTCCGCCTCCCCGTCCATCGCTACGGAATAGAGCTTTGTAAACAGCTCGTTCATATCCGCCTTCTGACCCATCATCTCATAAAACTCCTTGAAGACATTGACCCAGGCGTTGATCTCCGAGGTACAGTTATTGCAATGCACCATAGCGACCAGAGCGCCGTCCGGCGTCGTTACCAGGTCGATCTGGGGATAAACCTTCGAAAGCTCCTTTTCTAATACGATCATCGAGAAAACGCTGGTTCCCGCGGAGATATTTCCGGTCCTCTTCGCTACGCTGTTGGTCGCGGCCATTCCGGTCCCCGCGTCTCCCTCCGGCGGACAAAGCGGGATCCCTGCTTCCAGCTCTCCATCCGCATCTAACAGCTTCGCGCCTTCTTCCGTCAACGTCCCGGCATCCTTTCCCGCAACCAGAGCCTTCGGCAGAATATCCCGAAGCTTCCAGGTACAACCAGTCCCGGACTCCGAAACCAGACGGTCAAATTTCTCGATCATACCCGCGTCGTAATCCTTCGTATCCATATTGATCGGGAACATTCCGGAAGCATCGCCGATTCCTAATACCTTTTCCCCGGTCATCTTCCAGTGGACATAGCCCGCAAGGGTCGTAAAGAACGCGACATCCTTTACATGCTCTTCCTTATTTAAGATCGCCTGATAGAGATGCGCAATACTCCAGCGCTGGGGAATATTATAGTTAAACTCAGCGGTCAGCTTCTCCGCCGCTTCCTCCGTGATCGTATTTCTCCAGGTCCTAAAGGGAACTAAGAGCTTTTCATCCTTATCAAAGGCCAGATAGCCGTGCATCATAGCCGAGAACCCGATCGCCGCAAACTTCGTCAGCTTTACGCCGTACTGGTTCATTACATCCTTCTTCAGATCGGAATAGCAATCCTTTAAGCCGTCCCAGACGTCCTCCAGGGTATAGGTCCAGATCCCGTTTTCCAGACGGTTCTCCCAGCCGTGTCCTCCCGACGCGAGCGGCGTACCCTTCTCGTCGATCAGCACAGCCTTGATCCTTGTCGAGCCGAACTCGATCCCTAAGATCGCTTTTCCTTCCGATATTAATTGTTTCGTATCCATTGTAACCCTCCAATCCTAATCTTACATAACCTTTCAAAAGGTCCGTAACAGATATTGTATCACAAACCTCTCTGTTTCGATAGACGGACGGACAAATTTCCTGTTGGTGAAACTGACGAAAATCGACGAAAAAACATATGTTATATAGCAATGTTATAAAACGATTTTTATCAGTTTTTGCCAATGGACAAACGCCCCGCCCGGCGCTAGAATACAAATACTTCGTTTCTGTTCTCTGGTTGACTATCACATCTATTCATCTATGAAAGGAAAACACAATGAATCACGTCATGTACGAACGGCAGGAGTCGATCAACCGCCTCTTAAGCCACTCTGAACCCTTCCGGGTTCGCTATACGGAGACCTTTAAAAACAATATCGAAGCCGCGGGCTACTGTCTGGTCGCCCCGAAACGGGATTGCAGCCCCCTGATCTACTTCGACGACTGGTGTGAGGGAAGCGATGAAGAGATCGTGTCCTTCTTAACGGAGCAGTTTGACAAATACTCTTTGAATAACGTGGGAACGGTCAAGGACTTTCTCACAAGCGGAAACGTTCTGGACCAGGTCCTGCCCAAAGTGGTATCCGCCGAAAATATCCCGTCTCTTGAGAAGAATCATATCCTGTTCTGCCCGGTTTTAAATATGGCAGTGACCTTTTACTGTCCGATCGAAATGCCGGGGCTTAAGGAAAACAAGGCTTCCGTTACTCTGACAAAGCAGATGTTAAGTTATATCGGGAAAAACGAGGTAGAGCTTTTTTTCAGCGCGATACGAAACGCGGAGGCGGACTGCGTGATCCGTCCGATGAACGAGCTTATAACAGAATTGGGAATGAACGTCTCGGAATTTGAAAATGATCTGACCATGTATGTCATAACAAACAAAAGCCGGATGTACGGAGCCTCTCTGATCCTCAGTAAAAAGCTGATGGAGAAACTGAAGCAGGCCCTGGGAACCTTTGTGATCCTCCCTTCCTCGATCCATGAGATCATAGCGGTTCCCTGTAAAAAGGAAAGCGATCTTGCTTTCCTTGCGCAGATGGTCGAAGAGATCAACGCCTCCGAGGTCGATCCCTCCGACCGCCTGACGGACAGTATCTATCTCTGGAAAGATAATCGTCTTCAGGTATGGGAGAACTCTGATTACTCCTTATAACCGAAATTCGGGATCGCTTCCCACCGCTCTTTAAGAAAATGAGCGGCGAGCTTCGGCCTTCTCTCTCTGGTAAAGATCCCCTTGCGGTTGCCGTCCGGCCGCATAACGCCCTGGATCGTCCCAAAGTCCGCAAAGCACCAGCAATGCTCGCCGATAAAGAAGGACCTCTGATCGAATACCCGATCGATCCTTCGGTAGTATTCTTCCTGATATTCCTCGGTAAACATTTCTCCGTTGACCCCGTGGTTTCCCGGAAGAGCGTCGCACCCGTACTCCGTTACCATAACCGGCTTATCGAGCCCCTCCCAGAAATCCAGCTCTCGATTCCAGGCATAGCAGGCAGCCTCGATATCGCCGGACAGATTGTACCAGCCGTAATACCGGTTGATACAGACGACATCCATGGTTCTGGTAACCAGATCCTTCGTATAATCGTTCTGACAGCAAACAAAGGTCACGGGCCGGTTTTGCGGGTCCAGCGCGTGGGCATATTCATACAGATCACTCCAGTATGTCAGAGCGCTCTCGGGAAAATTTTCCGTATCCGGCTCGTTTCCGAGACTCCACAAAATGACGCTTGGATGGTTTTTATCCCTGGCGATCATCGTTTTCAGGACCTCTTTATGATAGTCTCTGATCGGCATTGTCTTATAGGGATCGGTCTGCGCTCCCGCCCCGATCCCGACCGCGGGAGTCTCGTCGATGATAACGATCCCCTCCCTGTCGCAGAGCTGGTACATCTCCTCCGCATACGGATAATGGCTGGTACGGAAGGAATTGGCCCCGATCCAGTGCAAAAGGCTTACATCCTTGACATTTAACAGCTCATTGACCCCGCGGCCGCGGATATAAAAGTCCTCATGCTTTCCGAAGCCTTTGAAATAAAAAGGCTTTCCGTTGATAAGAAATTTCTGATCCCTTACCTCGATCGTTCGGATCCCGAACTCCTCGACATATTCATCCGACCCATAGGTCACATACATCCGATAGAGGTAGGGATCTCCGGGATACGGCTCCCAGAGTCTGGGCTCAGGTACCGTAAGCTCGCCCCGCTCTCCCTCACTCTGCGCAACGATCGCTCCCTCCCGGTCAAGCAGTGTCACGAAAACGCGCCGGTCCGGATCGTTTGACGCAGTACCTGTGGCGTTTTCTGTATCCGGGCAGTTACTCCTTGCGGATACGGCTCTATTTGTGCTGGTATCCGCTCTGTCCTCTGTGACGATCCGTGAACTTCCGGTCTTTACCTCATAGGAAACAGCCGCCTCCCGCTCCGTAACCTTCGTCACGATCGTCAGATCCTCAATGTAGTGAAGCGGTGTCGAACAGATCCGAACGTGCCGGTTGATCCCGCAGTAATTAAAAAAATCAAAATTCGGAAGATTCAGCTCACCGCGCCATTTTTTCGCCTCCCGGACTGCCGGGACCTGTGCGTTATCCGACCCGAAAAAAGCGCTCCCCTCCTCGTTCCCAACCGGCAAAGTCGAATGATCGATCCGATTGTCGGCGACAACCGTAAGCTCAAAGGGCTCTCCGACTCTGACCAGGTCCGTGATCTCTGCCTCAAAGGGCAGGAAACCTCCCCGGTGGCTGCACAGAAGCTCTCCGTTCAGATAAACCTCCGCATTATGCGCCACCGCGTCAAACCGCAGGACCAGGCGCTGTCCCTCATAAACCCTCGGAATAACGACATCCCGGTGGTAATATACCTTCATCCGGTCAAAGCGGTAGCGCTTTTCCTCTCTCTGATCGTTATAGGAAGCCGGTACATACAGTCCCTCGCACTCTCTCGGAAACTCCCGTTCCCAATGCGCCTCCTCTGCCGACCCATCGTCCGCCTTAAAATTCCATATCCCGTCCAGCCAGATTATCCCTCTGCTGCCGTTTTCCTGTGGATACATATTTTCTCCTTAAAAACAAGATCATAGTGAGTCTTGAAACATAGTTTTTACGTTCCGGAAGACCCTTACAGGCAAAGCATTCCTTCCAGTCCGGAATAATCAATGATGCGAGTCGTCCCGTCACGAAGCGTAAGCTCGATTGGCCCGTGGCAGCCGCTTCCGTATAAAAACATATCGCCGTACGATATCTTTCGAATCGGAAACATCTCCTCCTCTGTAAAATCGCGCTCCTCATCAAGCGTAATGACCTGGGACAAAAAGGCACAGGGCTCCGAAGCATCATATTGATTCATAAGCTGCCCCTCCGCATATACGACAACAGAGCTTTCCGAGTCCGGGTTGGTTCCCTTACGCCTGACAAATCCCAGTCCCTTAAATCCTCCGAAGATCGTCATAGCCAGTCTTTTCGGTCTTCCCATATGATCCGTTCCCTTAAGCACAAGCGCCTTTGCGTCTTCGCAGGCTTTTTCCTCAAGCTCTGTGCCGTTATCCGGAAAGCCGTAGGCTCCCAGAAGAATCTTCATCGGCCGTTTCGCGATATGAAAGCGGTCGCATCTTATGATCCCGAGAGGAGCCGGAAAATCAGCCAAAGATACCGCTTCCAGCCAGTGCCATTCCTCGGACAGACGAAAGTTAAAGTATTGCTTCCGGTAAAGGACCCCCTCCCGGACTCCTCCGTAGAATGTTACATTTGCGCGTTTTAAGCTTTCGTCCGTCAGACTCTGCAAAACATACTGCTGGGCTTCAACCGATTTTTCTCCCGCTTCCCACGGATATTTTGTATTGTAGCAGAGCTTGCCGTAATTCCACAGGCCTTCCCGATCCCCCGGTTCCTTTAAGACCTTCGCGCTTCTTAAGATCGTCTCTCCGTTTGCCTGATGATTCGTAAAAACAAGTCCCGGCGCATCGAGTACGGTTTCCTTAACCTTATTCTCCGCAAGGCCGCTCCAGCTTCCGTTTTCCTCCCGGGCGCTCCAGAAGGGATGCTCCTTTGAAAAATACAGACATAAAAAGGCTTTCCCCAGCCAATACGGAGATTCCGTGCAGGAATAAGGCTGGATCAGAGGGGAGAACTGTCCATAGAAGCCTAAGGCCGGGATCCCGTGATCCAGAAAATCATCTCTGCTCAGAAACTGCAGAAGCGCCCCGGAAGAGATCCTCCGGGCAAGTCCCGGGGAAATCGCCGGATTTTTTAAGAGCAGATTTCCTGTAAACGCTCCCGTTAAAGCGTTGCGGTAGATCATGCTCCTGCCCCACATATTCACAAAGCCGTCCCGGTCAAACAGGTCGGGGAAGCTATCCATAAGACAGTTTGAATTCTCCGCAAAGCGCTCCGCAAGCTCCGGCATCTCCCGATACCCGTACCAGTCACACCAGATCGGCCCGTAGAGATTAAACGCCCAGCAGGAGTAATAGTCAAAGCATTGTCCGTCCCGATACCATCCATCCCCCGCGTACCAGGATAAAACCGAAGCCGCATGCTCCGCCATGACCTCAGGATTGATTGTAAACCCGTTATTATGAAGAAAGGCAAGCGCCAGCATATTAAAAAGCCGCCAGTTGTTTGGAACGGTGTTGGCTGAGGCATAGCTGTCGATAAAGGCAGCAATCGACGTCTTCTCCTCCTCGGAATACAGCTCCCAGAATACCTCCTTACTGATCTGAAGACCGATCACAAGTCCCCCCGTCTCCACCGTTTGCTGGTATGGCCGAAAGGGATTGTTCTCTTTACGCAAAGCGGCGATCTCTTCGTGCGTTCCGACGTATTCTTCGCTGTCCTTCTTCGTCAGGGCGTAAAGAATATGCTTTTTATAATAATCCCTGACCCCGATCCCGCAGATCGTAAGCTCCGGCTCTTCCCGGATCAGAACGGAGGCAATGAAAAAAGAGCGGCACAATCCCTCAAAGATCTCCGCTTTTCTTTCTGCGCTCTGCTGCTCCTTAGACGCGTTTTTATGGGGATAGGTGATCTCCGTCTCTGTTCTTGCCAGTACGATCGGAGCATCTTCAGACTTCAGGCCGGAAAAGATCCCGGTAAGCAGATACTTTCCCGCTCTGATCCAGCTATCCCTCGTCAATCCCGTATACGGACTCAGCCTGTAATCTAAATTGTCCGGTTTATATCCCATATTCATCAATCAAATCTGTGCGCTTCCCTCCTGAACCTCGGTTGAGGGCGGCCGGAAGTCGCATCTCCTTACCAGTACTGTACCCAGTCCGGAGAAAGGAGCCCGGTCAGCGCCTCCATAAAATAGTAATCGCCCCAGATCACACACTCATCGACCCCCTCCTCGGTACAGGTATTGTACGGGGTTTTCTTCGAATAGGTTCCGTGAAGGAGCCGTCCGTTTGCGATCCCGTCATTCTTTACCTGATAATGATCCGTAATGCTCTTTAACAGCCGTCCGGCGATCCCCCGGTAATACTCCGCTTCCTTTGTATCCAGATATTTCCCCATTTCTAACATTCCGCAGGCGGCGATCACCGCGGAAGAGGAATCTCTCGGCTCCGCAGACCCGTCTCCGTCCCCAAAGGTCAGATCCCAGAACGGACAGAGATCCTCCGGCAGATGCTCCAGAAAATAGGCGGCTACTCTTTTAAAATAGCCGATATATTCCTCCCGCCCGGTATAGCGGTAAGCGGCAGCGCATCCATAGATCCCCCAGGCCTGTCCTCTCGTCCAGGCAGAGCCGTCCTGATAGCCCTGACAGGTCGCGCCGTGATCAAAACCACCGGTCTTCGGATCCATAAACACCGTATGCCAGGTAGAGGAATCCTCTCTTATGACGTACTTCATCGCCGTATGGATATGCTGCTCGGCAATTATTTTGTATTTCTCATCCCCTGTCTCTTGATTCGCCCAGTACAGAAGAGGCAGATTTAACAGGCAGTCGATGATGAACCGGTAGTTATCCGGCGCATCCATCGCTCCCCACGCCTGAAGGAACTGTCCGACTGGCTGAAAACGGGTCAGAAGCTGGTCCGCGGCAAGGATCGCCGCCTCTCTTCCCTCCTTCGAGCCGGTCAGCTTATATGCTGCGACGCAGGAGGGGCTGAACAGAAAGCCCATATCGTGATGATCCACATCCTCTCGCTTTCTGATCCGCTCAAGGAAAGATTTGACCTGTATATTTCCGGCGTTTAACAGAGCCTGCTTCTCCTCAGGGACCTTTGTATATTCATAGGCTAACCATAGCTCTCCGGTATAAAAGCCGGTGGTCCAGCCTTTATTCGGTCCGGGTCGGTAGAATCCGCCGATGCTTGCAGGACCGGGAAAGGCTTCCGTAAACTCAGGAAGATAATGCAGGAGCTGAGATACGCAGAGTGACAGGGCTTCCTCCGCCTCAGAGGGGGGGAGGGAGGGGTAATCCCATATTTCTTTCTTATCTATCCATTTATTCAAATCTGTCTGTCTCCAAAAGTTCCAATTAATATTTGTTAAGGTATTCGTTACGTAAATCTTTTCCGGGGGTCTCACAAAGTCTATCCACACTCCTCCTGACGAAAAGCTATGTTGACTTTGTTCGACTGATCGACATTTCCCCTTCGAATACCTTCAACTCGGTAATTACTGAGAGGAAATGTCGATCCATGTCGATCTAACCCTTAACCGCCCCGGTTGTGATTCCTGCCACGAAGTATTTTTGCAGCGCCATAAAAACGATCAGCACCGGGATCAGGGAGATCACCGAGGCCGCCATAATTAACCCGTACTCCGCCGAATACTGAGAAATAAACATCTTGATTCCGATCTGCAGCGTCTTCTTGGAGTCCGTTGTCAGATAGATCAAGGGCCCCAGAAAATCGTTCCAGGTATTTACAAAGGTAAAGATAACCAACGTCGAAAGCGCCGGCTTGCTGAGAGGGAGCATAATCTTCGCGTAGATCTGATACTCGCTCATCCCGTCGATTCTTGCCGCTTCGCAAAGGGAATCCGGGATCCCTTCATAAAACTGCCGCATCAGAAAGACACCAAACGCGGAAAAGGCCTGTAAAATAATGATCGCAAGGTGCGTATCCGCAAGCCCCAGGCTTCGCATAAACATAAACTGCGGGACCATATAGACCTGCCAGGGAACGGCGATCGTCGCGATATAAGCTAAAAACAGAGTTTTTCTGCCCTTGAATTCCAGCTTCGAAAAAGCGTAGGCCGCAAAGCTGGAGGTCAGGATCTGTAACAGCGTTACGATGATCGTCAGCTTCAGCGTATTCAGCGCGTATTTCGCAAGCGGTATCCTTGTCCAGATATCAATATAGTTGCTCCACTTCGGTTCCTTCGTCAGCCACTCGTAAGGAATCACAAAGATGTCCTTATTCATCTTGACCGAAGCACTCAACATCCATAAAAATGGCACCAGCATGATCACCGTCAGGAGGATCAGGAGAATATAAATGATCGTATGCCCGATGGCACGGTTCGTAGATTTGCTTTCCATTCTCTTCACCCCCCTTAATCGTTCGCGTAATTCTTCTCGCCCCTAAACTGGATCAGGGTAATGACAAGAACGATCGCAAACAGTACCAGCGCTGCCGCCGAAGCCCGTCCTAGCTTCCAGTTTCGGAAGGCTTCCTCATAGATATAGTAGACCAGAACGATGGCGCTCTTGTTTACCACACCGTTGGAGCCTCCTGCCAACATATAGACGATGTCGTAAATCTTGAAGCAGTTGATCGTCAGCATAACGGAAACAAAGAAAGTCGTCGGCTTGAGCTGAGGCAGAGTCACATACCAGAACTTCTGCGTCGCGTTGGCCCCATCCAGAGCCGCTGCTTCGTAAAGATCCTCGCTGATCCCCTGAAGTCCCGCCAGGTAGATGACCATATAATATCCCATGTTTTTCCAGATCGAGAAAAGGACAATCGTCAGTATTACCGTATTCGGCGAGGCCGCCCACTTTGAGGGCTCCATTCCGATCTTGATCAGAAGCTGGTTGACAAGACCCTCCTCTGACGGCGTAAACAGCATATTCCAGACCGCAGCAACTGCCACCAACGAAGCCACATAGGGGAAAAAGGTCACGGTCCGAAAGAAGGTCGTGCCCTTGATCTTCTGATTCAGAAGGATCGCTAAAAACAGCGCCACAACTAACGTCAGCGGTACGGTAAACACACTGTATACCACCGTATTCTTCAAAGCCGCCATAAAGCGGTCATCCGAGAACAGCGTCGTAAAGTTCTGAAGCCCGATAAACTGCATCGGATTATTTCCGTCCCATTCCGCAAACGCCATGATAAACGCCAAAACAATCGGACCTAACGTAAAGATCGCAAATCCGAGAAAATTCGGCGCGATAAACGAGTAGGCGACTAAAGCCTGCTTTCTCCTTCTTCTCTGTGCGCTTTTTGTATTCATCGTTTCCGTTCTCCTTAGAAACATAACTATCGCTTACTTATCAAGAGGGCACCTACCACAAAGCAGATGCCCTCTGTTTTTTATGCACAGGGGAATTTCATCACCCCTGCTCGATTATTTGGAATATATTATTCCGCTAAAATTGCCTGAACACCCTCGTTCATCGCGGCGATCGCCTCGTCAATCGTTGAAACCTCGTTCATAATATTGTCATGCTGCTCATTCAGAACCGTCTCGATTTCGGAAGACTTCTCGTTCGCAGGCATTTCAAGATAGGTATGGCTGGTAATCAGAGCCTCTCCGGCATCCTCCGGGAAGCCGTCCATCTGAGAAATAATGTCTACGATCTCCTGATTCGTCATAGCAGGGATATTACCCGTGCTTGCCATAACCGCGGCACCCTCTTCGGTCGATACGAACTTTACGAAATCCCAGGCTGCATCCTTGTTCGGAGCAGAGGTCGGGATCGCGAGACCCGTAATCGTCGAAAGCGTCGAACCGGGCTCAACACCTTCCGCATGCGGATACTTCACCATGCCCCAGTTCTGTACATCGTACTCACCGGAGGCAATTCCCTGGATCAGGGTAGCGATAAACCATGAACCCATATTCATCATTCCGATATTGCCCTGAGCAAACGCCGCGGAATAATGGAGACCCTGGGTCTTTAAGGTAGCATAATCCATACATACACCGTCCTGCTGCTGAGCCAAAACCATCTCATAGTAAGGCTTTGTAAAATCATAGGTTCCGTCTACAATGGTATGCTGTCCATCTAAGATTCCGTCGAGCTGGATCGTACTTCTCCAGGTATGATAATGCGCTCCGTAAACTCTTGAGCCCGCGGTCGTATCCGTGATCTCTCTGGCCAACTTGTCATACTCATCCCAGGTCATATCGTTGGTCGGATAAGCTACGCCGGCCTTGTCGAACACGTCCTTGTTATAGAACAGAACCCAGATATCCGAACGGAAGGGCAGCTCATAAAGCTTTCCGTCCATCGTTACCTGATCGGTAACTCCGCTGTACTTCGCAAGGTCGATGCCGTCCGCCGCGATCAGATCGTCCAGAGGCTCGATAACGCCCTTATTTACAAGGGTAACATAGCCCGGAACGTCCTTGATCGTAACTACGTCAAAGTCAGAGCCGGAGCCCGAAAGCTGGGTTCCGAGAACCGTCGAGTAATCGGTAGAGCCAAGGTCTACCATTTCAATCGTTACATTGGGATGCGCTGCCGTATAGGCGTCGATTAACGGCTGATAATAAACCGTCGTATCCTTGTCCCAAAGAGCCCATTTCAGAGTAACCGCCCCGTCCTCAGAGGCTCCGCCCTCTTCTGTCGCTACAGGCGCCGCAGCCGTATCCGTTGCTGGAGCCGCCGTCGTTCCCGCACAGCCGGCAAGCGTCATCGCAGCCAGCGCGAACGTAAGAATTGCGCTTAATACTTTCCTTTTCATGCTTATTTCCTCCATAAATCATCATACTATACCGACATAGAACAAAAAACCGGTATCTTTAGTATAACATTTCTTACCCGAAAGAGAAACAGGAATCTTTACAGAAATCGCTTTACAGAAATCAAATGGTTACCATTCACGGGGTCAGGACGCCGATGTTTAATTCCTATACAAAATTGACATCCTTGAAAATTGCACCCTAATAGCCCCCGCCTGTAAGAACCCACAGCGAGGTATATATTCTTTCTTGCGAAGTGCTAAGACTCC
>JAFSXN010000106.1 GCA_017444015.1 Lachnospiraceae bacterium | reverse complement strand
GGTTTTTTCCTTGCGATTTTCCTCCACATAATTGAAAGAGAAAAACTCGCAAAAGTGCGTAAATTCAAGGATTGTCAGGTATTCTGCCTTGTTAGCAGAACCACAGTCTCCACATGCCCTGCAGCCGGGAATTGATCTATCGCGCAGGCGCGTTTAGGGTAATAGCCGTGGGCGGCGAAGATTTCGAGATCCCTTGCGAGGCTGGTGGGCTTGCAGGAAATGTATACGATATATGGGACATTATAATTCATAATCCGGTAGATCGCCTTCGGGTGAATTCCGTCCCGGGGAGGGTCCAGAATGATCAGGTCCGGCTTCTCTTCGATCTGATCGATTACCCTAAGGACATCGCCCTCCAAAAAATCACAGTTATGTAAACCATTAAATTCAGCGTTTTCTCTGGCTGCTTTTACCGCTTCGGGTACGAGCTCGACACCGACGACTTTTTTCGCGATCGAAGACATCAGTTGCGCGATCGTTCCGGTGCCGGAATACAGATCGAAAATCACCAGGCCAGTTCCTGGTTGGTTTTTCCCATGCATCTGCTCATTTTTTTCAATTTCCTGTTCACCGGGTAACCTCTTCTCCTCCCCAATCTGTAACTCAGGAGATGTTTCATTGTGCATATTTGCAAAGATAATGGAATCCGGACAGTTTTGAGCAGGATCTACTGATAAAGCTGACACAATGTATTCTCTGGCTTTGCGATAAACCACCTCCGCCGAAAGCGTATTCGTCTGAAAAAAAGAAAACGGGGTGATCTTAAATCGCAGGAACAATAACTCCTCGTAGATATGATCCTGCCCGTACAGGATCTGCGTTCCCTCGTCCTTTATTGCGTCCGCGACGGAGTCATTCACCGTATGAAGGATTCCCGCGATCCTTCCCTTCAGCTTTAACGAAAGCAGGGCTTCCTTCCAGTCCTCCAACAGACTGACCTCGGTACAGATCGTAGGCTTGCGCTTCTCTGAGGTCGTTACCAGATCGATCAGGATCTCCCCCGTCCTGGCTGCCTTTCGAATCAGGAGATGTCGTAAAAATCCGGTATGATCCTTCTTGTGGTAATACGGGGTCTCTTTTCCCCGGAAATACGCAAGAGTTTCCGTGAGGATCCTGCGATAATCCTCATCTACGAGCCTGCATTTTTTTACTGTAACTATATCATAGACGCTTCCGATTTTATGTAAACCAAGCTCCAGTTCTCCTCCCATAGACGCATCCCCGAAGGAAAATTCCATTTTATTCCGATACTCAAATTGCGCGGGGCTGGGCTTGATCCCTTCCCAAACCTCGTTTACCCAGTCTTCTGTTTGAAAAGGCGAAGCCTCCGGCATATTAACTCCGTAAAGCAGCTCCAATACCTGCTTCTCTTTTAACTTCAGCTGATCCTCGTAGGCCAGATTCTGGTAGGCACACCCGCCGCAAATCCCAAAATGCGGGCAGGGCGGAACGATCTCCAACGGACTTTTCTCTACAACCGAAAGCAGCCGTCCTTCTGTAAGCCCGGATTTCTTTTTATTCACACGAAATCGTACTCTCTGACCGGGAAGGACATTTTTTACAATACAGCGCCCTCCTTCCGAGACCGGTATAAGGCTGACCGAAGGATTTTCCGAAGGAGGTCCTCCGGACTCAATCGCCTCGGCTTCGGCTGTCTTCAATTCAACCTCCTCCGATTCAACCTCCACGATCCCCTTATTCGGAAATTTCAATTCCAATACTTTTCCTATATAAATATGTCCTTTTTTCATCCCAGCTTGCACACCTCCCTGTCATATGTCAGGATCCCATTGACCTCGTCCTCTATATCCGAGAGCTGTGTATAAACTGTTGCGGACAGGCCTTTTCTGATCTCCGGCTCGATCACCTTTTCCATCAATCTCCGGTACCGCTTATGCAATTCCTTCAGGGATTTACAGCTATGATATCCATAGATCTTATCCGAAGCGGAATGTCCCTCGATCCGGCAGGGAAAGCCGCCGTATTCCGACAGCACGGTTGCCCTTCGAAAGCACCACTGTACATTGAGCTTCATAAAATAATAGTGCTGGCTTCGAAGATCCCCGCAGCTCTGGTCATACCACCCCGAGGCGGAATCGATCAGTCTGGTCGGATCTATGCGCCTTAACAGCTTTGTCATCCGCCTGGCATCAAACTGTCCCCAGCCCTCATTAAAAATGACCCAGGTCGTGATACAGGGATGGCTGTACAAAAGCTCCGCTGTCTCGACCATTTCGCGCGCGAATTCTCTTCGGCCCGCCTTGTTCTTTCGGGCTAAAAGTCCGTAACAATTGTCAAACATCCGATAGCGGACCATGTTAAAGGCAGTGGCCAGATAGGTCACAAACCAGAATTTATACTGCCCTCCCCCGTTTACCATATCCTGCCACACTGTCATTCCGATTCGATCGCAGTAATAGTAGAAACGGTCCGGTTCGATCTTCAGATGCTTTCTGAGCATATTAAATCCCAGCTCCTTCATCTTCAGAATATCATAGATATAGGCCAGGTCATGCGGCACCGTATATAACCCTTCGGGATAATAGCCCTGATCCAGCACACCGTTTTGAAAACAGGGCGCGTAGTTTAAACAGATCCTTGGATGGCTTGCGATCTCATAGACCAGCTTGTCAATCAGGTCTCCGTCGTTTCCCGAATCCTTCCGTTTCAGAAATTTAGGCGGCAGAAAGCGATCCGGCTTCTCAATACCAACCTCGCGAAAGGCAAAATAACCGGTAACCTCATCCTCAAACGCGCGGAGCTTAAAATAGTAAAGATACGGTTTTTCCGGGCTCCAGAGTCTGCGATCCGAAACGCCAAAGGATACTTCTGCATAGCTTTCCTGCGCAGATCCTCGTATTGGCTTTAGTTTGACGACGGTAAGATCCTCTGCATCTATTAAGTTTACATAATTTATATTATGGTAATCTCTATCCGCAAAGACTTCTGCCTGATATGCTTCAGCCGTTTTGCACTCCTCTGCCCTTGCTTCGGAGATCTTATCAATGAAGGGCTGGCGGAGCTCGATGGAAAAGTCCTTTTCCCGTACAGGACCGGCTTCGTTCAGCTCTAGCTCAATCCGAACAGTTCCGAAAGAGGCTTCGGGCGTAATTCTTATATTTCTGATATAGCGCTTCGGAACATATTCCATCCAAACCGTCTGCCAGATCCCGCTCTGAGCGGTATACCACATCCCTCCGCGTTCGAGAAGCTGCTTCCCTCTGCTGTGATACGAGGTCTCGCTGGTATCCTTGACACAGACGATCAACTCAAATTCCTCCGCATCCGGTTCCAGACAGTTCGTCAGATCCAACGTAAAGGGCAGATACCCTCCGATATGGCGACCCGCCTGCTGCCCGTTGACATAGACCCTGCACATCTGATCCACCGCCCCGAAGTGCAGCAAAGCTCTCTTCCCCTCTCGGAGTTCTTCTGAAACCGAAACTCTTCTTCTGTACCATAAAAGCTCGTCCGGTTTTAACTGCCTTCCGACTCCGGACAGAGCGGTTTCCGGCGAGTATGGGACCAGTATCGTTCCGTGAAAGTTTACGTCCTTCGGCCTTTTTACTGTCCCGTCCGTAAAAGCGATCTCCCAGCGGCCGTTTAGGTTTACATAACTTTCCCGTTTCATCTGCGGCCTCGGATATCCCGTTAAGATTTCATTTTCATTAAAATTCCTTCCCCAGAAGGTAGTAAACTGCTTCATGCTCCCTGTTTCCCTGCTCTTTTTATTTCTATAGTAAACTTTATACTTTGGTCGTTTGCTGCACCGAAGGCTTTATAGTGAATATCAAATTATTTGACGTTTGCGATAAACTCATCCGACTTCAGCTGCCCGCCCTTTTGCGGCAAATGATTAAGCTTGAAATACCGATTTCAATCAGTTATAGTATACACCGAAACCACTAAAAAACAAAAGCGGCGATACAAAGGAACTCCGATGTCCTGCGAATCCACCCGTTATCATATACTCGCGAACGCAATTAATTGCCGTATTTTGATAAAGCATACGTACTGTAATCGCGTTTGCGAGTCTGGAAAACGGTAGATCGGCAACGAAAATCGTTAACCAGTATATATTATGATGCAAAGTATAACACAGAACAAAACCGATCGAAACGTTACGAGGCTCCATCTCCTCGATGCCTACCGCGGCTTCGTGGTCCTTATGATGATCGCCTTTCACTTCTGCTATGATGTCTTCGTTCTCTATAAGGGGCAGACAGACTGGCCGAGGCTCCCTGCCGTCTTTCTCTGGGAGCAGTATATCTGCTGGTCCTTCAATCTGCTCTCCGGCTTCGTATGGAATTACGGCAGAAGGAACAGTATCAAACGCGGAGTCACCGTAAATCTCTGCGGACTTGCTGTGACCTTTGTTACGGCTATCGCGATGCCGGAGGCGCCGATCCTCTACGGCGTTCTGACCTTTTTAGGCTGCGCCATGATCCTTATGGTCCCGCTTGCAAGGGTACTGGACAGACTGCTCGCTCTGCCCGTACTCATCGTTTCCTTCCTGCTCTTTCTTCTGACCTTCTCCATCCCCCGGGGTGGGATCGGAATCTATACCAGGCAACTCATCCGTTTACCGGAATCGTTCTATTCTTCCGATCTCCTGACTCCGCTCGGATTCCCGAAACGGGGCTTTGTTTCCAGCGACTACTTTCCTCTGATCCCCTGGATCTTTCTCTATATCTGCGGCTATGCCCTGAATCGTCTGCTTTCGGATAATGAACGCTTTAAGGCCATCGCGTCAACAAAGATTCCTGTTCTTGACTTTATCGGACGGCATAGTCTGCTGTTGTATATGCTCCATCAGCCCGTGATCATGGCGATCTGTATGCTGATCTTTCGCTGATTCCCATTTGAAAACAATCGGGTAAGGGTGATGAAATCCCATACGCGGGCCTGCGCATAGAAAAAGGCAGCCCCAAAAGCAGCTGCCCATAATCCCGCTGTATAACTCTGAAAAAACTCTCTTATTTTTCCTCATCCTCAAAGAAGTCGTCCTCGAAGCCGTCGTCCTCGTCCTCCACATCATCATCGAAGTCATCGAGATAATCCGGAGTAAAGTAGCAATACAGACCATAGATCACCGCCGCAAAGACCACGATAAAGATCACGATCCCGATGATCAGGCCGATCCGGTTCTTCTTCTTTTCCTCTTCAACGATCTCTTCCTTTTTCTTTAAAAGCTCGCCGATCTTTACCGCGCTCAGGACATCATTCGCCTTTGCCAGACCGAGCTCCTCCTGCGCCTTGATCGTTTTCAGGATATCCTCTAACCTGTCCAGATTCAATTTATCTAAATTCAACTTTTCCATAAGCATATTCACTCCTTTCTCCCACCTGGTATAAGTGTAGCACAACCCTCTCTTTTTTGCTATATATATTTTACCGGAAACGAATTCTATTATTTCAGCATAAGTTTTTCATAGATTTGCCTGTCCTCATCTTTAAAGACATTAAAGATCACTCTCTCGACAGCCTCCGGATGCGTGCCAAGCCACTGCCCGACCGTACTGACTGCGATCTCAGCAGCCCGTTCATTCGGGAAATGGAATACTCCCGTGGAAATGCAGCAGAATGCCACACTCTTCAGCCCGTTTTCCAGACACAGCTCCAGCGTATTCCGGTAACAGTCGGCAAGGTCTTTTTCCAGTCCGGGAGTCAAGCCGCCCTGTACGATAGGGCCGACGATATGGATCACCTTCTTTGCGGGAAGGTTATAAGCATCCGTCAGCATAGGAACGGCGGTAGGCTGTTCATAACTTCTGCCATATCTCATACGCAGCTGATCCATCTGCCTCTTGCATTCGGCTCTAAGCTGGACTCCCGCAAAGGTATGAATACAGTTATCAATACAGGTATGCATCGGCACAAAGCATCCAAGCATCTGCGAATTGGCCGCGTTCACGATGGCATCCACCGCAAGCCTTGTGATATCTCCCTGCCAGATCGAAATATTCCCCCGGGCCACAGGAATATCCTCCGGTCTCACAATACCCTTCTCGCCTGCGCGCTCCGTCAGGTAGGCATCCTGAACGGCCAGCACTTCATCCGGCAGTCTTTGCGGCATACGGATATTCATAAGAGAACGGAGAATACGTCTCTTTCCCTCCGGATCCTTCGGCGTCTGCAGCTCCTTATATTCATCGGAGTCGTTCTTTAATGCTTCCACCAGATAGTCAAGGCGCTGCTCCTGCGTCAAAAAGGGGCCGGACGTTTTATCATTATTTGCAGACTGCGTTTTCATCACTCAACCTCACGCTACAGCTTCCTGCCGACAAAAATAACAATACATGCTCCGACCACAGAAGTGATGATGCTGCCGATGATATTCGAAGCGCGAAAACCAATGATACTGAACAGGATGCTTCCGACAAAGCCGCCTGCAAGCCCCAGAATAATATTTCTCAGCCAACCTCCCCTGCTGTGCATAAGCGCTCCCGCAATACACCCGGAGATCGCTCCGACAATGATACCTGCGATAATTCCCATAATGAACCTCCCAACAAATTTTATTTACTTACTCTGTTTTCAGCAATCGTTTCCCGTAGACACGCCGTTCATCGCATCTAACATGTTCTGAAGCGTCGTTTCGGCAATGGCGATGACAGCTTCCCTGGTATAGAATGCCTGATGCGAAGTGATGATCACATTGGGGAAGGATAAAAGCCGTGATGTCACGGAATGCATCATGATCTCATCCGACCGGTCCTCATATACATTGCCGGTCTCCTCCTCATAGACATCAAGTCCCACGCCCAGAAACTTCCCCAGACGGATTCCTTCGATCAGCTCGTCTGTATTTACAAGCGCGCCTCGGGAGGTATTGACGAGTATCACGTCATTCTTCATCTTTTTGATATTCTCAATATTGATCATATGGTACGTATCATCGGTCAGCGGGCAGTGCAGGGATATCAGATCACTGCGCCGGAAAAGCTCCTCCAGGGATACGTACTCGACAAAGTCCGCAAGCGACGGATTCTTATACATATCGTAGGCGATGACCTGCATACCAAAGCCCTTACAGATACGGCACATAGCGGCACCGATCTTGCCCGTTCCGACGATACCTGCGGTCTTTTCAAACATCTGGCGCCCGCGCAGCCCCTTGAGCGTATAATCGTTTTCGCGAACCTTGTTATACGCCTTATGGATATGCCGGTTGACCGCCATAGCCAATGTCATCGCATGCTCAGCCACAGATTCCGGAGAGTAGGCCGGAACACGCTTGACTACAATCCCCAAATCCTTTGCTTTCTTTACATCTACGTTATTATATCCCGCGCAACGCATCAAAACAGCCTTGACGCCGCACTCTTTTAGTACATCAAGCGTCTCAGCACCTGCGTTTGCGCTGACAAAGGCGCATATGGCATCGGCTCCCTTTGCGAAAGCAGCGGTCCTGGGCTCCAGCTCATAATCAATATACTCGATCTCGATTTCAGGAAAGGCTTCCTCTCTCACCCGATCAAAATACTTCCTGTCATAATCCTTGGCTGCAAACAGCGTAAGCTTCATAACATATACCCTCCTTTTCTACATCTCAACCGACGACCATAAATCTCTGCCGAAAGGACCATACTGTGATTATAGTAAATATTTCACGCAAAGTCTACCGTTCCTTACAAAAGGCCGCTCATTGGGGCTGGCGGCTGTTTTCCGCCTCATTTTGCGAAAACAGAAGGTTCGCCGGTTCCTCTTTCATACTGAATTATAAAGTATTATAATGGGAACGGGGGAGCAGAACGGAGGTCAGTATGGACAATAAATCTATTTTTTTTACGAATGAAATATATACCCTTTACGAGAAATCCATGATACCGATGGGAATCTGCTACGTGGAGGACGGCAGATTTCGTGTTCATATCGTTTCCGACGGGGTCTGCAAAATGTACCGGTCGACCAGGGAAGAGATGTTTGAGAGGCTGAACGGTCCGGATCCATTTGTCAATATTGTCGAAAAGGAAGAAATGCTGAAAGCGGTCAAGGCCTTCTCCGTGGACAACGAGCCCTACGATGTCGTATTTCATGAATATGTAGGCAAGGAAAAGAAGCTGATAACCGTCCACTGTACGGGCTTCCACGAGTATACGGAAGACGGCAGAAGATACAGTATCCTGCTCTATGATGAGGTGTCGGACAAAGTCCGCAAGAATCTGTTTAAAGATGAGGAAGAAGATATCGCGGAAAGGGACAGGCTCCGCAGCGAGATCGATGATGCCATAGCAAGAAGCTATACATCGGTGATATATATTGATACTTCGGATCTGACAACGTATATCGTCCGGCTGAACAAATTCGGACGTCAGGTAGAAAAAACGCTTGGGGAAAAACGGACGCTTCGGACAGTGATCGATGCCTATGTCAGCGCGCTCGTATACTAGGACGACGCACCAGGGGTACTTAGATTCGGCGACTATGAGTACGTTATGGCAAGACTCAGGGAAACCAATCCGCTGTTTCATACCTACCGGACGATCCGTGACGGAAGGATCGTATATTACAGGCTGAAGATCATTCCTCTTGAGGACGGGAAAAAGCTGGTATACGGGTTTGAGCATTTTGATCATCAGATGCGCGAGAAGCTCGAACAGGAAGAAGAACGTGAAACTCAGATGACGCTTCTTGCCGGTCTGTCCTGTGAATATGAAGCTGTCTGGCTGGTAGATGCCGGCATTCATTACGGGAAGCTGATCCGAAATAATATGGGAAATACCCGGTCCTCCATCGTTATGAATATGATGAAGGAAGGAAATTATGAGATCATACTCGAAAACTATATCGAACAGTATGTGATTCCCGGAGACCGGGAGAGAATGTATACGGAGACCTCCATTGATTCTCTTCTCCGCAATGCCAGGGAGGATGAGCTTTACCATGTCAACTATTCCCGGATCAATGAGGAGGGCGAAAAGAACTATATGCAGCTCGTCTTTTCGAGGGTCACCGATGATATGGGCGTTACCCGCTTCGTCTGTGGCTTTCGGAATATAGACGAGGTTGTGGCAGAGGAAAAAAGGAAGAATATCCTGTTCAGCATGGCGCATATCGACAGCATGACAAATCTCGGCAACAGAAGAACCTTTGATGAGTATATGGACAGCTATGCCAGTAAGGAACCGGAGACGGATCTCGTATTTTTCTCCTTTGACCTGAATGAGCTGAAGGCCGTGAATGATACATACGGACACGAAGCCGGGGATGAACTGATCGTCGGCGCTGCCGAGTGCATGCGAAACGTATTTGACCCAACCGAAAGAGTCTTTCGAACCGGGGGCGATGAGTTTTCGGCCATCGTTCACTGTGAAAGCGGATCGAGGGATACGCTGATCAAGGAGCTTACGGACTCCTTTACCCGGTGGAAAGGTAAAACCGGCCTTGCCCTTTCGATTTCGATGGGCTGCGTAGGCTCCGATGAACAGCCCGGAATATCTTTAGAGGATATGCGCAGAGAGGCGGAAAAACGTATGTATGCGAATAAACGTGATTATTACCTGCAAGCGGGAAAGGACCGACGGGGGAAACCGATGTAAGCGGGAGCGGGAGTTACCTCTACTTCTTGTTCTTCTCTTTCTTTTTCTCCTTCGATTTATCCTTTTTCTTGCTCTCTTTCCCTGCCTTCGGTCCGGGATCCTTTTCTTTGCTCTTATCTGCTGTCTGAACGGACTCCTTTTCTTTGCTCTGATCCGCTGTCTGAACGGACTCCTTTTCCGTCTCCTTATCGCCTGACGCGACAGGCTCAGGAGTTTCGGGAGCCTGATCCATACTCACAGCAGCTGTCAGTCTGATCTCGTCGATCGGAAGGATGTATTTGTCCCTGTAATAGTTTAATAACGCCTGATATTCTTCGGTCAAAGGATTGTAGATATGTCCGTGCATCTCATCAAACTCCCGGTCCCCGGTCGTCCGTTTGACAATGTGCAGCGCGATATTCGAAGCGTGGGAAGCGATCCGCTCAAAGCAGTTGATCAGATCTAAAAGTGCCACTCCTCCCTCGACGGAACAGGTCCCTTCCTGGAGCCGTTCCACGTGGTGGGCTTTGATGATCTCCTTTAACTGATCGATGGTATCTGCCAGAGGCTCGACCCGGGAGGCCTCATGCCCGTTATCCTCGGAAAACGCTTTGATCACCGTTTTCAGCGTATAGCGGGAGGCCTCTGTGATGACAGCCAGCTCCGCTTTCCCGACCTCGGAAAACTTGATCCCGCTTTCGTCCTTTCCCTGCGCCGCGTAGGCCATATTGATACAGTAATCGCCGATCCGCTCAAAATCTCCGATGGAATTCAGTATTTCCAGGACCACCAGTTTATTATCCCTCGTAAGCCTTCTCCGATCGATCTTGACAACATAATCGGAAAGCACCGTCTCACAGCGGTCGATAAAGTCTTCCTTTTCCTTCATTTCGTTAAAAACAGAGGGCTGATATTCGCTGATCAGACCTGCGGCGGACTGGAAATTTTCAAGAATCTTCTGCCCCATCACATTGATCACCTGAATACTCTGCTGCAAAGCGATCCCCGGTGTGCTTAACAGCATGGGATCCAGTCTCTGAAGCTCCTTATCCACGGAAACGCTTTCTTCATCCCTTAGGATCCTCCCGGTAAGCTCCGTCACGTGATCGGAAAACGGAAGCAGGATCATGCTGGTAACCAGATTGAACATAAGATGAAGATTCGCGATATTTCCCCTGTTCACAACCTTTTCAAAGAAAGGGATCCCAAAGGTATAATAGATCAGATAGATCACCGTCGAAAAGAGAAAGGCTCCCAAAAGATTGAACAGAAGATAGGTCAGAGAGACCCGCTTTGCTTTCCGGTCCGCTCCGATCCCGCCCAGAATGATCGTAAAGCATTTTCCGATATTCTGCCCGATGATGATCGGCACCGCGATGGCATAGGTCACGCTTCCGGTCGCGGAAAGCGCCTGCAATATACCGACAGAGGCGCTGGAGCTCTGGATTAACGCCGTCAATACCAGACCTGTCAGGATCCCCAAAAACGGGTTTTCAAAGGAGGTAAAAAAATGCCGGAAGCGGTCTGACTCGTGCAGCGGCGCAAATACCTCCTCCATCATCGTCATTCCGTAAAACAGAAGCCCTAGACCGATCAGGATACCAGAGATATCCTTCAGCCTCCGCTTTTTCGTAAACATATAGATAAAGGCTCCGACCGCGGAAAGGATCGGCGCAAAGGAGGACGGCTTCAGAAGCTGTAAGATCAGTGTATCCGAACCCAGATCCCCAAGTCTTAAGATCTGTGCCGTAACCGTACTTCCGACGTTGGCGCCGAAAACTACCGGCGTTGTCTGCGCCAGCTTCATGATCCCCGCGTTGACGAAGCCGATCAGCATGATCGTTGTTGCCGCCGAGCTTTGAATGATCGCAGTCACAGAAAATCCAAGCGCCCAGCCCTTGACCTCTCCTACGCCCTTCTTTCTGCTCGTAGTAAGTGATGCAAGGATCCTCGTAAGCTCTGTCCCCGCCAGTTTTTCCAATGAGTTTCCCATCAGGCTCATACCGAACAGAAACAGCCCGACACCGCCAAAAAGCTCTAACACACTAAGCACTTCTCTCTCCTCCGTTTTTCAGATCCCTTTTAGACCGTTTTCCGTTTTCCGACTAATTCTTTTTTATCCCTACAACCACAAATCTTCCGTTTGTGACCTGATAGCTGCAGGTGGAAAGGGTGACAAATTCATCGCCCCATTCCGCTTCGATCCCCATATCGTAGAGCGCTCTCTCCTTCACATTCCGGGCATAGTATTCGAAATCCGCCGGGTCGGAAAGATCGGTATAATAGTAATATCGGAACCGTCCGTTATCCTCATCCTTCTCCTGACGAAAGATATCAAGATCTCCGAAGTCCCAGGAGAGATCGATATCGTTCAGAGTCAGCTCCTCCGGCGCGATCTCGATACCTTCCTCCGCCTTCCTGGCGACTCCGTTCTCTTCGATGCTTTTATCCGCCTGCTCTCTGTCCTCCTCTGTCTCTAACTCCTCCTCCGCTATCTGAGAATAGAAAACTCCGTAAAGCTCATATTCTCTTTCCTCATAGAGGGTATCGAAGCGGATCAGATGATGACTTCTGCCGTAGGCCTCATCGGCAAATTTTAACAGGGACCCGAAGGCAGTCCCATCCTTCATATTATGCCCGTAGATCAGCGTATGGTTGTTTTTCTCCTGCCAGTTGATCGCTATGAATAAGGTCCCCATGGAAGCATCGCTGCCGTCGATCGCCCTGTGCAGAAAATAGTTCTGGCTCCCCGGCGTATATACGACAGGTTCATCGATCACAGTATCATCGATCGTAAGCCATCCCGCCACATAGGGATTGATGGTCAGAAGCTCCCTGTATTTTTCCAATACCTCCGGCTGTTCCTGCACTGCTTCCGGCTCGACCGGCTCCGGTTCTGACTCCGGTTCAAAAGCCTCAGAGGGAGCTGGTTCTTCCGGCTCTGTGAGGGACTGTTCTGTGACAGCCTCCTCTTCAGGCTCCGCTTCCAAAACCTCTGCTTCGAAGGTATCCTCTTTCACATCGGCTGCGGATGCCGTATTCTTTCCCTGTTCTCTACAGGCTTCGTTTTTATCCCTTAGATTACCCTCGCATCCCGCTAAAACCAGGGCGCTCAGAATCAGGCTGCCTGCTAACAGAATTAAGTTTGACCTTTTATTCATAGCTCTCCTGTAACCCACTTTATCCTGATAATTTGTATCTGCCCAGTTACCCTGGGCAGATACGGCAACCGGGGCAGCTTGCGCATTTGAAGTGCCCCGGCTGCTTGGCTCTGCTACTTTATTGGTACGCCACTCGCAAGTCTGCGAGCGGCTGACTGGGCAGTTACGATAATTTTCTGCTTACGCACGGATCCCCGCATATTCATAACCGGCTCCCTCGACCGCTGCCTTCAGAGCTTCCTCGGGGATCTGCGACGTCGTAGACAGCGTTACAAGATTTTTCGCGTGATCCGCGGTTGCTGTCGTTACACCCTCGAGCTTTTCAAGCGCTTCCTTTACGTGTGCCTCGCAGTGCGCGCACATCATTCCGTTTACCGTGATTTCCATGTTTTTTTCCTCCTGATTTTTTATTGCTGTAATATTATCGTTTACTACGGGGACAAGCAGTCCTCCGGTGACTGCCTTTTTTACCGACCTGTCCCTTGTCCCGTTATGGATATCCACCAGATTCAGACGCAGAGCGTTTGTTACCACGCAAAAGCTGGAAAGACTCATCGCCGCGGCTCCGAACATCGGATTCAGGGTCCAGCCAAAGGCAGGAATAAAAGCACCCGCCGCAAGAGGGATCCCAATCACATTATAAATAAACGCCCAGAACAGGTTTTCGTGGATATTCCTCAGAGTAGCTCTGCTTAACCTTATGGCGGCCGCCACATCCGAAAGCCTGCTCCTCATCAGAACGACATCCGCCGCGTCGATTGCCACATCGGTTCCTGCCCCGATGGCGATCCCCGTATCCGCGCTGGTCAGCGCCGGAGCGTCATTGATACCGTCCCCGACCATAGCCGTTTTCCCATAGCTTCGAAGAGAAGAAATGACAGCTTCCTTGCCGTCCGGCTTGATACCGGCTGCTACCTCGTCGACCCCGGCCTCCTCTGCGATCGTCCTTGCAGTCCTCTCATTGTCGCCGGTAAGCATCACGACGTGGATCCCAAGGTCCTTTAAAGCCCGGACCGCTTCGAAAGAATCCTCCTTGATCACATCCGCAACGGAAATGATCCCTAAGAACCGGTCTCCCCTCGCAAAAAAGAGGGGCGTTTCGCCCTGCCCGGACAGGCTCTCCGAGAGCTTTAACGAATCCTCCCCAACAGAAACTTTAGAGGAGATCAGTGAAAGATTGCCTCCAAGGATCATATCTCCCTGAAGGACTGCCGTAAGCCCGTTTCCGGAAAGCGCTGTGAAGTCCGTTATCTCAGCCGGGGCAAACTTCCCGCTGCAATACCCCACGATCGCCTTTGCCAACGGATGCTCGGATCTTTCCTCTAACGAAAACGCGACGGTCAGAAGCTCTTCTTTATCGATCCCCTCCGCGGGATAAACGCCACGTACCTCCGGCTCTCCTCTTGTGATCGTCCCGGTTTTATCTAAAGCCACGATCTGAACCTTGCCTGTCTCTTCCAGAGATACCGCGGTCTTAAACATAATGCCGTGCCTTGCGCCGACCCCGTTGCCCACCATGATCGCTACCGGTGTGGCAAGTCCCAGCGCGCAGGGGCAGCTGATGACCAGTACGGAGATCGCCCTGGCAAGCGAAAAACCAACGCTCTGTCCCGCAAAAAGCCACAGGATAAAGGTTATCGCCGCGATACTGATCACCGCAGGTACGAAGACACCGGAGACCCGGTCCGCGATCTTTGCGATCGGCGCCTTTGTAGCAGCCGCGTCGCTGACCATCTGAATGATCTGGGAAAGCGTCGTATCCTGACCTACCCGGACCGCCTCGCAGACCATATACCCGCTTTCATTGATGGTTGCGGAGGAAACCGTATCGCCGACAGTCTTATCGACCGGTATACTCTCTCCCGTCAGAGCGGACTCATTTACGGCGCTGTCCCCCTCGACAACGATCCCGTCTACGGGTATACTGCTTCCCGGACGAAGGACAAACTTATCGTGAATCTTGACCTGCTCGATCGGGACCTCCTTTTCGATCCCGTTTTCGAGAAGAAGAACGGCCGTCTTTGGCGCTAACTTCATCAACTCCTTCAGCGCGTTCGTCGTTCTTCCCTTGGACACGGCCTCAAGGAGCTTTCCTACCGTAATAAGCGTTAAGATCATAGCGGCGGACTCAAAATAGAATTCCTCCATAAGCTCCGTCACTCTTCCCGCATCCCCGGCCTTTTCCGCCAGAGTCATGGCAAACAGAGCATAAACGCTGTAGCCAAAGGAAGCAGCGGCACCTAAAGAAACCCGGGTATCCATATTGGGGGCTTTGTGCAGCAGCCCCTTGAACCCGCTTATAAAAAACCGCTGGTTGATCACCATGACACCTGTGGTAAGCAGCAGCTCATACAGCCCCATGCCGATATGATTGTCCCTCAGAAAAGCAGGAAGCGGAAAATCCCACAGCATATGTCCCATAGAAACATACATCAGGGGAAGCAATAAAAGGACGGATGCGATCAGCCTGTTGCGAAGCTTAGGCGTTTCCGTATCCTTTAACTCATTATCGTAATTCGGGACAGGGCTTTCTCCGCTCTTTACAGCTTGCTTCAGACTGGCCCCATAGCCCGCGTCCTCGACCGCCTTTATAATCGCAGCTGTATCCGCCTTCCCCTCTACCCCCATAGAGTTCGTAAGGAGACTTACGGCACAGCTTTCCACCCCCGGGACCGCCGAAACCGCTTTCTCCACCCGTGACTGACAGGCGGCGCAGCTCATTCCAGTCACATTATACTGCGTCATTGTTGTTTCACCGTTCGTTTTATTGGATTCTGTTCCTGGAACAATCCATGTTATATGTTAATAGACCTGCCAAAAGATTGCAAGCCCCGGTTCAGTCCTTTGGGACTTTCGTCAGTTTTCGGTTTCTCTTTGATCAATTTTATATTTCAGACAACCTTCAATATTTTTTGACATACAGTCCCGGTTAATGCTATACTTTTAACGGTAATATCTTTCGTTTGAAGCCGTTTGGCGGACTTTTCTGGAGGAATCAAAGATGAAAAAGCTGTTTTCCAAGGTGCATCTGTCATTTCGTTCATCCATGCTCTTAATGGTCACTCCGCTGATCATTGCGCTGATCCTGCTGCTGACCTTTATGTGGATCGAGCTGAACAGTGTTTATGAGGAGGCTGAGGGATTGTTCTATGACAATCTCTACCAGATCAACTCCGGGATCGTCAATGCGGACCGGGATTTTTATCAGGCGATGAACGGCGCGATGCAGTACTATGATATGGAAAACGGCTACAGTTCTATCCCGATGCTGATCTTTAATGAAAAGCTGGCGGAGAAACTTGCGGACTATAAGGATAACGCGAAGCAGACGATCGACGGCGTAAACAATGTGATCAATCTCGCGAAAAAAAATCCGACCCTGTATACAGGAACCATGCTGGATGGCGGAAAAATGACCTTTGAGCAGTACGGCGACCTCTTTTTGAGCGAGTACGCGATGTGGGAAAAAACCTTTGACGTGGAAAACAATACCGGCAACTGGAGTGCCTTTAACGAAGCCTTTTCGACGACCCGCGCAACGCTCAGCGATATGTCGGATATTGTAGAGCTTTGGGCCGAAAAAGAGGAGGCCGCTATGGATGCGGCGATCCAGGTGACCATCCGCCGGTTTGTTCTGATCTTTGCCGTTCTTATCATCCTTCTGCTTGGTATCGTATTGGTCGCGGCCAACGCAATGACGGCAGGGGTCCGACGGATCCGTATCGCTATTGATAATATGGCGGAGGGAGATTTTGCTTCCGAGATCAATAAGGAGAGTCCGATCCGGGAATTCCGGCGAATCGCGAGCGCCTCCGATGATATGCGGGAAAAGATCCGCCGTACCATGGTGAGCATCATTGAGCACGCGAAAGCCGTAAATGAGGGTGCGGACAAGACGCAAGCCAAGATTTCAGACAGCCAGCGTATGACCTCGGATATCAACCAGGCCGTAAGCGATCTGGCAAACGGCGCCACGAGCATGGCACAGGATGTACAGGATGCCTCCGGACTGGTCCTGAATATCGGGAATTCCGTGGAAATGGTATTACAGTCCGCCGATTCCAATATGAATATGAGCAAGCAGGTCTATGATATGTCTATCCAGGTACAGGAGCAGTTAAAGCTTCTTCAGAGCGAGGACAGCGAGACCGATAAGATCGCGGGTCAGGTACAGGATTCCGTCAATGAAACGGCGGATGTTGTAGCTGAAATCAGCAGAGCCGCGGAGTCGATCATCGGCATCGCAAGCCAGACCAACCTCCTTGCCCTGAACGCCTCCATCGAGGCGGCACGGGCCGGAGAAGCAGGCAAAGGCTTTGCTGTTGTTGCGGATAATATCAAGGGACTTGCGGAGGAATCCGATAAATCAGCCAAGGAGATCACGGAAATGGTTTCCCGGATCTCAGCGCTGTCCGACCGGAACAAGGAGCTTACCGGACGGATCAAGGACGCGACCAGCAATGAGTCCCAGGAATTCGACCGGATGAGCGATTCCTTTGATGAAATGGAAGCAGAGCTGAAGGATACGGAAGCCGGGAATGAAAATATTGAGCAGCTCGTAGAATCAGTCAACCAGGATAAGAACGCGATCATGAACGCGGTAGAGAGCCTGTCGAGCATATCGCAGCAGAATGCGGCCTCGACCGAGGAAACAAGCGCCTCCTTAGAGCAGCTTTCCGACAATATGCTGGATGTCGTAGCGGAGGCAAAGAACCTTCAGGAGATCGCGGACAGGTTACAGAAGAACGTACAGTTCTTCCGTGTAGAAAACCCGTAAAAAGATATACGATATGACACCTGAAACCTGAACAGCAAAAACGGACAACGGATCATTGACACCTGACAACAGCTGAAAGCTACAGCCTCTTCAGCTTCGCAAAACCCGCAAACATCCGTTTAACCCCTGCGGTATCAAAGTTCACGGTAACCTCATAGTCTCTTTCTCCTTTGACGAGCCGCTCTACGGTTCCGTCGCCAAATTTCACGTGCCTGACACGGTCTCCTTCGGCATAGTCAGGCTTCTCCCCGGAAGAGAGCTCGCTTCCCTTCTGTAAAGCACTAAACGGAAGCTTCTTTACCGCTCCGGTCCCGGATCCTTTGGAGGTCCCGGATCCTTTGGAGCTCCCGGTACCTCCAAAGCTGTACGGCTTTCGTACCGCCGCAGAGGGCGCCCCGATCATCCCGACAGAGGCCTTGGGCTTTTTCCGGTTTACACGGGAACTGTCATCAAAAAGCTCCTCCGGTATCTCCCCAAGGAAACGCGAGGGCGCATGATACTGCGTCTCCCCCCGGACCATCCGTCTTCCCGCGCAGGAAAAGGTCAGCTCCTCCTTTGCTCTGGTTATCCCGACATAGCAGAGTCTCCGCTCCTCTTCCAACTCCTCATCATCCTCGCTTGTGATCGATCCGTAGCCCGGAAACAGGCCTTCCTCCATTCCTGAGATAAAAACATAGGGAAATTCCAGACCTTTCGCGCTGTGAAGGGTCATTAAGAGGATCCGATCGTCCTCTTCTCCGACCCGGTCGATATCGGCGACTAAGGATACCTCCTCTAAAAACCTGGAAAGCAGCTCTCTTCCGTCCCCCCTTCCCAAAGAGGCAGGCTCCTCTCCGAGCCGTTCGTAGCCGGCATCCTCCGGCTCTCCCGCGTTTTCCTCAAACGCGGCGACCTTATTTATGAGTTCCTCGATGTTCTCGACTCTGGATTTTGCCTCGTACTCGTCCCTGGCATCCATTTTTTCGACATATTCCGTCTCATCCAGAATCTCATTCACCAGATCCTCCAAACTAAACTCAGAAAGCCGCTTACGATAACCCTCGATCAGCTCCGTAAAGTCTGCGATCTTCTCCGCAGCCTTTCCCAGCCCGATCCTGTCCGCGTGCCTAAGCGCCTCATAAAAGCTCAGTCCGTTCGTCAGAGCGTACTGCTCCACCTTATTCACCGTCGTAGCGCCGATGCTGCGTCTTGGTACATTGATGATCCGTTTTACAGCCACATCATCGCTGCCGTTATCAATGGTCTTCAGATAGGCCAGGATATCTTTGATCTCCCGCCTCGCATAGAAGTTCACGCCGCCCACGATGGTATAAGGCATACCGGCAAAGATAAACTTTTCCTCGAGGATCCGCGACTGGGCATTCGTCCGAAACAGCACGGCAATATCCCGGTAAGAGGCTTTTCCGCCATTGACAAGCTTTCCTGCCTGCTCCGTAATATATTCCGCTTCCTCGTAGGCATCCTCACACTGCTTGATATGCAGGCCCACCCCCTCGCCGCGATCCGACCAGAGGGTCTTCTGCTTTCTGCCGATATTGTGTCGTATGACGGCGTTTGCCGCGTCTAAGATCCTCTGGGTTGAACGATAATTCTGTTCCAGCCTTACGACCGCCGCCTCCGGATAGACCTTCTCAAAATCCAGGATATTTCGTATATTGGCTCCCCGGAACTTATAAATCGACTGATCGTCATCCCCCACTACGCAGATATTCCTGTACCGGTCCGCAAGGAGCCTTACCAGCTCAAACTGCGCCGTATTGGTATCCTGATATTCATCTACCATAATATACCGAAAGCGCTCCTGATAGCCTGTAAGCACCTCAGGGCAGGCGCGAAACAGCTCAACCGTCTTAAACAGAAGATCGTCAAAATCCAGCGCGTTGTTGCTTTTCAGGGTTTCCTGATACGTCTTATAGACTCTCGATACGTCCTCCAGTTCAAAGTCATACTGAGCTTTCGCTGCTATATCGGAAACCGTCTGCAGCTCGTCCTTAAAATGAGAGATCTGCCCCAGAAGAGAACGCTCCGGGATCTGCTTCGTATCGATGTTCAGACGCTTGCAGACCTCCTTCATCACGGTCTTCTGATCATCGGTATCATAGATCGAAAAGCTGTTGTCAAAGCCCAGCTTGTCAATATATCTGCGCAGGATCCTGACACACATGGAATGAAAGGTAGAGACCCAGATGCTTTCGGAGCCAAAGCCCACCATATTGTCGATCCTTGAGCGCATCTCCGAAGCTGCCTTGTTCGTAAAGGTGATCGCTAAGATATTCCATGGACTGATCCCGCATTCCTTTACCATATAGGCCGCCCTGCAGGTCAGCACCCTGGTCTTCCCGGAACCTGCCCCCGCAAGAATCAGAAGCGGACCGTCGATCTTTTTTACCGCCTGCGCCTGTTCCTTATTCAATCCCTCAAAAATTTCGTTCATATTGGTATTACTCCTGTGAATCGAGCAGGAGGGCGCTTTTTCCTCCTGCTCGCCGCGGACTGCCGGTCGCGAAGCGACAAATACCTTTCGGCAGTCCCGCGATCAAAAAGAAACCGGCCGTTTCGACCGGTTTCTTATCATTCTTCAAAGTGCTTTATGATAACTGATCCGAGGTCTTACTGAATCCCTGCCTCAATAGCTGCCTCAACGACCGGAGCGATCCCCAAAGCGTCTACATAGGTATCAACATAGTTCAACGCGAAATCACGGAACGCTTCGGAATAAGCAACTGCCTTTGCGGCATCCGCATGCGCCTGCTCCGCATTCTGGTCATCCAGAGCAGCCTGGCAAACCACCTCTGCTTCGGCCTTCAATGCCTCAAACTCAGGATTGAACTGGGAAAGATACGCATAATTATCAACGATCTCCTTCTTGATCCTGGTCGTCTCAGCCTTGTTATTCGTCAATCTCTGAAGATACAGAGCATAGTTCTGAGCATCGGCTACAATGCTGTTGACCTTCTGCGTACAGAACAGATCCGCCTGAGCCTGTCTGTCTGCGTGAGCCTTGTCTACATAGCCCTGAAGCTTCGCGTCCAGATATGCCTTGCGGGCATCCAGCTCATCACTCATGCTCGGCATATCGATCTTGCCTCTGTCGACCCAGCCCTGAAGCTTGGCGTCCAGATATGCCTTGGTATCGTCAAGGTCATCCGCCATAACAGGCATCGCGAAAATCACAGTAAACAATGCGCATACTGCCATCAGTTTTAAAATCCTCTTCATCATTCCATCCTCCTGTGAGTGAACAGTAATATTAGCAACAAGGACATTATAAACCCGCATGACATGAAATACAATCATGTTCGGAAGATTTATTTATTTTTTTAAAACCGTCTGATTTTCCTCATCCAGCCGGTCAAACACCAGATCATACCCGTCGCTTCCGTAATTCAAGGCCCGGTTCACTCTGCTGATGGTAGCCGTCGAAGCTCCTGTCTTATCAGCGATCTCCAGATAGGTCTTCTTTTTCCGCAGCATATACGCCACTAACGCCCTCTGGGAAAACGAGGCCAACTCATTCACCGTACAAAGATCCTCGAAAAACGCGTAACACTCTTCCCTGCTCTTCAGCTTTAAGACGGCATCAAACAGAAAATCCGAAGCCTCCGTCCTGATATTCTGATTCAACGTTTCATCCCCCTCGAAATCGTTTTATCTGAATTAGTTTTAAACCGGCGGCAGACCGATCCGTTCGAAAACCTTATTTAAGGAGTCCGCGTCCAGAATGATGAACAGATGACTGGAAAGCTCCGTCCGCTCTACCTTAAACTCCTCGTCGATGACAACGACCTTCGAGCCGTCCTTCGAAAAGGCGTCCACCGGGATCTTTAAAAGCTCACTGACACTGCAGGCGATCGCTTCCGGAGGTATAATATCTACCACCATTCCGGTCAGGGTCGCAAGAGAGTTGGCGCAGGCCCCCGAGGTAATATTACCCATCTCGCAGAGGACCGACCGGTCCATATCGTCTACGTCGCTCAGGCTGTTCAGCTCCTTCGGGTAATAAACATTGATCAGGCGGGATGCAAATTCCCTGCTGACGATAGAGATCAGCATCCCCGTCAGATCCTCCTTGATCCCGACCTTGATCCCCAGCACCACGCCCTTATCCACCGCGATCATCTTATTTACCATCGCGGGATCTAACAACCGGACGTTGGGGACCGTCATATCGACCATGGTATTCATAAAAGTAGCAAGTGCCGTACAAGCGTTACCGGCACCGATGTTCCCGATCTCCTTGAGAGCCGAGATATGCATTTCACTTAATGCGCTGCTTTCCATCTGGTTCTGTTCCATCCCTGTAGTACTGGCCCTGCCGTACAAAGCCCGACCGCTTCAGATCATCCTCCTCCCAAACTGGATGACCGGCAGGACAAAATCACACGTTCTTATTTTACCCTAAAATCCGGAAAAATCCTAGTAGTTTTTTCAACCTCTCCAAACTGCCTTTCCACTGCGGATTTTCGCGCATCAGCCAAAAAGCGGTCGGATCGTGTCATTTCCTAAAAAACCCCGCGGAATTGTATATTTCCGATATAATCCTTCAGGTAGTGGGAAATATAAAACTCGTTCCGGTTCTGCTTTCCCGCAGCCTTTTCCTCATAGTATTCCTCGTCGATCATATATCGGAGGATTTCCTCATCGGAAACAATATTGTTGTTTCCCTGGATATAGACCCGGTCCCCGGCGATGATAATCCCCGCCACATCCGCGTCCGCTTCAACGATCACGTTTCCCGCGGTCACGACCGCTCCCGTAAAGCTGCCCGTTATGATCACATCGTAGTTGGAAAGGATCTTCCGATACCTTCCCTTATAGCTTTTGTCATTGTTGGAATCATAATAATCCGAAAGCTCCGAAAGCTTTGACATCCCTTCGGACAGCTTTGCCAGAAGCTCCCTGTATTCCGCAGAGGACGGCGTAAGCTCGGTCTCTCCGATCACGGTCACGTCCCTTCTGGAACCGAAACCATCCAGGCGGTTTAAGGCCTGGGCATAGATCCGAATCGGTGAATCATCAAGCCCCAGCATCAGAAACGACTGTTTGACATTGATATTCCCGGTCGTTACTACCGTATCCGCGTCGATCCCGACCTGGGTCCCTAAAACATTGATCCCTCCGAAAATCTCCTTTTCCCCGTATCTGGCCTCCGCCTGGCGGAATTCCGAGGGCGTATGGGTCCCCGCGTAAACGTTCCCGACGATGGAGGAGGTCCGTCCGGTCAGGTATATCCCTTTCCCCGCTAAGATCGAATAGTCGAACAAAACATCGTTTCCGCTGTAGAAATGAACGGACGGCACCGGGATCTCAAGATCATAGACTCTGCTTTCGATCAGCTCAAATTCCTTATAGTAGAGAAGTCCGACATTCCGGATAAAGCAGCTCTTGATCTCGCCGTTTGCTCCATAGCGTTTCTCAAGGATCGGCTTTATTTTTTCATTCAGGCGGATGATCCGGCCGTCCGTAAGCCCCGACTGGCTCCCCACCGTAATCTCCCGGTAGTTTTCTCTCTGGATATCGTTAAAGAGCGTCGTAACTACCGTCCATGGCTCCCCGAACTGCTCAGTAATCCCCTTCTCGTACTCCATTAAAAAGCGGTGCAGCTTTTTCTCCTCAGAAGCCGAAGCCTCCTCCGGAAACGAGGCGTCCACCTCCTCAAAAATCTCTTCCGCTCTTTCATAGGCCTGCTCATTGATCCGCGCCGTAAATTCGTCCCGAAAGCCGTCCAGGGTCTCTTCGGCTCTCTCCCGGATCCGGGCGGACAGAAGCAGCTTTCCGACCTCTACCTCCCTTGAGAGCGCAAGGATCGCCACGACAGCGAAGAAATACAGAAAAACGATAAATAACGTTGTTGTATATAGATGTTTTCTTCTCATTGCCGCTTACCTCGTCACTTCCCGATGCTTTCGTAGAGAGCGGTCGTCGGAAGCGCCAATGAAATAATAATCAGAAGCAGAAGCGCAATCAGGATAAAGAGGATCAGAGGCTCCCAAACACCAAGTCTCTTATTTGCGATCCGCTCCGCCTCAAACAGATAATCCGAGGCGGTATCTAAGAGACAGCCTTCACAGTCCCCCAACTCCTCCCCCAGGGAAAGCATGTCGATAAAGCCCTCCGGAAAGAGTCCGCTGTCCTTTAAAGCGTCAGAAAGCCGCCCGTTCTCCCCGATTCTCTCCGCTGCCAAAAAAAGCTGCTCGGAAAAATAGATATCCTTATCAAAGGTCTCCGCCAGCGCGTTTAAGGCTTCGGCATCACTGATCCTTTCAGCCTTCAGGGCGGCAAGGAATCTGGCGAATCCGGAAAACAGAAGCCGCCTCCTTACGGAATAGAAGAATCTGCTTTCCAGGATATTTTTGGAGAACCACCTTCGTCCGAAGGAGCTGTTATTGAAGATCTGTATAAGGACAATCAAAGCCAGCAGAAGCAATACGACAAAGACCCAGTAATCCCTGAAAAACCTGGACAGGGACAGAAAGAAGGCCGTAAGCGCCGGAACCTTGATTTCAGTATCGGCAAATAATCCGACAAAGCCCGGATAGAGAAAGACCAGTATCAGAATCAGGAAAAAAACAGAGGAAAAAATGACTAAAAACGGGAAAAAGACAGAACCTCTAATCAGACCTTCCCGCTTCTCCTCTTCCCGATAGATCTCTGAGAACCGGTCTAAGCACTCTGAAAGCCTGTGATTTTCCTCCGCCTGCTCGACACATTTCAGAAAACAGGGATCGAAGGCTTCGGTGATATAAGCGCTTTCGGCAAAGCTCTCTCCGCGCTTCATCTCAATGACCATTCGTCGGATCGTCTTATGCAGCGCTTTCTTTTCGATATGCTCATTGATGATCTCAAGGGCGCTTAAAGGGCTCAGGTTTCCCCGAAGGAGCCTGGAAAGCCTCCCTAAAAGCACTGCCGCGTCAGCGGCATCAATCCTGCTCATCGTCCGGGGACTCCTCTGTTTCTAGTATTACTGTCATTTCTTCTGTCGCGGGGATCGTTGTAAGAAGCGCCTCTCCCAACGCCGCCTGCCTTAGCGCCGGGACAAACTCCGCGTAATCCACCATACTAAGGTCCAGATCTACCCTGGTATCGATCCCCGGGACATTTCCGCTGTCCGTATACTGCCAGATCGTATGATCGTAAAGGAAATCGTCCTCCTCCAGATAAAGCGGCGCCCAGATATCGTAATCCGAGAATTTCTCTACGTTCAATACCCTTCTCAGATAGTTCTCGGAAGCGTAAATCATCGGATAATAGCCCGCCTCCTCAATCCGTTTGCAGAAGGTCAGCGCCATATCCGTCCTGAGATCTTTTGAAAGCTCCGTAGTCTTGGTTCTGGCCTTCGGATCCCCGGCATCCTCGATATCGATAGCCACCGGATAGGACAATTCATAATCCGCGATCAGCGAAAGGACAAAATCCGCCTCCTTTTCCGCTTCCTCAACGGTAATGGCCTGTGTAAAAAAATAAACTCCCATAGGGATCCCGTATTCGTTGCACTTTGCGGCATACTCTCTAAATTTCTCATCCTCTACAAGTCCCCCCTCAGAATACCCGCGGTAGCCGCAGCGCAGCATGATAAATTCAACGGGCGATGCCGACAGCAGCTCCCAGTCGATCCCGGTATTGTGATAGCTGAGGTCGATCCCCAGATGAGAAATCTTATTTCCCTCCTCATCGTAATACGCAAGGAAACCGTCCTCCAATATGAAATTCTCCTGGATATATGAATTGATCGGTATTTTTCCGAATACGCGCTTCCGCTCGGGTACATAGATCCTCGGAAGCTCCTCTGCCTCATCCTTCTCCCCTGGGACGATGCTCTCTGCTGCAAACGCAGTGTTTTCTTCCTTGCTGTCCCGCGCGCGGTCGTAGAGATGTATGATGATCATCCCCGTAACCACCCCCAGAAGAAAGAGAGATAGGATCGATATCAGAAATACCAGATTTGACTGTTTTCTCTTCCTGCTCACAAAAAACTCTGTCCTGTTCCTGAGAAACTAAAGCTCAATTTCCTAACGTCGTTTACTTCTTCGTTTCTTCGGTTTTGAGGTCCCAAGATCAATAAAGGCAAAATCGTCGTCGGAGGGCTTTTCTTCCACCGCTTCCTCAGGCTCTCCCTGAGGCTTTTCCGAAGCCTCTTTCTCCTCCGGCTGTTTTTCGGGCTCTTCAGGCTTTATCTCTTTATGATCATCGGCATCCGCCTGTCTGCCTGAGCGTTCGTTCGCCTTTCTTACAGCTTCTTCGGCCTTTTTTATCGCTGCCTCTCTTTTCCGGGAGCTCTTTTCATCCCGCAGCATGGTACACTGGCCCGAAAAAACAGATTCCTCATCGATCAGGAGCTTTCTGGTAACGATATCGCCGTATACCTCGCCGGTCGCCTCGATATTGACCTTGTCCTGAGCGTTCAGATTTCCCTCCACCACTCCGGCTACGATCACGCTGTCCGCGGTGATATTCCCCCGGACTGCGGCATTTTTTCCGATAATGATCAGACCCCTGGATGAAAGATCACCTGTTATTTTTCCATTGAAGCGGATCGACTCCGCAGAGGAAAGGGATCCGTTGATCACGACATCCGGACTGAGGATAGATGTGATCGAGCTTTCCTTTATCTTGATTGCAGCTTCGTCTCTAAACAGCATACGTCTTCTCCGATTCCCGGAATCCTCCGTTTTTCTTCTAATCCTGCTCTTTTCCGGTAAGTTCCGCAGGATTCAGGCTCGTTCCCCCGTATAAGATATCGTAGCCGACGATGCTTTCATCCTCGGAAAGCCTGGCTAACACATCTCCTCTCCCTACTCTCATCCCCTTCTGAACGGACAGCTTCGGTTCTCCCGATATCAGATAAACCGTTTCATATCCGTTTCTATGATCTAAAAGCAGCGCAATACTGTACTCGTTTTTTCGCTGCTCATATTCGTAAATTTCCTTAACGATTCCGTCCGCCCCGGCGATCACCTCGGAATCCTTGAGGGCTAAAAAGACCATCCGGTCCGGATATTCCGCCGCCTCCCCGGTCGGATCCTTGATCACTGTCGCGATCCCGTTGATCGGAAGGATCGCAGGCGGCTCCTCGTCTACGGCATCCTTTTCGGCTTCTCCTGCTCCCTCTTCCTTAAGGGCAGCCGTTTCCTCTGCCGCCTCGTCGGCTCCCTTTGAGACGGCCGTTTCCCCTGCCTGATCCCTCAGCCTGTCGTTTTCCTCCTGAAGCGCCCGGATCTGCTCGACATAGCCGTTTTCTCCGTACATGATCTCATTATTCCGTAGGATAATGGATACAAACAGGCAGATGACCAGGGCAATGATACAAACGACAAGGACGATCCATCTGGCCATGCGGTCAAAGGTAAGCTCGTATGTTTTTGCGTTATCGCTGGTATCGGGAATAAACATCACCGTATAACGGGTGATCCCCTTCTTTCTTTTCTTCATAGCGGATTTGCGCATCCTGTTATACTTGTCGGATCAGGGTCTTACCAGTTATCCGTTTATTTGTTCCGACGAGTATAACATATTTGCCGTTATAATGCAAATTTGTTGTCTGATATCACTTTACAACCGCCTGGTCTTGTGCTAATATTTAGTTGTTTCTTTAAATATTACATTTTCGGAGGTTTCACAGTTATGAAGGGTACAGTTAAGTGGTTCAACAATCAGAAGGGATACGGCTTTATCTCGGATGAGAGCGGTCAGGACGTATTCGTTCATTATTCCGGACTTAACATGGAAGGCTTCAAGTCCTTAGACGAAGGGCAGGAGGTTGAATTCGATGTTGTTCAGGGAGAAAAGGGACCACAGGCCACGAATGTTACAAAGCTTTAATTCCCACCTTTAATTATCCGTACTATCTATAAATTTTCCGATCAACGATCTCGAAGAGGGATCGAACCGTTAAACAATAGATAAGCTCCGTATAATAAAGATTCGAAGGAAAAAGAGATGCCGTCCGACATCTCTTTTTCCTTTTATTTCGGCTGAGCAGCAAAACCGCTCTCATAATTGCCAAAGTAACCGAATCGTAACTATTCAGTCAGC
>JAFSXN010000009.1 GCA_017444015.1 Lachnospiraceae bacterium | reverse complement strand
TCAGCCCGTCCGCGATCATCTTCCGGCTGTAGCCCTCAAGGAACTGCCTGTAGATACGCTGCACCACATCCGCCTCGGCATGGACGATCTCATAGGTACCAGGCTTGTCGCCTCGCCTGTAGCCGAGGAATGCTGAAAAGTTGACCCGTTCTCTGGCCTGCGGCCTTGTCAGCCGGTCATCAAAGTCTGCTCTGTTATATTCCGGAAATACATGTTTTATAAAAGCCTCTCCCGTCTGATACACGAGAGAGGCTGCGCTCCTTAGGAACAACTATAATACCATTCTTATGATAGTTGATCAATTTTCTGTTGTCATCCGGATCAGAAGGCGATCCTCAGAAGCCGGATACATAACATCGCCCTCTTTCAGCCCACAGGTCTCATAGAAGCATACAGTTCAGAGCGATTATTACAGCAGGTAATTTTCTCCCTGTCGCTTTGATCATCCTGCCTCTTCGTTCGTTTTACCAGACAGCGATCCTGTCCTCAGGCGCTAAATACATTCCGTCTCCGGGCTGTAAGTCGTAGGTTTCAATAAGCTCCTCAAACTGCTGGGCCGTGACATTTGCGCGAAGGTAATGTAACGGATGGGAATCGCTCATAGCAATAGCCTCCGCCGTCTCCATGGTATCGACCCTTGACCAGAGGCGGGCGTTTGCCTGAAAGAACTTATCATAATCAAAGCCCTCGATCTTTTCCGCCATCTTCAGCATGCATTTTAATCCCGCCATATCCGCGATGGCCTCGGTCTGTACCATCTGTCCGCTGTAGGGCGTTCCGTCGTCAAAGGCCACCACCTGATCATAATAGTCGACAAGCTTACCCGCCCGTTCCATAAAGGCGTCGTAGTCCTCCTTGGTCCACCAGTCGGAAACGTTTCCGTTCTCATCATACTGCGCTCCATTAGTATCAAAGGCATGGCTGATCTCATGTCCGATCACGCTACCGAGCGCTCCGTATTTTTCTTCTGTGCTCATATCGCTCCGATAGGTCACGTCGCAGAAGAAGCCCGGAATGATATTGACGGAGTTGTTCGTCGGATTGTAGTAGGCATTTGTATCTAAAATATTGATCTCCCAGATCTCCTTGTCGACCGTCCCGTTGATCTTTAAGCGCATCTGTTCTACGCTGCTTCTCGAAATATCCTCTATCGCCTTCAGATACGTCCCGCCGTCTGCCTTTCCTGTGATCTCATACATAGAATCGTCCTCCCACTTCTCGGGATAGACCGCATGGATCGTCAGATGGTCAAGCTTATTTATCGCTTTCTTTCTCGTTTCCTCAGAAAGCCACTCTGTCTCCGAAAGCATCTCCCGATAGGTATCTACCGCATCCTCGCAAAGCTTTGTGATCTCCTCCTTTATCTCCGGGGAAAGATACAGATCGATATAAAGCCTGGAGAAGCTGTCCGGAAAGATGGACTTTACCAGGTTATACGCTACCTCCTCGTCCGGTGCACTCTCCTCGATCCCGCTGGCTTTATTTGCCAGCTCATCCTGCTTCCGATAAGCCTCTTCATCGGTATAGGCGGACAGCCCCGTCAGGGTTCCCTTTAAGATATACGCCTTGAGTTCCTCAAGATGCTCCTCTGTATAGAGGTTATTTAACGCAGGGAGCCATTTAGGTTCGTTTAAATTGATCAGCTTTGATTCCGCATATCCGTAGCGTTCCATATACTCCGCAAGAGGAAAATTCGAAGACACCTCCCTGATATCCTCCATCGTGACCGGATTGATGGACTCCTTCAGAGCAGCCGGATCATGCTGCTCAAGGACCGTTTTCTCTGCCGAGGCGATCTGCTTCTCAAAGGAAAAGGCATCCTTTAAGTATTTTTCCGCCTCCTTTTCTCCGATCCCGAAACGACCCGCCATGTAGGTAAAGAGCGCGTCCACATATTCTCTGCTGCGCCTGCCGTTTTGCGTCTCCTCCTCATACTCCGCCGCGTCCCCGTAGGTTAAAAGAGGGGTAGAGCTGATCTCAACATTATAAAGGGAAGAATCCGCTGCGTCCTTCCCTAAATAAACGAAAGCAGGGAAGGCTCCCCAGTAATAATTGTCCTCGGATAACAGATACTCCGTAAGTTCCTCAAGGGTTCCGATCGAAAGGAGCTTTGCAACCATAGGCTCAAAGGGAGTTACTCCAAGCTCGTTCCGCTTATCCCAGTCAAGAAAGAGCTCATAGACCCCCTGGATCAGGGAAGCGTCGTGTACGACCTGCGGATCCTCGGAATTTAGCAGCTCCTTGTCGGAAAGAAGCTCCATACAGCGCTCCTTTACGGTATCCATCGCGTCAAAGAGCCTCATTTCACTGGAATGCCCCGGACGGAACTACACTTTCTCCGCCCAGTCATGGTTTACGTGTAAATAGAGATCGTCTTTGATATCCGGCTTATGATCCTCCGTTACCATCCCATAGACGATAGAATTGACCCAGGGCTTCATGACCGAGGGATCCATAGGAAGTTCATTCTCTTCCCCGGTCTCCACGTTCGCCACGGCTTCCACAGCTTTCCTGGCTTCCTCAACATACTGCAATGCCGCCCGCGAATAATCGGCACAGCCCGTAAGAGCCTCCGCCATCAGGCACAGCGCAAGAATAGATCCCAAAATTCTTTTTTTCATGAAACTTCCTCCTCGTATTTAGTAT
>JAFSXN010000105.1 GCA_017444015.1 Lachnospiraceae bacterium | reverse complement strand
AGCGAAGGAGATGAGCCCTACCGATATGTGGTGGTAACAATCAAACGGTAAGATAAAAAGAGCAGGGTAAGGGGTTCCTTCCCTGCTCTTTCTCAATTTTTGTTTTATTTATACGCCCAGAACTTGTTTAACAGGAAGTTTGTGGGCACAGTGAAGAAGAGCTGCAGGAAGGTGGCAATATAATTCGGTATACCCATCAGCTCAAAGATGTAGTTCAGGATGGCGTTCATAAACAGGCCGGTGATGGAATAGCTGGCATATACCTTAATCAGGGGCTTCCACCAGGCCACATCCTCTTTTTTGGTGAAGGTATATTTGGAATTCAGCGCGTATCCGATGGGAACGGTAACCAGAAAGGCCACCAGATTACTGGTCTGGCGCATCAGGGTTTCCGAAGGGCCTATCATCTGGGTATTTACGAATAACAGATAAAGCCCATTATTGATCAGATAGGAGATAATGGTGTTCATAAAGCCGATGATCCCGAATTTCAAAAACTGCAGGATCAACTCTTTATGCTTGTCATAAAAGCGAAATAAAGCCGAGTTTTTCAAGAAAGCCTCCTATATATAGTATTCAGTATTGCTTTACACTACCATAACCTGATTCTTATTTCAACTGATAATCTCTTCATTTATGAATACGACTGATACCATTGCTGCCATCTCCACCGGTTTAACCGAGGCGGGGATCGGGATTATCCGAATATCCGGTCCGGATGCCCTGAGAATCAGAAACGCCCTTTTTGTGGGGAAACATGAGAGTACTGCGCCTGTTCCCGCAAGGGCCTATTACGGACATCTTTATGAAAACGGAGTTTGTCTGGACGAGGTGCTTTGTACTTATTTCAAAGCGCCTTTCAGTTATACCGCTGAGGACCTGGTGGAAATATCCTGTCACGGCGGTGTGTTCGGAATAAGACGCATTTTGGAGGCTGTGCTTAGAAATGGCGCCAAGCTTGCGGAGCCTGGTGAGTTTACCAAAAGAGCTTTTTTAAACGGTCGAATTGACTTAGACCAGGCGGAGGCGGTAAGCGATCTTATCTCATCCTCCAATGAGGCAGCCATGCGGCTTTCCCTTTCACAGTTAGAGGGAGGGCTTTCCAAAAAGCTTAAAGGTTTTCGTGAGGATATTTTAAAGGAATGCGCTTTTGTAGAGGCATGTCTGGATGATCCTGAGCATATGGAGCTTACAGGTTATCCTCCTAAGCTTGAGGAAAAGCTTAAGAATATTTGTCATGAGCTGGAGCAGCTTCTTGCAGGCTTTCGTGAGGGCAGGCTGATCCGGGAGGGCATTAGAACCGTGATCCTGGGCAGGCCAAATGTAGGAAAAAGCTCTTTACTAAACGCTCTTTCCGGGATGGAGAGGGCGATCGTTTCTGCATATCCCGGTACTACCAGGGATACTTTGGAGGAGTATATTTCCTTAGGTGATTTTACACTTCATCTCATCGATACTGCCGGGATCAGGGAGACAGAAGATCCGGTTGAGCAGATGGGGGTGGAAAGAGCAAAAAAGGAAATGGAGAAGGCTGATCTTGCTTTGCTGCTTTTAGATGCCTCCGAAGGCTTTACCAAAGAGGACGAAAAGCTTTTTTCCTCCCTTTCGGATATTCCGAAAATTATCCTCTGGAATAAAACAGATCTGGCAAGTGCTCCGGAGTATCCCGAGGGCCTTTCTGTTTCCGCAAAAACCGGAAAAAATATGGAACAGATAAAGAAAAAGGTATCGGATATAATATTCGATCAGAAGCAGATTTTGATCAACGGTTCATTATTGATTACAAAAATGCGCCACAGCGAATTGATCAAAGAGGCTCTTTCCTCTCTGAATCAGGTGCTGCAGACTATTTCCGATGGTCTTCCGGAGGATTTTTATCT
>JAFSXN010000104.1 GCA_017444015.1 Lachnospiraceae bacterium | reverse complement strand
GAAGAATGCGACAAAGGTAAAGGTGACGAACTGGAAGATAGTCGATAAGGGAATGGTAGATTCCGCTTCTATAAAAAATACCGGTGACGGCGGGTGTAAGCTGACTGTAAAGGTGAGTAAATACGGAACTGTGAATCCGTTTGCCGAATATGACGGACCATATGTTACCGTGAGCTGTACCTATGAAGGAAAGGCATATACCTCTACCTGGACAGACGATAGTATTTTTAATGTGATCGTCCAGCCGACGCCGACCAAAGCGCCTGCGAAGAAGCCGACTCCGACCCCTGCGCCATCGAAAAAGCCTGCGCCGACTCCGACGCCCACACCAAAGCCAACACCGACCCTGACGCCCGCTCAGGAAAAGGTGATCAACCAGGTCACAAATGCAACACCTGCGCTCCTTCCGGATGGGATCATTGAGCATGGCACTATCCGGTTTAAGGCATATAATGACCAGAACCTTCCGATCACGGGCTATGAATATGCAGTAAAGGAAGGCAGCAAAGGCGAATGGAAAACGGTAAAATCAAAGGAACAGAAGGTATCCATGTCCAGCCAGTTTCCAAAGCTGAAGACCGGAGAGACCTATTGGTATAAATATCGCTATTATGTTACGGTGAATGGAAAGGATTATTACAGCAACTGGACAGGCGGTGAGATGGGTGATGTCTATACGATCTATGACTGAAGCTATTAAGGAGCAGGAGGAGGAATTCGATGAAAAAGAGATTATTAACGGGAATACTGACCATGCTTTTTGCCGTATCGCTTACGGCCTGCGGCGACAGCGGGGATATTATGGAGGTCGACGAGGATATGCTTGCGGCATATCTGGAAAATGAAGGCACTGCACAGGATTTTGATCCGGGGGATTATATTATACCGGATTCTAAGGAGGATTCCGACGAGAAGGAAGAAACGAAAGCCGAACAAGAAAAAAAAAGAGCTGAACAACCCGATGGGACATCCCACCTGGGCAGTCCCTGGGATGTGTACGGGGATGAATACTTTGGAGATCAGGAGGAGGATTCCTACGGAGACGTATTTGATCTGAGAGAGTACGAGGATGAGTGGATAAAAGAGTACGGAGGGAATCTTGAGAATCTTTTGGCAGAACGGCTTAATACCGAGGTCGAAACCAGTTCCGATGGAGAATCGAAGCTGATCTGTGACGGAGCGATCGAATTTTTCCCGGCTGTAAACGGATCCGGTTTCTTCGTATGGGTTTACGAGCCGGTGAATCGTTTTTCTGTTTACGGTATTTCCGTGGGGATGACAGAGGATAATGCGATCGCGAACCTGGAAGCGAACGGTCTTTCAAAAAAGGATGACGGGGATACCGGGATCTATTCGACGGATTTCGATAAGTATTACGTCCGCTATAATGTGGATGGTGGTACGATATCCCAGGTGACCTACATAAAAATTTATGAGCGGTAGGAAGTAAGCCGCGTAAGATTGAGCCCGGGGATATGCCCCGAGAAGGTGCTGTGAACTCGAGGTTTTCAGAAAAAGAAGGGAGAAAGCATGAAAAAAAGGATCATAGCGATATTACTTGCCTGTACGATGGTGTTTTCGCTGACCGCCTGCGGGGATTCCGGGGATATCGTAGGGCTTCCAGATGGTATGGAGGATATGTCCGAGGAGGAGCTTGCGGCTCTGGTGGACGACTATGAAAACGGAGAGCTTAATGAGGAAGTGGTAACAGAGAAGAAGGAAACGGGAAGCAGCAGCGGTGGTCTGGCCGGTGCTTTGGGGAAAAAGACCGGGCAGGCGGAGAGTGTTTCGGTACCAAAACTGGGAAAACGGATCACCAGCGACTATCATTATTCAAGCGATCATGAAAAGCTGATTTTCACAGGCAGCATGCAGGCTCCTTTAGTAACCTCGGACTGCGAGAAGGACTTTCCGGAGCTTGCGAAAGCCTTAAAGGAGGCTGCCGATGCGGCCTTTACGTCATACGAGAAGGATGCGGAGGACTATACAGATAGCGCTCAGGAGCAGTATAACGAGGATCCGAGTTTCTTTGATTACGGTAATTATGAAAACCATACCAGTATCCTTTTAAGACGCCTGGACGATACGGTACTGAGCTTTGCCGATGGTTGGAGCACCTTTGCAGGCGGAGCGCATGGCTCTTATGTGGAGACCGGACATACCTACGATGTAAAGACCGGTAAGGAGCTTTTGCTTTCGGATGTGCTACCGGATGTTTCGGGACTCAATGAGGTCTTAAAGGAAAAGCTTCTGGAAAAGTATGACCAGGCGGAGTTTTTTAATCTGGATGAGGCTCTGACACACTATGATCCGGAGCTTACGAAATATCAGGAAGGAGCGGATTACACCCAGTATTCCGTACCCTATACCTGGTGGCTGTCGCCGCTTGGGATCGAGTTTTATTTCGATGAGTACGCGCTTACCTCTTACGCAGACGGAAGTCAGACGGTTGTGATCGGATATGACGAATATCCCAGAGCTTTTGCGAAGGAATACGTACCGAAGGAGGCAGGAAGCTTTATCTATGATTTCAATATGAGTACGGATGTTTTTGATATCACGGGTAACGGGGAAGCAGACAGCCTCCGGGTAAGCTATGACTATGACGGTACAAACCATGACTATTATAACGGAGTCACGGTTTTTGTAAACGACCAGAAGGACAGCTTTGATGATAATGATCTCTGGATCTACCGCAGCAGCTACAGGAGCCATTATATAAGACTTAAGGACGGCAGGCAATACGTTTATACAGAAGGCTTTGTTGATGACGATCACAGAGAGTTTTTCGTCTTTGATGTGAGCGACGGGATGGTAAAGGCAATAGACAGAACCTATCTGGATTATGCGCAGTCTGTTCTTGAGGACGAGAGCGATTATAACGAGAATATGATCACCGATCCCGAAAACATGGAATTAGAGCGGATCTTCTATCTTCTTTCTACCTTCTACGGGAAAAGGGTCTATCATATCGGAGCGGATGGTATGCCGGAATCGGATAAGAGATTTACGGTTTCAAATGTCGCCGTCCGGAATACCCTGACCTCTAAGAGAGAGCTGATCTGCGATATTGTGGATGAGGATGGAGACGTAATAAGCCCGGATGAAACCATCGACTCCGGAGAAACCTTCTTTCTGCTCTATACCGATGGGGAAACCTATGTTGACGCGAGACTTTTGGATGGGAGGATTGCAAGACTTCATATCACTGATACGGAATATCCCTGCTATGTAGACGGGGTTTCCGCGGAGGATTGTTTTGAAGAGCTGTACTATGTAGGCTGATTTCAGGAAAGTAATGCTGATCACAGCAATAAACGAAAGAATTACAATGACGCGATAAAATGTCCCGAGTGCAGCGATAGAATCAGTATTGTTATCGCTGCACTCGGGCAGATTTTGTTTTCGGAACAGAAAACGGTCAACAGCAAAGGAACGGTAAAGGTTTCATATTGTCTTTAGTATGTGAAAATGATAAAATCCCGTCTTTGACAGTGTTTTGACTAAAAAAGTCCCGTGAGCCGCTTATTTAGCGGTTTTCGGGACTTTTATAAATTTTACGGTTGCACGTTACGCTACTTGCTTGGCGGCCGTATCCCTCATTGAAGGGAAGCCCGACCTCCGCTGCGCTACGGCTGGCCTTT
>JAFSXN010000103.1 GCA_017444015.1 Lachnospiraceae bacterium | reverse complement strand
CCTATTTTCTGCTACCCTATTTCACCAGATCTGCAATAGCACCAATTGAACTGTTGTCTTATACTACATCTCTCTTGTGACGGAAACATTTTGAGCATATCGATAACCACAGATTGCTCCCAAATCCTTATCTATTGCGGGTTTGATTATTTTTATGCGTTTGTCCTAAGGATTTGCGTCAAAAGAAGGTTTTTGGTATAATGGAATTCGATTCAAGCGCGGTTGTGACGGAATTGGCAGACGTGCAGGATTTAGGTTCCTGTGCCGCAAGGCGTGAGGGTTCAAATCCCTTCAACCGCAGTTTACTTTTGAAACGAGTTAAAAATACCCTGTAGCCTGTTACAGGGTATTTTCATTGATGAGAAGACAGTCGCCGTTTGTTTCGATTACCTTCTTATACCAGTACGCGGAGTCCTTCGGGATTCGTCTTTGGGTTGAATAATCTACATAGACGATACCGAAACGCTCCGTATATCCCTTATCCCATTCGAAATTGTCCAAAAAGGTCCAGAGGAAATAGCCCCGGATATCGATCCCCGCATCGGAAGCTCTCTGAAGTTCGGAGAGGTAAAGGTCCAGAAAATCCTTCCGGTTCGGATCGTGAACCTTTCCGTCCGGAGAGATCAGGTCGTGGCAGCTCATTCCGTTTTCCGTAATATAGATCGGAAGATGATACCGTTCATACAGAAATTTCGGTCCCCAGTAGAGGCTTTCCGGCGTTACCGGCCATCCGGAGGCGGTCTTCGGGGCACCCATTGGCCGCTTCAGTCGAACCGGTCCGGTTTCGCAGGCAGCTACCGGGTAGCCGTTATAGATGTTTTGACCAAGAAAGTCAATGGGCTGGCAGATCAACTCCATATCGCCCTGTTTGATCTCCGGGAGATAGTCGGCAAATATCTCTAACCCTTCCGATGGGTAGTTCCCTAAAATAACCGGATCGGAAAACCAGGATACATTCCATGTCCAATTGTCTAAAGCCTCGTGAAAGTCGAAGTAATATTGTCTGGCGGCTTCGATATCCTCCGGCTGATCGGAAGCCGGATATGCTACGCCGCAGGTCGGCGCATAGCCGATATATATATTCTGCCTGGCGTGCTCTCTTAGCGCGATAACGGCAGTTCCATGCGCTTTTAAGGCATTATGGGCGATCTGAAAAACATCCTTTACAGAAAGCTTTTTCCCGGGAGCATGGGTTCCTGAGAGATAGCCGAGCCCGATAAAGCATTGCGGTTCATTGAGAGTGAAAAAATACCGGCAGAGATCCGAAAAGTTCTCCGCCACGATCTTAGCATATTTGCCGAAGGCGGCAATGGTTTCTTCGTTTAACCAGCCGCCCCGATCCTGCAAAGCCTGAGGCAGCTCCCAGTGGTAGAGGGTAAGATAGGGTTCGATCCCGTTTTCTTTCATCTCAGTCAGCATATTTCGATACAGGTCTACGGCCTTCTGATTGACAGGTCCCGTGCCATCCGGGATCAGGCGCGCCCAGCTGACGGAAAAGCGATAGGCCCTGATGCCAAGCTCCTTCATGAGACGAAAATCTTCTTTGTAGCGATGGATATGATCAGCGCTGACAGAGGCATCGTAGCCGTCTGAAGTTCCATGCTCCCGAATAAAGCGATCCCAGATCATTTCTCCGGCACCATCATCCCTGTCCCGTCCTTCGACCTGATAAGCACTGCTTGCTACACCCCAGGCAAAATCCTTCCGAAACATAAATCCTCCCTTATCTCTGTGAGAAAAAAATATATTTTAATACACGTCAAATGTATACTAGCGACGCAATCAGCTGCCGATTATGATAAAACAAATGTACTGATTGCTCTGCGTATGGAAAGAGCCGATCCAGACAGGACCGGCTCTTCTATGCTAATATACGCAGGCTTATTCTGCGCTTTCCGAAGAAGAGGATTCCTCACTTTTCTTTGCCTCACTGGCTTCGCGGGCCTCTTCCTTTTCCCGGGCTGCCTGAGCTTCACGCTCTTCGTAAGCTTCCTGGGCTTCCCTTGCCTCTCTTGCCTCGCGTTCATCATTGGTTTCATCCGCATAAGGCTCATAAGGAGTACTTTCGGTAGTTTCGGATTCCGAAGGAGCAGAAGGAACCTCGACAGTCGGAGTTACTTCCGGGACAACCTCGACAGTTGGGGTCGTTATAACGGACGTATCTCCACCCGTGACCGCTGCCGGATCGGATGCCACTACAGTACCATCGGTCGGAACAGCGATTTCTACAGGAACGACTGTCGGAACCATTACAACGGTACCATCCGGAAGAGCAACAGGAACATCGACGACCGTAGGAACAGTAACAGTAGTTGCTGGAAGCTCGCCGGTTTCAGCTGGCGTAACTACCGTACCTGCATCAGCGACCGTAGTCGTAGTCGTAGGCGTAGGCGCTGCTGCTGCCGGTGTCGGTGTCGGTGTCGCTGAAGCAGCGCCTGCAGTTCCTTCTGAAGCCGCCGCTGTCTTCTCGCCTTGTGTACCATCCGCTGTCTTCGTTTCTTCGCCGGCGGAGGAAGCATCAGCTTTCTTTTTACTATTTTTCTTAGCAGGTGCAGCCGCAGAGGAAGAGGAGTGATGATCGTCGTCATCATCATCGTCTTCTTTGACAGGCTCGCTGTAGTTATATGAACTCTGAGAGGAAGGCGCGCTGACTGCCGGAGCCGTATTTGGCGCGGGGGTCGGAGCGGCAGCCTGAAGCTTTTGAGTATTGGCTGCTGCCAGGGCGGCCGCGAGCTGAGCATCCTGAGCTGCTTTTTGCGTTTCTTCTGCTACTTTCTTTTCCGCTAAAACAGTCTGACCGGGAGTTGAACCGGTCTCCTTTGCCTTTTCCCTGAGTTCATCCGTTACCGTAACGGTTTCGGAAACAACACTGACGGTTTTCCCTTCACTCTGTTTCTTTTCGTTCCAGACATCGATTGAAGTATTAACCTTTGTTTCGAGCTTTTCCTTATTCTTATCAGAGAGATTGCTGTCGATCGTGATCACTAACGAAGTATCTTCCTTGATATAATCCGCTTTCTCAAGAGCGTCCAGAGTAATGTCCACCACCTGATCGATCTTTTTGTTCTTCAGATTGATATCGACATTTCCCAACAGCTCAGTCGCGTCATCATTTAAGGAGGAAACAGAAATGACCCGGTCGAAGCGATTGACCTTGTACTCCAGGGAAGGGTTGATGTCCATGGTCACAGTTGTACAAGGGGTAGCGTAAACCGTCACACTGCCGATACCGACTACCATTACCAGAGCCGCCGCAGCTATCCGCATAGCATTTTTCCCGAGATAGGAGGTAATGGATCGGATCTTTCCATCGCCGTTTCCTTTGCCCTTTGCCTCAAGAAGCCTGATATTCAGTTCTTCACCGACATTGTACCCGTTATCGCTGATCTGGCTGATAATGCCATCACGCCCGAGAACAGTAGCCTTATTGTTTTCGATCGATATTACTACTGCTTTCATAAAATTACCGAATTATCCTTGCTTAAAGCTGTTAATTGATCAAATCCTTTACATATTCTGTAATAAAAGGATAATCACCGTCCAGAATGATCGATACAGCAATCAGGTACTTCCTGTGTCGATCGATAATCTTGCTGGATATTTTGATCCGGTTAAGAATATCTTTGATAGGAAGCTTTTTTGTTTCCCTGATCATCCGAACGATCGGAGGAGGAAGAAAAATCGCATTCACGATCATAGAACATGATTGTTTCGTTTTAGATGATTTCGGAGAACACTCGTAGAGATCCTTTAAAGAAATATCAAAAACAGACAGCTCGGCATTCAAGGCATCCAGCTCCATTTTCAGGCTGTTATTGACACCAAGACTTTCTACGGCTATCTTATCCGTTACTTCCAGCTGGATATTCAGACTCTCGTTTTCCTCGTCTACTTCCCCGCTGAAGGTATCCGGCGAAACTGAAATTTCGTTATATGTCCTTTTTTGCTTTCTGAACGCGTCGGTCAGTCTGCTTTTAATTACGACTGACGCATATGACCAAAAACTCCCCTTTGAGGGCTCAAAACTGTCTATTGCCTCTGAAACAGCAATAAATCCAACAGACCATTCATCATCGCTTCTTGAAATGGTCCGCCCAAGGATTTTTGAAGTCAAACGCAGGATGTGATCTTGCTCCTCGGTAAGAAAGCTGTTTTTAGCCTGGGGATCTTCCTTGGCGGAAAGAACACGCTCCTCATCGCGCGACCTGTTTATAATATCCATTGATTCGAGACGGTATATCCATTTGGGAAAGCAGATTAAAATCCGCTATACAGATAAAGACCGACAAATCTCCTTACTACTATATTATAATAGGTTGGGCGGGCAGTCAATCAATCAAACAAAATTTCGTTCCATTTTCGTTATGCAATTGTCCCTTTAAATATCCTTTTGATTAATAATACGAAGTACACAAATGTTAAACCGGGGTCAAAAAATGGTTTTCCAGTATTTTTTTATCTTTCTTTCCTATTTTTAAACTGCTATAATATTGCTTAATATAATAAATATCAATTTTGAATAGAGTTCAATATTATACTTATTGTGCAGGAGGATACTGATCATGTTCATTACGATCCTATGGTTTGTTTTGGGACTGATATTTTTGATCAAAGGAGGAGATTGGTTTGTTGATGGAGCTGCCGGGATCGCGGAGCATTTTCACGTACCTGACCTTCTGATTGGAGCTACGGTTGTGTCGATCGGGACTACCCTTCCCGAAGTTATGGTTTCCGCGAATTCGGCGCTGAGCGGGCATGGAGAGATCGCCTATGGCAATGCGATCGGGTCAGTGATCTGTAATACAGCTCTGATTGCTGCAATAACAGTCGCTATTAAACCATCTAAGGTAGAAAGAAGTGATCTGAGAACGCCGGTCATATTCTTTTTTATAGCGGCTGCTTTTTATGCAACAATTGCTTGTATGACGGGATTCTTTTCAAGAATAACGGGAGCTATATTATTAGTAATGTTTATTGTATACATGATCATTACGGTACGCGGTGTTATTGAAAACCAGAAACAGAATACGGCTTTTTCTGATGGGCAGACGTTAGATGCTTCTGAAAAGGAAAGTTCTATGACCGGGCTGGTCATCTCCCTTATTGCCGGAGCGGGTCTGATTGCGGTTGGCGCGGATCTGCTTGTAGATAATGGCACAAAGATCGCAGAGGGCTTCGGTGTCCCGGAATCGGTGATTGCTCTGACCTTCGTAGCTCTTGGTACATCTCTGCCGGAGCTCGTTACAGCAATTACTTCCTTAATTAAAGGGCATAGCGCTTTGTCGCTGGGAAATATCTGCGGGGCAAATCTGTTTAATCTGGTTCTGGTTTCGGGTCTTTCTATTTTATTGGGACCTTTTCGGATACCTGCGGGGAAAACGATTTCTTTTGGCGGGAGAGCGGTCCCTGCTTCACTTGCGGTGGATATTCCAGTTATGTTTGCGGTTATGCTGATCCTTACGATCCCTGCGCTTGGCCGGGGGAGGCTTTCCAGATCTCAGGGAATCATTCTTTTGTGTATCTATCTGGGGTTTTCGATTTTTCAGCTGGTTGGATAGGAGAGATATGGCCGGAGAATAGGAGCGAATAAAAGCGACGGATCAAATTAGTCCTGTCCTCAGGCTTGCAAGGCAGGGGCGCTTTTGATACAATACAGACTATCAATAACATATTTTCTTATTATAAAAGGAGAAAGGATATGACAGGTAATATTGTAGTCGGGCAGTCGGGCGGGCCTACTGCCGTTATCAATTCTTCCGTAGCGGGTGTTTACGCTGCTGCGAAGAAGCTGGGCGTAAAAAAGGTATACGGAATGGTTCATGGAATTGAGGGCTTTCTCGAGGATCAGATCTGTGATCTGGACGATTATCTGAGCCAGGCGGAGGATATTGAGCTTTTGAAGCGTACCCCTTCAGCGTTTCTCGGATCCTGCCGGTATAAGATGCCGAAGATCGAGGGCCACGAGGATGTTTATGAGAAGATCTTTGAGATCATGGAGAAGCATGATATTGAGTGTCTGTTCTACTGCGGCGGCAATGATTCGATGGATACCGTGAAAATGCTTTCGGACTATGCGGCTGAGCACGGGAAGAAGCAGAGATTTATGGGAGTCCCGAAGACGATCGACAACGATCTGCCGGTAACGGATCACTGTCCGGGATATGGCTCCGCGGCCAAGTATATCGCGACGAGCTTAAAGGAGATCATCCGGGATAACGAATCCTTTGGCGTTAAGAAGCCGACGATCCTGATCGTAGAGATCATGGGAAGAAACGCCGGCTGGCTGACCGCTGCTGCGGCACTGGCAAAGGGCGATGACTGTACCGGCGCAAACGCGATCTATCTGCCGGAGAGAACCTTTGATATGGACGACTTTATGAAGAAGGTCAAGGAGCTTTCCGAGACAAAGTCATCGGTCGTTATTGCTGTATCTGAGGGTGTTAAGATTGCTGACGGACGGTATGTATGCGAGCTGGCCAACGAAAACGTTATGGTAGACGCGTTCGGACATAAGCAGATGTCCGGAACTGCAGCCTTCCTTGCGAATAAGGTTGCTGCGGAATACGGCTTAAAGACGAGAGCGGTTGAACTTTCCACCTTGCAGAGAGCTGCTACGCATCTGGCATCCTTAACGGATATCAATGAGGCCTTCCAGGTTGGCGTGGACGCTGTTAAGGCTGCGGAAGAAGGGAAGACCGGAATGATGATCACTCTGGATCGTAACGGAGATGATCCTTATCAGTGCGGTACCTCGGCTTATGATATCCACGCGATCGCGAATGTTGAGAGACCGGTTCCTGATGAGTGGATCACGGAGGACGGCTGCAATCTGAACGAGGGCTACGAGAAATATGCCAGACCTTTGATCATGGGCGAACTGACACCGTTATTCGTCAACGGCCTGCCGAGACATCTGGTAAGAAAATAAATAAAAAAGGTCAACAGATCAACAACAGATCGACCAGATCGACCTCCCGAGAAGGATCCTTTTCCGGTATACCGCGTGTACGAGGAAAATGATCTCTCCAGGGAGGTCTTTTTTTGCGTTTCAACGACGTTTTCGGAGAGACGGCAGCTCAAGGGATCCGTGTGAACGCTTCCGGGTCCGGGGCAGTGTTCAGCGTTGAGCTATTATTGAGCGAGATTTGATGTAAATAACATATGTAACATTTTGAAGCACTTATAAATAGAGGGTTGTTTGAGAACATCACTTCTGAAAATTAACATCGCAAAATAATATATAACATATAGTTTCTAACAATAACGAATTAGATAACATACGATATATAAAACCTGTCTGAAAACTAAAATTCAGGAAATGAATTACTTATACTGATTAACGATTTTCGTTGCCGATCAACCGGACTCGCAAACGCAATTCCAATACGTTTGCTTTATCAAAAACGGCAATTAATTGCGTTAGCGAGTATAAAATGTTTTCCGACTCATCGTAGAATTGTGGTAATTCGTATCACGAGTAACATCCTCGGCAAACCAATCCGGCGGGGCAAAGCTGTTTGCTTCCTCTTCTGATTCGAATTCAACTTCCGCTAAGATCAGAGGCGCAAAGGGAGGATCAAAAATATCCAGCTCGATCGTATAACGATCATAGGGGATCAGGACTCTTTTTTTCGCTATAACGTTTCCGTCCGCCTTTTTGGAAAGCGTTTCGTAAGCGCTTTCGGTGAGCGGAAGATTATACTCCTCCCGTGAGAGAAGACCGCTTCCCTTATAGGTTATATAGTAGCTTTCGCCCTCTTTTCGGACCCGTATAACAGGATCTACGGTCAGATAGGCCTGTTCGATCCGTTGGAATGGATAACTGTCAAGGTTCTCCGGAAGCTCTTTGATCAGATACTTCCGTTCGATTTCTCTGTGTTCCATTATTCTTTTCCTTTCTTCATTTTTACGTGTCTGGCAGTTAGTATACTCGCAAACGCAATTATCGTAAACGAATCGAATTAAATATACTTGCGAACGTAATTAATTACCGTTTTTGATAACGTAAATGTACTGAAATTGCGTTTGTGAGTCCAACTGATCGGTGATGCAAAGCGCTACCCAGTATGAATTTGTTTACGATAATTGTCGTTTTCGATAAAGCAAACGTACTGGAATTGCGTTTGCGAGCTCGGAAAACGATTGATCGGTGATGCAAAGCGTTAACCGGTATAAATTTGTTTACGATAATTGCCGTTTTCGATAAAGCAAACGTACTGGAATTGCGTTTGCGTGCCCGGAAAACGACTGATCGGTTATGAAAAGCGTTAACCGATATAAATATAAATTCACAAAATATATGGTTCTATTTAAGAATACCTACAATATCTAGTATATAGACCATTGATCCTATGGTAGCAAAAAATATAGAGTAACAGTGTTATGCAATGAGAATAAATTACATTGTAATGTAACGTTTTTATATAACAATAATATGTAACAATAAAACATAACAACAATGTATTATAATGATATATAACGATGATACGGATCAAAGTAATATATACTGATTAACGATTTTCGTTGCCGATCAACCGGACTCGCAAACGCAATTCTAGTACGTTTGCTTTATCAAAAACGGCAATTAATTGCGTTCGCGAGTATAACAGTACTACATATCAATGATATATAATAATGAAGCATGCCACCAATAAATAACATTGAAATGTATCAATGGTATATAACATTGATATGCTAAAAAATATTTAATAACAATGTAATACAACATAGTTATGTAACGGCGTAACACAACGCTGATATCTCATAACCATAAATATCGCCGATATGTATCATCATTACACATCAATGTTATATATCAAAGTAACGCAACATCGTTCCAAAACATTGTCACATATCAATGACGCATAACAAAGATATACATAATCACTCATAAACAGATAGCCTTGAAACCCGCATCAATACTAGAAATCTCCCATATTTCGACCCAGGGAGTCAAAATCGATTTCAGAAAAATACAGATTTTGACCCCTTGAGTCAGACGACATAAAGTCGAAATCAACTCCGATAGACGATTTTTGACTGAAGCTCCTTCGCTGCTTCCTCATTCTTAAGAATCCGGACGAGTTCCAGACCGAAAGCGATGGCCGTTCCCATCCCCCGAGAGGTAGTTATGTTACCGTCTGTTATCACTTCCTCCCCATGTACGATAGCGCCTGATTTTGACAAAATTTCCTCGGACGAGGGGTAGCAGACAGCATTGACATTTTTCAGCAATCCGAGCTCCGCAAGGACAGTCGGACCGGCACAAATCGCTGCCAGGTGATATTTTTTTTCGTAAGCCTCTATAATCAGGGCTTTCAGGGGTTCGCTGGCCTTGAGGTTTGAAGTGCCCGGCATACCCCCCGGAAGGATTAGTGACTCAACGGTATCAAGTGTTATTTTATCGATGGTTGTATCGGCTGTTACCGGGATGTTATGTGACCCGTTTACGATAGTTTTACCATCCGGATTTACGGAAACCGTCGTGCAATTTAAATCAGCTCTGCGAAGAATGTCCACTACGGTCAATGCCTCGATTTCCTCAAATCCATCGGCTAAAAAAACATAGTTTTGTTTCACTTCAGATTGTGTGTTCATATTCCTCTCCTTATAAAAATGAATCGCCTGCCAGAGCGTAATGTTTCCCTATCCTGAAACGGACCTTGACCATTTGTCATCCACATATTTAGTGAAGGACAAACGGTATAGGCTTATAGTAAATGCATTTATTATGTACGCACTATCATAATGCATTCCACTATAATGTCTTCGGTGGATGCGGAAGCGTCCGCCTGGCAGAAACAAACAGTAAAGTATGACTATATTATAATTACACCCTGCGCTTCATAAAACTCCTAGCTTTTTTGCCTCTGCTGTGCTACAATCAATCAGTATGGTTTCTTAACCGGGCAGATTCCCGATTTCCGAACAGCAGTGAAACCGTAAGATTTTATATGGAGGAAACACATATTATGAGTTTGCAGGTAGAAAAACTGGAGCATAACATGGCAAAGCTCACGATTGAGATGCCGGCGGAGGAGCTCGAAAAGGCGTTGGAGAACGCTTATCATAAAAATAAGAAGAGGATCAATGTACCGGGTTTCCGTAAAGGCAAGGCCCCGCGATTTATGATAGAGAAGATGTACGGCCCCGAGATCTTTTACAATGACGCGGCGGATGAGCTGATCAACAATGGCCTGATGACGGAGATGTACGGGAACGAGGAGCTTAAAGTCGTATCGAGACCGGAGGTAGACGTAACGCAGCTCGAAAAGGGACAGCCTTTTATCTTTACAGCAGTCGTCGCGCTGAAGCCTGAGATCGAGTTAGGAAAATATAAGGGCGTGAAGATCGACAAGGTGGAGAGCGAAGTAACGGACGAGGATATCGACAAGGAGATCGAGGAGGAACGGGAGAGAAACGCGAGGACCGTTTCGGTAAATGACCGGCCGGTCAAGGACGGAGATATCACCGTGATCGATTTCGAGGGCTTTGTGGATGATGAGCCGTTTGAAGGAGGAAAGGGTGAGAACTATTCTCTGACAATCGGATCGGGTTCCTTTATTCCGGGCTTCGAGGATCAGCTGATCGGGGCGAATGTCGATGAGGAAAAAGAGATCAATGTGACCTTCCCGGAGGACTATCACGCGGAACAGCTTGCCGGAAAGCCTGCCGTCTTTAAGGTTGTGATCCGCGAGATCAAGGAAAAGGAAATTCCGGAGTTGGATGATGAGTTTGCCAGCGAGGTTTCGGAATTTGAAACCGTTGCCGAGTACAGAGAGTCGCTTCGCGAAACTTTAGCGGATAAGAAGGCAAAGGAAGCCAGATCCATTAAGGAGAACAAGCTGTTAGAGGCGATCGTAAACGATTCCCGGATGGATATTCCGGATGCTATGGTCGAGGAACAGACGAGGCGGATGATTGATGATTACGCGCAAAGGCTTGGCCAGCAGGGTCTGACCATAGATCAGTACTATATGTTTACCGGCCTGAATCACGAAAAGATGATGGAACAGATGAAGCCGGACGCCTTAAAGCGGATCCAGACCTCACTGGTTCTTGAAAAGATCATTGAAAAGGAAGCTTTCTCCGTCAGCGACGAGGATTACGAAAAGGAGCTGGAGCGGATGGCTAAGGAATATGATATGGAGCTTGACCGCTTTAAGGAGATGTTAGACGAGAACAGCAGAGCTCCGATCGAGGAGGATATCAAGCTGGAGAAGGCGATCAATCTGATCATCGATTCCGCTGTTGAAAAATAGGAGGGAATATGAGCTTAGTACCTGTTGTTGTAGAACAGACAAGCCGCGGCGAGCGGTCCTATGATATATATTCAAGGCTTTTAAAGGAACGGATCGTTTTTTTGAGCGAAGAGGTCAATTCCGTAACGGCAAGCCTTGTCGTCGCGCAGATGATGTTTCTGGAGGCGGAGGACCCGGAAAAGGATATCCATTTCTATATCAATTCTCCGGGGGGTTCGGTGACGGACGGATACGCGATCTATGATACGATGCACTATGTGAAATGCGATGTTGCTACCTATTGTATGGGGATGGCGGCAAGCATGGGCGCTTTTCTGCTTGCCGGCGGAGCAAAGGGAAAGCGGTTCGCGCTTCCGAATGCCGAGGTTATGATCCACCAGCCTTTGGGCGGAGCCAAGGGTCAGGCGACGGAGATCGAGATTGCCGCAAAGCAGATCCTTCGGACCAAGCAGAACCTGAATCGGATCCTTGCGGAGAATACGGGTCGCCCCATTGAGGAGATCGCAAGAGATACCGAACGGGATAACTGGATGACGGCGGAGGAAGCTCTGGAGTACGGTCTGATCGATAAGATCATTGAGAATCGTATGCAGAATTCTTCAGACAAATAAGAGAAAAACCGCGGCTGTCCGGGGGACCGGGCAGTTATGACAACAATATCAAGGGGATAAATGAAACAATGGCAAAAAAAGAAGATCCGGAGGAGATATGCTGCTCGTTCTGCGGAAAATCGCAGGAGTATGCGAGAAAGCTGATTTCCGGGCCTAACGGGGTTTATATCTGCGACGAGTGCATCGGGATCTGCTCGGATATCCTGGAAGACGAGATGTACGACGAGGAGGAGGACGAGAAGCCGGATAATGAGTTTGAGATCAATCTTCTGAAGCCTGCGGATATCAAGGCATTTCTGGATGAGAACGTGATCGGGCAGGAGGACGCGAAAAAAGTCCTTTCTGTTGCAGTATATAATCACTACAAGCGGGTGACCTCGACGATCCGGAATATTCATGATGTGGAGCTTCAGAAGAGCAATATCATCATGCTGGGACCGACGGGCTCCGGAAAGACTCTGTTGGCGCAGACGCTGGCGAAGATTATCAACGTTCCGTTTGCGATCGCTGACGCTACGACGTTGACCGAGGCGGGCTATGTCGGCGAGGACGTAGAGAATATCCTGTTAAAGCTGATCCAGGCGGCGGAGTACAATATCGACCGGGCGCAGTTAGGAATCATCTATATCGATGAAATCGACAAAATTACGAAGAAGTCCGAAAATGTCTCGTTTACCAGAGATGTTTCGGGAGAGGGAGTTCAGCAGGCTCTTTTAAAGATCATAGAGGGTACTCTGGCTTCGGTCCCTCCCCAGGGAGGACGAAAGCACCCCCATCAGCAGCTTTTGCAGATCGACACGACAAATATCCTGTTTATCTGCGGCGGCGCCTTTGACGGACTTGAGAAGATCGTGGAGAACCGGCTGGATCGGAAGTCCATCGGCTTTAACGCCGAGATCAAGGTCAAGAGAGAGCAGGATATCAGTGAGCTGCTTTCCAAGGTACAGCCGGAGGATCTGATAAAGTTCGGTCTGATCCCGGAATTCGTCGGCCGTGTGCCGATCTGTGTATCCTTAGAGGGTCTGGATGAGGAGGCTCTGGTTCGGATCCTTACCGAGCCGAAGAACGCTATTATCAAGCAGTACAAGCTGCTCTTTGAAATGGACGGTGTGAGACTTTCCTTTGAGGAGGACGCTATCCGGGAGGTCGCCGCTCTGGCTTATAAGAGGAAGACAGGTGCCAGAGGCCTCAGATCGATCTTAGAGGGAATTATGACGGATGTGATGTTTGAGATCCCGTCGGATGAATCCATTTCCTCGGTCGTTATTACAAAGGCGGCGGTAGATGGAACCTCTTCTCCGTTGATCAGCAGAGTCAATGATCTGAAAAAGGCGGAATGACGCGTCGTGCTGTGAATTGCGCTTGCAGCGCTCCGCAATCGGCGCAATAGGAAGCGAATAAAGTCGTTTCCTAAGATATCGCACAGAAAGCTCTCTCCGGTAGTCTGAAAAAATACAGCACGTACCTGGGAGAGCTTTTTCTTAAACCTGACAGGTGAAAAATGAAAATCAAAGAAGTCAGTCTGGAAACGGTCTGCGGGATTACCAGCAGGCTTCCGGACAATAAGCTCCCGGAGTTTGCTTTTGTTGGAAAAAGCAATGTAGGGAAGTCTTCCTTAATCAATGCGCTGATGAACCGAAAGGCCCTGGCCAGGACCTCTTCACAGCCCGGGAAGACCAGAACGGTCAACTTTTATAACATCAATTCCGAGCTGTATTTCGTTGACCTTCCGGGCTACGGGTATGCGAAGGTCGCAAAAACGGAGCAGGAAAAATGGGGCAAAATGATCGACCGGTATCTTAAGACCTCAAAACAGCTCCGGCTGGTTTTCCTTTTGATCGATATCCGGCACGAACCGGGAGCCCTGGATCAAGAGACCTGTAAATGGCTCTGTGAACGGGGCTATCAGCCGATCGTGATCGCTACCAAGGCCGATAAGATTAAACGAAGCCAGAAGGAGAAGCAGCTCAGGCAGATCCGAACGGCTCTGAACTTATTGACCGATACGGTCATTATTCCGTTTTCTTCAGTCACGAAGGACGGGAGAGAAGAAATCTATGAAGAAATCGACAAAGTATTGGAAGATATCGGTTAATCTTGTTCTGATGGCAGTCCTGATCGTCTTCTGCATCTGGCTCCTGCCGAAGATCCTGGTGTATTTTATGCCGTTTGTGATCGCGGCAATCATCGCCCTGATCGCAAATCCATTAGTACGTTTTCTGGAAAAGAAGATCCGGATCGCCCGTAAAGCGGGAACGGCTATGGTGATCATCGTGGTGATTGCGGTGGTGGTCCTGTTTCTTTATCTGATCATTTCGAATCTGATCATTCAGATCGTCGGCCTGGCAAGGCTTCTGCCGGAGTTATGGGAATCCACCAGCACAGCGCTGCGCTCCTTCCGGGAGGAGATCAGGCACTATTTCGTCAGGCTCCCCCTTCCGGTGCGGGAGTGGTCCGATAGCTTTATGGAGGGAATCGCGGACAATATCGGTGACTGGCTGAAAAGCACGACTCAGATCGCTGCCTCCGCTGAGACCGGGGGAGAAACGGGCACAAACGTCGGCTCGGTACTGGTCAATATCATCATGGGGATTTTAGCATCCTACTTTTTCCTGGCGGACAAGGATTCGATCGTAGCCTTCTTAGAGAAACATATTCCGGGGAAGGTGATGGCCAGGTGGGATCTGGTGTACAAGACCATGAAAAGCGCAGTAGGCGGGTATTTTCTGGCGCAGCTGAAGATCATGGTCGTTGTCTATCTGGAGCTGTTTGTCGGACTGTTGATCCTTGGAGTCAATTATTCCTTTTTGATTGCTTTCCTGATCGCCCTGCTGGACTTTCTGCCCTTTTTTGGGACCGGCGCGGTCATGCTGCCCTGGGCTGTCATCGCTTTGATCCGACAGGATTACCGGCTTGCGGTCGGACTTTTGATCGTTTGGGGCTTGAGCCAGGCGATCCGCCAGCTCATACAGCCGAAGGTAGTGGGGGATTCCATCGGTCTCAAACCGATCCCGACCCTGTTCTTTCTGTTTTTGGGCTTTAAAATTGGCGGAGCCTTCGGGCTGATCATGGGCGTGCCGATCGGAATGGTGATCATCAATCTGGTCAAGGCCGGTGTTTTCAGCAACTTTAAATACAGCATGATTCTGCTTGCCAGAGGCTTAGAGAATCTGCGGGTCTTCTCGAAGGAGGAGCTTGCCGCGGAGGGCATAGATACAACGGAACATTCCAATGATTGATTTTTTTGCGAGAATATTCATAAAAAATTACGAGGACACGGGAAGGACCGAGGTGCGCAGGGATTATGGCGTTCTCTGCGGAAGGCTGGGGATCTTCTTTAATCTGCTGCTGTTTGCCTTAAAGATCACGACAGGCTTTTTCAGCGGCTCTATCGCGGTCGTTACGGATGCTTTCAACAATCTGTCCGATATCGGGTCCTCTCTGGTAATGATCATCGGCTTTCGGATGTCCGCGGAGAAGCCGGATACCGCCCATCCCTTCGGACACGGGAGGTTAGAGTATATCACGGGGCTGATCGTCTCGATCATCGTTATTTTGATGGGGATCGAGCTCATAAAAACCTCGGTGGAAAAGATCCTGGCGCCGACGGAGGTATCTCTGAACGATTCCATGGTCTTGATCCTGATTGCATCGATCATTATCAAGCTCTTCATGTATTCCTATAACAACAGCGCGGCGGAAAAGCTCAGAAGTACGGCCATGCATGGGGTGGCCATCGACAGCTTTGTGGACTCCGTTGCCACTTCGGTCGTTCTTTTGACCATCGTAGTCAATAACTATCTCGGACTGAGGATCGACGGGTGGTGCGGGCTGCTGCTTTCGTTCTTTATTCTTTATTCCGGACTGTCCTCTGCCAGGGATACCATCGATCCGCTGTTAGGTGGGCCTATCGATAAGGAATTTGCCGAACGGATCAGGCAGTTTGTGGAAAGCTATGACGGGATCCTGGGGATGCACGACCTTCTGGTGCATGATTACGGACCCGGCCGGTTGATGATCTCTCTGCATGCGGAGGTGCCTGCGGATGGGGATCTGATCAAGCTCCACGATACCATTGACAATATCGAGCATAAGCTACGAGAGGTGTTAGGCTGCTATGCTGTGATTCATATGGATCCGGTGGTGGTCAACGACTGGCAGAGCGATGAATTGAAGGAAACGGTGGAGAGGATCGTACAGGGGATCGAGGACGGGCTTTCGATGCATGATTTTCGAATGGTTGCCGGCCCTACCCATAACAATCTGATCTTTGACGTGATCGTACCGTTTGAGTCACCGCTTTCGGACGAAGAGGTCCGCGAGCAGATCAGGGAAAAGATTTCGGAGCTTCCCGGGAATTACTACGCGATCATTGATATAGACAAGCCCTTTATCAAAGAGAAATAGGCGGAGTAGAATATGGATAAGTTTGATAACTTTTCGGAGGGAAAAAGAAATGTGACGATCAGCCTTTGCATGATCGTAAAAAACGAGGAGGCGGTGTTAGCTCGCTGTCTTGACAGTCTGAAGGGGCTGACGGAAGAGATCATCATCGTAGATACGGGCTCGACCGACCGGACGAAGGAGATCGCGTCCCGGTATACCGATCGGATCTATGATTTTGACTGGACAGGAGATTTTTCCGAGGCCAGGAATTTCGCGTTTTCCAAGGCCTCCTGCGAATATATCTATTCAGCTGATGCGGATGAGGCGCTGGATGAGGAGAACCGCAGGCGGTTTCTGACGTTAAAGAGGACGCTTCTGCCCGAGGTCGAGATCGTTCAGATGTACTATTGCAATCAACTGGCAAACGGATCCGTCTATAATTTTGACAGGGAGCTGCGCGCCAAGCTGTTTAAGCGGGTCCGCGGGTTTACCTGGATCGATCCGGTACATGAGACGGTGCGAACGGAACCGGTGGTTTTTAACAGCGAGATCGAGATACAGCATCTTCCGGCGGAGAGCCATGCGGGCAGGGATCTTTCGATCTTTGAGCGGGTGACCGGAGAGGGGAAGAAGCTTTCGAAGCGGTTAGAGCGAATGTACGCGAAGGAGCTTCTGATTTCAGAGGATGAGGCGGCGCTTTTAAGAGCGGAGGGCTATTTTACCCGGGTTGCCGACGATGACGAAACAGAGCCGGAACGACTGAAGGATGCGGTCTGCGTCGTTACAAAGGCGGCCTTTCTTTCCGGGAATTACCTGAAGATGTACCGCTATGCCTTGAAGGAGGTCGCTATGGAGCCGGCCAGCGAGGTCTGCTATGTTTTGGGAGAGTACTATTTGAAGGAGGACGATCTCAAGGAGGCAACGGTCTGGTTTTACAATGCTGTATTTGAGACGGAAAGCGCGCTGAGCTTAAGACATGGAGGAGATCTGGCGCTTGAAAGGCTAGCGGACTGCTATGAGAGGCTGGGAGACAGGGAGCAGGCGGAGCGCTGCAGAGAGATGGCAGAGCAATATGAGTAACTACAGATTTCTTCTCCAATATGACGGCGGACGCTATAAGGGCTGGGAGCATCAGCCGGGTACGGACTTAACGATCCAGGGGAAGTTGGAAAATGTCCTTTCGAAGCTGACCGGAGAGGCGGTCGAGGTGATCGGGGCGGGACGGACGGACGCGGGGGTCCATGCCCGGGCGATGACGGCAAACGCCCACTTTGAAACGCAGCTTACAGAGACAGAAGTAAGGGATTATATGAATACCTATCTTCCGGAGGATATTTCCGTAAGAGAAGCTAAGATTGTTTCCGACCGTTTTCACAGCCGCTACAACGCTGTCGGGAAAACCTACCGCTATACCTGTTATATCGGGGAAACCAAGCCCGTATTTGACAGGAAATATGTATACAGGCTGGAAAAACGCCCGGATCTTTCGGCAATGAGGGAGGCGGCCGGGTTTTTGCTTGGGGAGCATGATTTTATGAGCTTTTGCAGCAATCCGAAAATGAAAAAGACGACCGTGCGGACAATCGACCGGATCGATATCCTGGAAAAAAGCTCCTACCTGACGTTTACTTATCATGGAAACGGTTTCCTGCAGCATATGGTTCGGATTATAACAGGTACGCTTTTAGAGGTGGGCTACGGGGAACGTAAACCTTCGGATATGGAGAGCCTGCTTTTGGCAAAACAAAGAGCCCTGGCAGGGTTTACGGCTCCTGCCTGCGGGCTCTGTCTGATCCGGGTGGATTATCAATAGTTTTAGTTGTAGTTTTAGTAGTAGTTTCAGGTTTAGTTTCAGTTTTCGGCTACGGTCCCGATATGCTTTTTCAGGGCGGCAAAGGTCTCGTCGCTGATGTCGTGCTCGATCTTGCACGCATCGTCCTCGGCTGTTTTAGCGTCTACGCCGATGGAGGTAAAAAAGGAGGTCAGCACTAAGTGCCGCTCATAGATCTTATTGGCGAGAGAACTCCCGCTTTCGGTCAGGGAGATAAAGCCGCTCTCGTTTACCGTAATATAGCCGTCATTTTTCAGGATCCCCAGAGCTCTGCTCACAGAGGGCTTGGAATACCCCATTTCTTCGCTGATGTCGATAGCTCGGACATTAGCTCTTTTATCGGACAGGACTCGAATCGTCTCTAAATACATTTCGCCGGATTCTTGCATAGCTTTGATACCTCTTTAATAATGAAACAATGTTGCTGATCATAAATGAAGAAAAACATTTTGTGATTGTACGATATTGTAACCCAAAAGAGGGAGAGAAGTCAACACTGGCGAAAGCGGTCAATGAAATTCAGAACCACATGAGAGATTGACTAAAATAGTCAATCAAAATCGAAAAAGTTAACATAAATTTTTAAAAAGCTATTGACACGGTTTTGATGTTTTGCTAATATTACCTTGTTATATAACAAAGGAAGCATGATCGAACTTTAAAAACAGCATATTTTATGCGATTTTATCGCAAAGGGGAGCGATTAATAAGGCGGTCAAGAAGGGTTGACCGCTTCGGTCATGCTGACCTGTCCTTAAGGATAAGCAGTATGGGAAGCTGCGATGCAGGGTAGTAAACGAGGGCTGTAAAGGGAACAGCCGTCACAGGGTGAATAATTGATAGGGTAGGGGAGTTAAAACGAAATGCCTCCTAAGATTAAGGTTTCCAAGGAGAAGGTGCTGGATACGGCATTTGCAATGACGAGAGAGGACGGGTTTGAGGCGCTGACGGCGAGAAGGCTGGCGGCCAGACTGCAATCTTCTACGCAGCCTATATTCCGGGCCTACGAAAATATGGAAACTTTAAAGGAGGATTTGTTTTACAAAAGCGTCGATTTTTTTTCCGATCATATGCTGGAAAAGCAGAGGGAAAACCCGAAGGAGCCGGCGTACCTGGCTATGGGGATGGCCTATATCGAACTTGCCAAAGGGGAAAGGCACCTGTTCGAGCTGGTAGCTTCGGTGGAAAAGCGCGAAGGAGACGATATCCATGAATTCCTGCAAAAAGGGGATTGCGCGGAGTTTATGGAGAAATTGCCCGATACGTCCAGCCTTAGTACAGAGCAGAAGAGGGAAGTGTTCGGTATGGTATGGATGTTTACGCACGGAGTCGCGACTCAGGTCGTAAGCGGCAGAGTCGAGCTTTCCGATGAGAAGCTCAGGGGACTTCTCAGGCGTGCCTATGAGGGCTTTGTAGCGACGTCTCAATAGTGAGAATAAGCATCGGAAAAAGAAGACCAACCTTCAAATGGTTATTATGCATTGCGGAGAAAGGGGAAATCCGCAATTCGCTGCGATGAGGCAGGAGAATTAATAAGGGTGTAGTTGCAGGAAAGCAGGTAATGGGGATGCCTGCTTTCTTACTATGCGCAGGCTCGCTAAAATGAAGCTAAGGAGAGAAATCCGATTTATCTTGCCAGATCCCCTTATTTGTGATAACTTCTAATTATGAACAGCTTTGATTCGCGCAGGTTATCCGGGAGGAGGAGGCTTCCTCTCCTGTCTTTGGCGCTTCTGGTCCTATCCTTATTATTTATGTTTTCTCTCCGTGATCCGGGCTTTCTTCCAACCATCCGCTGGGGTGCGATGATCTTTCTGATCGCGTTTTTGCTGCGTCCGCTTTTATCTCTCCGGGCGCTTGTTCTGTTCGACGGGGGATTTGCCCTGTCCTTTGGTCTGGGGCTTGCCGTTTCCTTTATATTTAGCTGGTCTCTTTCCGCGATTGGCTTGTTCCGTTTCGATACCTTACCGTTTTTCATAGTTCTTATTATATTGACTGTTCTAGTCAATCTTTTGAGCTTAAAAAGAAAGCTCTGTTTCCGTTGGACGCGAGAGGAATTCTTTCGTTTTTTGCTGGGAGCCGCTCTTTTTTTTCTTCTCTTTGCCATTGCCTTTTACGTCAAGGGCTTTCGCGGCTCCATCGACAGCCAGACGGAGCAGTTTATGGATTTCGGCTTTATGCAGTCCATGTACCGGCAGAAGGAAGCCAGGCCGTTCGATCTCTGGTTTTCGGGGGAGAGGCTGAACTATTATTATCTGGGTCAGGCAGCTGCCGTTTTCCTCTGCCGTCTCTCCCTTAATACCCCGGAATACGGCTATAATCTGATGCTCGTAACGATCTTTGCTACGGTATTTATGATGGTATTTTCTCTCTGCGAGGCGATTATTTCAGCCCTTTCTGTTTTTTCGAAAGTGTCCTTTGCCGTAAGAAGACGCTACGGTCTGCCCTGCGCGCTTCTGGGAGCCCTGGCGACGACCTGCGGGGCGAACGGGCATTTTGTGGTTTACGGACTGATCCTTCCTTTTTTGGAACGGGTGACGGGAAGGGAATTGGTGAAGGATTTCTGGTTTCCGGATTCGACGACCTTCATCGGAGGCTATGAGGGCAGTCTCGATCATGGAAAGCACGAATATCCGGCGTATACGGTGATCCTTGGAGATCTGCACGCTCACGTGGTCAATATGCTGTTTACCCTGCCGCTTTTAGTTCTGCTGTTTGATTATGCGGCCTTTGTCGCCAGGCAGACGAGACGTATGTCCGGAAAAGAAGGCGGATCGGCGGCTGTAGGAGCGTCTGTCACAGAATCGGATGGATCAGGGATGGAGGAACCTGACGAAGAGGAGCCGGAGCGGGAGGGCTTGTCTGGGCTTCTTTCCGGTCTGTTTCAGGAGGAGGACGAATTCAGCCAGGTCATGCGGGCAATGAATAAGACCGCTTATCTGGAATTAAGAAAGAAGGAAGAAAAAAAGACAGAGAATAAAGAAGCATCGGCGCTGCCCAAGGACAGTGAGCAGACGGGGGCGCTATCCGAAACGGAAGCAGCAAAAATAGAGCCGATCGGGGAAGCAGCGCAAATAGAGCCGATCGAGGGAACAGAGCAACCGGAGCCGGAAAGCAAGGAAGACAGAGAAACGCTGGGGGCCCAAAAAATTTCATTCTGGAAGAAATCGTTTTCCTCCGACCGTCCGCTGCTTCTGCATTATGTCCTGCTCAGTCTTTTGCTTGGTCTGTACTGCGGGGTCAATTACTGGGATTTTCCAATCTACTTTGTGATCTCCGGCGCGGTGATCCTGTTCTGTGATCTGGACCGCTTCGGGGCAAGCCTTCGGACAGTCCTCCGGGTACTTGCCAAGGGTGGAGCGATCCTTCTGCTCTCGCAGCTTGCGGTCCTTCCCTTCAACCTTTCCTTTGAAAAGATCTCCTCGGAGCTGGGGCTCTGTGACAGGCATTCGAAACTGTCGGAGCTGCTTCTGGTCTGGGGCTTTAAATTCTATGTGGCAATCGCCTTATTGATCCTGATAGCCCTGGCATACCGCAGGACGCGTCATCTGGGAGCGATGGAGAGAGCTCTTGCGGCCGTTGCGCTCTGTGCCATGGGTCTGATCCTCAGCCCCGAGCTTATCTATGTCAAGGATATCTACGGAGAGGATTTTAAACGCTACAATACCATGTTCAAGCTGACATACCAGGGTTTTATCCTGTTCGGGATCCTGACCGGAGTGACGGCAGCGGTCTTTTTGAGCGGAAGAAGACTCTTAAAGCTGCAGGCGGTCCTTATGATCGTCGCAAGCCTTCTGTCCTCGGTGTATATCATACAGGCAGCCGATATGTGGTTTGGAAATTTCCTGCTTCCTGACAACCGAACCGGGATCTCCGCTATGGATTTTATGCGGCGGGGGGAGAACGAATACGGGCTGGAATGGGGAGCGATCGAGTACTTAAACGGCCTTTCCGACCGGCGGATCAATATCGTTGAAACAGCAGGAACCAGCTATCAGCCGGATGACAAGCTCTCTGTTTTTACGGGCGCAAGTACCGTTATAGGCTGGTTCGTACACGAATGGCTCTGGCGCAGCGATTCGGAGATTGTCGGCTATCGGACCGGAGAGGTCCGGAGCTTTTACGAGGGCGGCGACAGACAGTATTGCAGAGACTTCCTCGACCGGTATGCGATCGAATACGTCTACCTCGGACCGAGGGAATATAATAACTATGTTATTCGAACCGACGGCTTTTACGAATATTGTACGGTCGTCTGGGAGAATCAGGGCTATGCGCTGTTACGGGTCAATCAATATTAAACTTCGCTGCTTCGGATGCGCGATCCTCACCTGTAAAGCAGCAGATGGCCCGTTCGAAATTGTATTGGTAGATGGGGTAACAAATGGAGCGTGAAAAAGAGCTGCAGGAAAAGGTCGAGCAGTACGCGAAGCGGCTGATTGATCTTGCCAGAGATACGGTCATCGTCAATATGCGCTTTATGGACGTGGCGCTGAACCGGCTGCTTCCCGTAAAGAAGGAGGGGCTTGCGGGGATCGCGGCGGATACCAGAGCAGGGGCGCTCTATTACGATCCCGGCTATATTTTACGATGCTATGAGGCCGACGAGAATTCGACGGCAAGGATGGTTCTGCACGCCCTTTTGCACTGTGTCTTCAGTCACAGCTTCGGCTATGGGGAACTGATCAGGGAAACCTGGGATCTCTCCTGTGATATCGCTGTCGAAAATCTGATCATGGAGCTTGACCTCTCCGGGTTTACGTTAAAAAATGATGACAGAAGGCAGCTTCGGCTGAAGGGTCTGAAAAAAAATATCGACCGGATGACGGCGGAGAGGATCTATCGCTATTTTCTCATAAATCCTCTGGCAAAGACTGACCGTCTGGAATTTGAGGAGCTGTTTTTCAAGGACCGGCATATCTACTGGGCCGAGCCGGAGGCCTATGAGATCTCCGAAGAGCAGTGGAAGCGGATCAGCGAGCGGATCAAGGCGGATATCAGGACCTTTTCCAAAAACTCCTCCCATTCCGAAAGCCTCCTAAAAAATCTGGAGGCTGCTACCAAAAAGCGCCACGATTTCAGGAGAGAGCTGGAGCGGTTTATGGTGAGCGGGCAGGAGCTTCGCGCAAGCGATGAGGAATTCGACTATATTTATTATACCTACGGCCTGTCCCACTACGGAAATATGCCGTTGATCGAGCCACTGGAATACCGGGATGTGAACAAGCTGAAGGAATTTGCCATCGTCCTTGATACCTCGGCTTCGTGCAGAGGCGATATCATTCGGAGCTTTTTAAAGAAAACCTATGATATCATGAAGGGCAGCGAGAATTTTTTTCAGAAGATCAACGTGCATATCATCCAATGCGACAACGAGGTGCATATGGATACAAGGATCGGGGAGCAGGCGGACTTTGACGCATTTTTAAAGAAGGGGAAGCTGATCGGCTACGGGGGAACGGATTTCCGGCCCGCCTTTGCCTATATCGATCAGCTGATCGAGGACGGAGAGTTTCAGAATTTCAAGGGATTGATCTACTTTACGGACGGATACGGCATCTATCCGGTCAAGGCACCGGAGTATGACTGCCTGTTCGCGTTTATGTCCGAGGATGACAGGAAGCCGGAGGTGCCCTGGTGGGCGATACCGCTTATCCTGCAGCCGGAGGATCTGGACGAAGCTACGAAGTAAAAAATGGACGGGAGCAGCTATGAATATCAAACAAGCCAAGGAATACATCAAACAGACTGCGGGGATCTATCTGAAAAAGGACGAGTTAGGGGATTATGTGATCCCGGTGGTCAGGCAGAGACCGATCTTTCTTCTCGGAGCGCCCGGTGTCGGGAAGACGGCGATCATGGAGCAGATCGCGGGAGAGCTGCAGATTGCTCTCGTTTCCTATTCCATGACCCATCATACGAGGCAGTCGGCCATCGGACTCCCTTTTATCAGGCATCAGGTGTTTGACGGAAGGGAATACGATATCACCGAATATACCATGAGCGAGATCATAGCCACGATCTATGAAACCATGGAGGAAAGCGGGATCAGAGAGGGGATCCTGTTCTTAGATGAGATCAACTGCGTTTCCGAAACCCTGTCCCCCTCGATGCTGCAATTCTTACAATACAAGGTGTTCGGCCGCCACAGGGTCCCGGACGGCTGGGTGATCGTTACCGCGGGAAACCCGCCCGAGTATAACAAGGCAGTGCGGGAGTTTGACGTAGCGGTTCTTGATCGGATGAAAATCTTAAATGTGGAGCCGGATTACAATATCTTTAAGGAATATGCGCTGGAGAACAGTCTGCATCCGGCGATCGTCAATTTCCTCGATATGAAACGGGAATACTTCTACCGGATCGAAAATACGGTAAACGGGCGCTCCTATGTTACCGCAAGGGGCTGGGAGGATCTTTCGGAGATCTTAAACCTCTATGAGGAGGAAGGGTTAAAGGCGGACGAGACCCTGATCGGGCAGTACCTGACCAATGAGACGGTGGTGCGGGAATTCGGGGCGTATTATGAGCTCTATAACAAATACAAGAGAGACTATCATATCCACGAGATCTTAAACGGAACGGTAAATGAAGCGATCTGCAAGCGGGCAGGAGAGGCAGCCTTTGACGAACGCCTGAGTCTCCTGTCCATGCTGATGGATCAGGTGCTGTCCGATATCAAGGACTGTATAAGGCGGCTGAACGCGGCAGCCGAAGCCGCAAAGGTATTAAAGAACGCAGAAGGGCTTTCAGGAAAGGAGCTTTTAGCTTATTTGGAGCGAGTGATCGAGGGTTCCAAAAAACAGCTTGCAAGCTTGCAGAGGGCAAGCGCCATCGGAGCCGATGAGGTATACTCCCGAAAGCGCGCCGGAAAGCTCCTTACGGATATCCGCTCGGAGGTCCTTGCGGGCGAAAGCTCCTATGAGACCGTGCGAAGTGTATATAATTCCGAGGTCGTAAGACTTAAGGAGGCTGGAGAGGCCTGTGCCATACAGCTGCATAACCTCTTTTCGTTTGCCGAAAAAGCCTTTGGGGAAACGGATGGGAATGAGCTTCTGATTCTTGTAACGGAGCTTACGGTCAATCCCTGGTCCTCGAGATTTATCGCCCGGTTCGGAAGCCCTGACTACGAAAAGCACCAGAAGGAATTGATGATCTCGGAGCGGAGGATCAATATGCAGCAAGAGGTCAGAGAACTGTTAAAGGAAATGTAGATCGTGAGAATGTATGACAAGGACCTGGGGATCACCTTTGAGCTTTCAGGGGAAACCGCGGCTGTTATCGACGCGGACAGGAACGTAACAAAGCTGTCTGTCCCTCCGGAATATGAAGGAGCGGCTGTAACAGCGATTCGAAAAAAGGCTTTTTTAGGCTTCAAACAGCTGACAGAGGTCATTCTGCCGGATACCGTAGAGCGGATTGGAGAATGGGCCTTTACATCCTGCGATCAGCTGGCAGAGGTACAGCTTTCGGGCGGACCCTGTGAGTTTGGCCAGGGGGTATTCAAAAACGACAAACGGCTGAGGAGGCTTTGGATCAGAGGGCGGAGCGAGACCTGCGCGGCGCTGCTGGCAGGTGCCATAAGTATCATGGAGGCGGAGTACTTTCTGACTCCGGAATCGGCGGGAAGCTCAGAGTGGCTTTTAAAGTGGGATCAGAAGTTAGAGAATGTGCTTAGGCTTGCCGACGATGAGGGCTATCATCTCTACGTGCTCTGCGGGGAAGAGGACCTGCATTTTGATTATGACGAATATCTGGAGTTTACCAGAAGAAAGAAGGCGGGACTCTGTATGTTGAGGCTCCTGTGGCCGGAGGAGCTTTCAGAGGAGCTTTCGGCACGTCTTTCTGAATACTTAAGGGCGCACAGTCTCGGGCAGAAAAGCCAGGCGGCCTGGGATGAGGTCGTGTCAGGCCATGGGGACGACCTTAGGTACTATGAGCTTCTGATCCGGTTACAGTGTATCACGGGCGACAATCTGGAGGCGGCGCTTCTTGGGCTTTCCGACCGGCATGCCGAGGCCAAGGCATATTTGCTGAAGCAGTTCAACCAGAGCAATAAAGCCGACGACTTTTTCGACGGACTGCTGCTCTGAAAATGCGGATCGCATACAGGGACGACGGTTTTGTGCTTGCCGCGGATCGGCGGAGGGGAGGAGGCTTATGGGCGAGAAGGATGTATTTAATGAAGCGCTGCAAAATTTTTCGCGGGAATTTGCCTACGGCGGCGCGATCCGGCATCTGGTGGAGCGGGGCTATGACGCAAAAAAGATCATTTCCGAAATGAAATATCCGCTTTCGGATCAGGTCATCGAGAGAATGGTCGAGGAGGTCCTGAAAGACAGGGAAAATCGGAAAAAATAACATTGTGATATAAAGAAACCATTAGAAAATCAGGCAAAAATGGTGTATAATGGAAGGGAAAGGAGGTATTCTATGTATCAGATCAACGATATGGTGATCTACGGAAATCAGAGTGTTTGTGAAGTCGTCAATGTCGGAACGCTGTCCATGGGTATGATCGATAAGAAGAAAACGTATTATACCTTACGGCCCATCTATCAGCGTGATTCTGTGGTCTACGTACCGGTAGACAATGAAAAACCGGTGATGCGGCCGGTAATCAGCAAGAAAGAAGCGCAGGAGTTAGTCGAGAAGATCCCCAGTATAAAGGCTGCGTGGATTGAAAAGGAAGTTGAACGGGAGCAGGAGTATAAGAAGGCGATATCGTCATGTGATCCGGAACGGCTCATTATGATAATCAAAGCCCTTTATAACAGGAAGAAAGAACGGATCGAGGACGGGAAGAAGGTGACCGTCATCGACGAGCGATATTTCAAGATGGCGGAGAAACAGCTCCACGAGGAACTGGCTTTCGCGTTAGGGATGCCGAAAGAAGAGATCGGCCCCTATATTACGGAACATATTCAGGGACATAAAAAGGCAGCGAGGAAATAGACCCGCTGCCTTTACTTCATTACTTTCCAATCATATCAAGAATCGCTTCCTTCAGATCGTCTCCGATCTGGAAGGCCTGCGCGTGTTCAGCCTCCGGGACCGTAACCAGGCGCTTGACCGGGCTCGGGCAGGCATCGAAATTGGCGTAGACCATATCAAAGGGAACAAAATCATCCCTTTCTCCGTGGGCAAAGATGATAGGAATATTGCTTTTCTCCACGCCCTCGATGGGATTGCACTCATCGGGATCAAAATCCGCATGGAGCTTCGCGGCGGTCCGATACAGGCGATAGGCGGCCGAGGCGGGGATATGACGCTGCTCGAAATTATGATACAGCTGGTCCTTTAAGGTAGAGTAGCCGCAGTCGCTGACAGCAAAAACTACGTTATTTGGCAGCATTTTTCCGCTCATAAGCATTACGGTCGCGGCCCCCATGGAAACGCCGTGAAGGATGATCTCAATATCGTCGCCGAATTCCTTCCGCATAAATTTGAGCCATTTGATACAGTCGTCACTTTCCTTGACACCGTAGGTAATATAAGTACCTTCGCTGTCGCCGTGGGAACGCTGATCGATCATAAAGCAGTTGATATCATGCTCATAATAGAAGCGGGCGATGGTATCAAATTCCCGGATCCCGGAGCAGTGGAAGCCGTGGATACAGAAGGCGTAGCGCTTCGAGGGGTGCTTTGCGGGCAGCAGAGCCGCATGCAGCCGCAGTCCGTCGTCGCTTGTGATATGGTAGTGCGAAAGCTCCTGCAAGGTGACCCATTTTCTCGCGTCGCTTCGCTTTTTTAAAATATCCCGGTCGATCTCCCGCTCGTCGCTTCCGTTGATCGGAACGAGACCGCTTAGCTCCGCGGATTTATGGGAAAGCAGATACAAAAGTCCCTCGGAGGCCGCAACTCCCACCGCTGCCATAGCTGTAGCGCCGGATAATAATACTCTCAGTCTTTTACTCATTCGGTTACCCCTTTATTCATAAGATTTTCAGAATATGCCGGACACGATCCACAGAATAGCTGCTGCTTGTAAGACCGGCCGATCAGTACTGTTTGGCGATAACAGGTATTTAGTAGAGTATATCACAATGCAATGAAAATATGTTGAATATTCGAAAATTTTATGCTAATATCAGTTTGTACCTTTAGATGAAATACAAAGCAATTTTGCAGATTGTTCCGGAACAAACAACCCCGGATTCCTCAGGGAGGAGGCAGAAAAATGAGCGGAATAAGCGGAGTTAATGGATATTCCCAGGCTGGTTCCTACTACAGCGCGTTATCCAGCGGAAAGAAGATCAATTCGGCGGCGGACGGCGCGTCAGAACTGGCTATATTAAGTAAGGAAGATTCCCAGGTCAAAGGATATGACGCCGGCAGTGGGAATATCAGATCAGGGCAGAGTGCCGCGAAGATCGCGGATGGTGCTCTGTCGGGAGTAACGGATTATCTTCAGAGAATGAAGGAACTGGCTCTGAAGGCTTCCAACGGATTACTGAGCAATGACGATAAGAAGGCGATCCAGAGCGAGATCGATCAGATCAAGCAGGGGATCAATGATATCGCGTCTTCGACGAGCTATAATGAGCACAAGCTGTTAGACGGCAGCGAGGACTCCATAGATATCACCGGAGATGGAAACGGAGCCAGCAATTCGGTCAACAATGTAAACAGTACATTGGACGCGCTCGGCATCAAGGACTTCAATGTTATGGGGAATTTTGATATTCGTGACATTGACAATGCCCTGGATAAGGTAAGCGGCGGACGTTCCGTAACCGGTGCCGATTTTAACGGACTGGAGTCCATGTACAATTATAATCAGGTCGCGTCCTACAATACGAGCGCATCTAAGAGCAAGCTCGGAGATACGGATATCGGAGAATATGTAACGAATCTTCAGAAGCAGCAGACGCTTGATACCATGAAAACGCTGATGCAGAAGAAGAAAGAGGAGCAGGACGGACAGGAGACGATGAAGTTCTTCGCTTCGATCTAAGGTTCTTTACGGATATCCCGGTATATCCGGATTCCTGAATTATGTTTGAGTACAACCCATTTCCCGGGCATTTCGGTGTTCGGGGAATGGGTTTTTGTGTTTTTTGTTATCCGCTTCTACCAGTATTTGTGGTTGAAATCCTGCGTATTTTCCTGTAAAGTATACAAAGAGGGTTTAGATTTTTTTAAGAAGTATAACAGGGGGATGATCGGATGATAAGGGGCAGGTCAGTTCTGAGGGGGAAGTTAATCCCGTTTTTCATATTATTTTCAGTAATATTTTTCACCTGCGGTTTTGAAACAACGACGGTCACGGAAACCGTGTATGTTGACGGACAGCCTGTCTCGTCAACGGTTTTTGACGGAGAAACAAACGATGTGATCTCTCATGAGGAGGTCGTATATTTTGATGAAAACGGACAGACAATAGAAAATACCTTGCCGGAGCCGCCCGTTGAGATTGTTGAGGAGGTTGTAGTGGTTGAAACGCCTGAGGTTTCGCCGGCTCCCCTTCCTTCGTTAGCTCCCTCCGAGGTCCGTGAGCTCTATGGATCGGATATCTATCTGGTAGGGGATTCCCGGACGGTTTACGGCTTTATGGATACGCTGGATCAGAGAGTCAACTGGCTGGCTGCCTGCGGCTCGAGTTATCCGTATTTTAACGATTACTATGTACCGATCCTTGACAGAACGAATCTGAAAGGGAAGAAGATCGTTATTCTGTATGGGATCAATGATATTTCCTACTACGGAAAGGGTCCGGCCTGCCTGACCTGGATCGGCTTTTACAATTCCAAAGCGCAGGAATGGATCGCAAAAGGGGCTCAGGTTTATGCCTGCTCCGTGATCGGCTTTGATTATGATTCGCTTCCCGAGGGCAGGAATACGAAAAGTGAGATTGAGAGCAAGAACAAGGATGTAGAGGATTTTAACGCTCTTTTGGAGAGCATGCTGCCCGCGAATGTGGGCTTTATCAAGCTGCATCTTTCGACAGAGACTCCGATGCGGGACGGCGTGCATTATTCCAGAGGGGAAGATGTGGTTCTGTATGAAGGACTGATCAATTATCTGCTGATGCAGTAAAGTATGCTTTACTGAACCTTCAGCCGCTCCGGGACGGGGCTTTCATAGCTGTTTTGATATAGCTGTTTGAAGAATGAATCAACGAAGCATTGTATATACCAACGATAATTGTATCGGCTGCAATAAATGTATCAAGGTCTGCAGCGCGATCGGAGCCTGTATCTCCAAGGAGGAGAACGGAAAAGCCAGGATCGAGGTCGACGGCAGCAAATGCGTAGCCTGCGGAAGCTGTATCGACGTATGTGTCCACGGAGCCAGAGAATTTGAGGACGATACGGAACGGTTCTTTCAGGATCTGAAGAACGGCGAGCCGGTCTCGCTGCTTCTGGCACCGGCGTTTAAGGCAAATTATCCCGATGAGTACGAGAACGTCCTTGGGAGCCTTAAGGCCTTAGGGGTCCGTCGGATCATCAATGTGGCCTTTGGCGCGGATATCTGTACCTGGGGATATCTGAACTATATTAAGCAATATGATTTTCTGGGCGGCATATCTCAGCCCTGTCCGGCTGTAGTTTCCTATATTGAACGATATCTTCCCGAGCTCTTACCGAAGCTGTTTCCGGTACAGAGTCCTTTGATGTGCGCGGCGATCTACGCCAGAAAAGAGCTTGGGATCACCGATCGATTTGCCTTTATCAGCCCCTGTATCGCGAAAAAGCTCGAGATCGAGGATTCGCATAACAAGGGTCTGGTACAGTATAATGTGACCTTTGAGCATCTGATGCGCTATGTCAGAGAGCATAAGCTGAGCGGACCTCCCGCAAAGAGCGAGATAGAATACGGCCTCGGCTCCTTTTATCCGACACCGGGAGGGCTTGCGGAAAACGTGCGCTGGTTTCTGGGGGATCAGGTATATATCCGCCAGATCGAGGGAGAGCGCCATCTCTATGAATGGATGCATCAAAACAGCGACCGGATAAAGAACAATGAAACGCCCTTTTTGTTCATCGATGCCTTAAACTGTGAGAAGGGCTGTATCTGCGGGACGGCGGTCAATCCGGAGAAATCCCGTACGGATGACGCGCTGTACGCGCTGCTTGATATTCGAGAGCGTTCGAAGAAATCAGAGAGCGGAGATGCGTGGTCGAGGCCGGATCCGCCCGCCAGGCGCCTATCCAATTATAACCGGAAGTTTAGCAAATTAAAGCTGTCGGATTATCTGCGGGGATATACGGATCGTTCGGCGGAGTGCTGCTATGAGCTGCCGAATGAGGAGCAGTTAGAGAAAATCTTTCTCAGTATGAACAAGATTACGGAGGAGGAAAGAAGGATCGACTGTACCTGCTGCGGCTACGAGAGCTGTAAGCAGATGGCGACCGCGATCCACAACGGCTTTAACCATAAGGAAAACTGCATCTACTATGAAAAGACGATGGTCCACGAGCTTGCGATCGAAAAGATGATCGCTGAGGAGGCTACCCAGGCAAAGAGCGCTTTTCTTGCGAATATGTCCCACGAGATCCGTACTCCGATCAACGCGGTCCTCGGGATGAATGAAATGATCCTCAGGGAATGCGAGGACAACAATATCATTGCGTACTCCGAGAGCATCCGCAGCGCCGGAAGTACCCTCCTTGGGCTTGTGAACAATATTCTCGACTTTTCCAAGATCGAAGCGGGAAAAATGGAGATTACCCCCGGGGAATACGATCTGTCCTCCGTGATCAATGACCTGGTGAATATGATCCAGGTCAGGGCTGATGACAAGGGGCTTCGGATTCTTTTGGATTTTGACCCGGAGATCCCCAAATGTCTGTACGGGGATGAGATTCGGATCAAGCAGATCATCACAAACCTCTTGACCAATGCGGTCAAATATACGGAAAAGGGCAGCATTACCTTCCATATCGGCTATGAAAGGATTGCTCTGGAGCCGGAATATGTCACATTACAGGTTTCGGTAGAGGATACCGGGATCGGGATCAAAAAGGAGGATATTTCGAGGCTTTTCTCGGAATTTGAGCGGATCGAGGAGAAACGCAACCGGAACGTCGAGGGAACCGGGCTAGGGATGAATATCACCAAGCGCCTTCTGGAGATGATGGGGACTTCACTTTCTGTGGAGAGTACCTACGGAAAGGGCTCTAAATTCAGCTTTGACCTCAAGCAGAGGGTGATCCGATGGGAACCTTTGGGGGACTACGAGGCGGCGTATCAGGCTCTTGTCAGTGAACGGAAGCATTACCGGGAGAAGCTGACCGCTCCAGAGGCGCAGATCCTTGTAGTAGATGACAATCCGATGAATCTGATGGTCTTTAAGAGCCTGCTCAAGCAGACCAGGATCAATATTGATTCGGCAAATGACGGATCAGAGGGTCTGACGCTTGCCTATGACAAGAAATATGACATGATCTTTCTGGATCATATGATGCCGGGGCTGGACGGGATCGAGACCCTTCACGAGATGCGCGCTCAGGAGAAGAATCCGAATCTGGCGACGCCTGTGGTCTGCCTTACGGCAAACGCGATCTCCGGGGCAAGAGAGCAGTATTTATCCGAGGGGTTTGATGATTATCTGACAAAGCCTATTGATTCCGGGAAGTTAGAGGATATGTTGATCCGCTATCTGCCAAGGGATAAGGTAGAGCTAAGCCGCGCAGAGGACGGTAAGGAGATGACGTCTCCGGAGGAAACGCTGCCGGAGGAGTTTTTACAATTACAGGACATCCTGCCGATCGACCTTCAGCACGGCGTACGAAACAGCGGCTCTGTAGAGGGATTCCTGAATCTGTTACGACTCTTTTATACCTCACTCGATGGAAAAACAAAGGAGATCAGGGATTTTTACGAAAAGGGCGATCTGAAAAACTATACGATCAAGATCCATGCTTTAAAGAGCTCCCTTCGGATGATCGGAGCGGCAGGCCTCGGGGAAGAAGCTCAGAGGCTTGAGGACGCCGGAAAGAAAGAGAATATCGCCTACCTGCGGGAGCATGAAAAGCCTTTTATTCAGGCGTGTTTACAGTTCCGGCAGCCGCTCTCGAAGGTCTTTCCCGAAGAGACAAGTGAAGGTAAACCGGAGGCAGGAGAGGAACTTTTACAGGAGGCTTACAAAGAGCTGCGAAAAGCCGCGGAGGACTTTGACTGCGATCTTCTGGACGGAGTAATTGAACGGATGTCGGAGTATTCCATTCCACAAAGGGAGGCGGAACGCTGGCAGAAGCTCAGGACTGCGGCAGAGCAGCTCGATTATGAAGAGGTAATTTCTCTTTTATTGTAGATATGAAAAACGGGAAGGAAACATCCTTCCCTTTTTTTATGCGCACGCCCGCGTATGGTAATTTTCCGGCTGAAGCCGGACGCGGGTGCGCAACCCATGATTGCGTAGCAATCATCGGGCGGCGCGGGCGAGCAGGAGGGAAAAACTTCCTCCTACTCGATTGATACGGCAAGCTCTTCTTATTCTAATAATAGTTTTCGGTTTTCAATTTTCCGAGACAGCGCGGAAGAAGGCTTCGATATTTTCCCAGGGCGTTGTCGGCGGGATATCGCAGCCGGATGAAATAACAAAGTTATCGTATCCCTTACATGCTTCCAGTACCTGCTTCGTCGATTCGTAGACGCTCTCCGGAGTTCCGTTTCGGAACTGAGTCGCGGGATCCACATTTCCCATAGCGATGCAATCCTTTGGAATATGCTCCATCATCTCCGCCATGTCGATTGCGTTCCCGAAATGAAAGACCTTGCAGCCGTTGTTTATGATGGTATCAACAGTATGGATCGCGGAATTTCCGCAGTTATGATAAACGATCAGGAAATTTTCATCCTGCACGGCATCGACGAGCTTTTTGACGTACTCCGCGGAGAATTCCTCGGCCAGATCCTCGGAAAGAAGACCTGCCAGGGGCTCTGCCATAACGACTCCGGAAACGCCGGTTTCCTTGTAGGCCTTACAGTAGTTGATCAGAAACTCCGTAACCTTCTTTAACACCTCATGAACCATTTCCGGTTCATCAAAGCAGTACATCATCGCCTCGGTCACATCAAGGAGCCTTCCTGCCAGGGAAAAGGGGCCGATGATTCCGGCAAAGAGCGGCCGGTCGGTGACCATAGAGACAGCCTTTTTCATCGCTTCGATATTGGACCCGGTCCGTCCCGCCCCGATTTCCGGCACCTTCAGGGCTTCTGCTTCTTCCATGGATTCGATGATATGGCCTACGACGGTCGGAACCTCGTTTTCCGAGTATCGGATCTCGGACCCGAAAGCCTCTGCCTCCACCGAGAGATCCATATAGCTGACGGCAGCCGCGGTATCAAAGCTGTCCGCGATGAGCCGGATACCCTCGGCCTGCTTGTCGCTGTCCTTTACGATATCCTGAACCGAGATACCTAACTTCTGGATCGCCGGAAAGGAAAGGACCGGAAGAGCCTTTTTCTCCTTGCTTGCGATCGTCTGTGCTACCCATTCATACATATTTCGCATTGTTGTTCCTCCTTGGTTACGAATAAATATATCATATCAGATAATCCGGAAAAAGCATAGACGGAAAAGCCGATGGCCGTGTATACTGAGAATAGAAAATACCCGGGAATGATAACGTTGGATAATATATTCGCGAGCCCAATTACCTGCCATAATTGATAAAGTAAACGTACTGGAATTGCGTTTGCAAGTCTGGAATACGGTTGATCGGCAATGAAATGCGTTAAACAGAATGAATGGAGGAAGAGATGAATAAAGATAACATTGTTATTGTAACAGGAAACGGAGAGGAGCTTTCGATCACAAAGGATGCTGTATTCCGCCAGATCCGCTGCGACAAGGAGAATCCGCTGTATGAGACCTATTCGGAGGAATATGAAGAGCTTCTGCCGGAAATCTTAGCGCTTGTCAAGCCCAGAGCGGCTATGGGCTTCTTTCCCTATCCGGAGGGACCTGGCGGCGGGATCGCTCCCGGAAAGGAGGTCCTCTATCTGATCATAACTGTCGGGGCTGAGGTGACAGACCTTGTCAGTACCTATTTTGAGGAGGGGGATTACGTCAAAGGGATGCTTGCGGATGCGATGTCCTCTGCCGCCATCGGGGCCTTCGAGGCACCGGTGCTTGGCAGGCTGAGAGACCTCTGCGCAAAGAGGGGTGTCGGGATCAAAAAGCGCTATGAGGCTCCGGGGCATGTTCCCATGGCGATCCAAAAGGCTGCCTACGACGCTCTGAATGCCGGGGAAACGCTGGGACTGGCGATCTCTTCAGGCTTTATGTACGATCCGGTCAAGTCGACCTGTCAGGTCTTTGAGATTTCAGAAAATCCGAGAGTTTTGCATCTTACGCACGGCTGCAGCGACTGCTCCAATACAGACTGCCCGAACCGGATGGAAAGCGTCCTGCTTACGATAAAGGATGAGACAGGGGACTACGAGATCGCGGTTGTGCCGGGCAGCAATCTGCTTTCGGTCCTCAGGGAAAACAATATCTTTGTCTCCGCTCCCTGCGGTGGAGCCGGAAGATGCGGAAAGTGCGCGGTGCGTGTGCTTTCCGGAGAAATCGAGGAAACAGCGGATGCCGGGAGATTTTTTACGGCAAAGGAGCTTTCCGAGGGGAAGAGGCTTGCCTGCCGCAGTACGATCAACGGAGATTGTACGATCGAGATCCTTTCCTTACAGGAGACGGAAATGCTTGCTGTCGGATCGGAAAGTGATAATAAAAGAAATACAGACAGTAACGGGAATACGGACCGGAGCACAACGGGTGAGAAGGAGTCCGATGCAGAAGTGTCTAAGGAAACGCTGATTAACAGCGTTTCCTTAGCAGAAGATGCGCACGAACGCGCAGAGGAAGGGACTTCGTCCTGCGCGTTCGGCGCAGGGAAGCGCTTAAATCAGCGCTTCCCTAAAGAAGCGGCTGTGCCGTCCGCTCTCGGGATCGCCATCGATATCGGTACTACGACGTTAGCGCTTTCGCTCATTGCCTTAGACGAAGGGCGGGTCCTTGATACCTGTACCGCCATCAACCGCCAGAGAAGCTATGGCGCTGATGTGATCGCAAGGATCGAGGCGGCTGGAAACGGAAAGGCGGAGGAACTGAAAAAGCTGATTCGGGAGGATCTGCGGCAGGGGATCGAGACTCTGATTAAGAACAACAATGTTATTTTATCGGAGCTGAAAGCAGTCTCGATTGCGGGAAATACGACGATGCTTCATCTTTTGATGGGCTATCCGACCCAGGGACTTGGTGTTTATCCCTTTACAGCCCATACCCTTGCATTGGAAGAACGACCGCTTTCCGAGGTATTGGGGCTTTCCGGGGAGGGGGAGGGTCTTAATAGGCCGCTTTCAGAGCTTGCGGGACTTCCTGCTTTTCTGCTTCCGGGGTTTTCGGTCTATGTGGGCGCTGATATCGTATCCGGCGTTTACGGACTGGATTTTCAGAGAAGCGAGGGAGTGAATGCGCTGATCGACCTCGGGACAAACGGAGAAATGGCGATCGGAAATAAGGATCGGCTGCTTGTCACCTCGACGGCAGCAGGCCCGGCCTTTGAAGGCGGAAATATCACCTGCGGGGTCGGAAGTATACCGGGCGCTATCTCGAATATAACGATCGAAATAAATAAAAAACCAAATGTTATTCTAAAAACAATCGCGAATGAAAAGCCGCTTGGAATCTGCGGTACAGGTGTTATTGAAACTGCTTCCGAGCTGGTTCGGAATGAGCTGGTGGACGAGACGGGAATGCTTGATGAGGAGTATTTTGATAACGGGTTCTTTTTAGCTGAGAAAGCTAACGGGGAACCCATCGTTTTTACCCAGAAGGATGTCCGGGAGCTTCAGCTGGCAAAGAGCGCGATCCGGGCAGGGATGGAGGTTCTTCTGAAGCGCTTCGGGATCAGCTGTGAGGGGCTTGACAGGCTCTATATCGCCGGGGGCTTCGGCTATTATCTGGATATAGAAAAAGCCTCACAGATCGGTCTGATCCCAAAGGACCTGCTTCCTAAAGCTGTGGCGGTCGGAAATTCTTCCTTAAGCGGCGCGGTAAAATTTCTGAAAGAGTGGTGGCGTACCCTGCCGGATCCGACAGAAGCTCCCCTGGGAGAACTGACCCGGCTTGCGAAGCAGGGTGAGGAGATCGCTCTGTCCTCCGACCCGGATTTCAATGACTTTTATATGGAATATATGATGTTTGAGGAGCAGGGCTGAGATCCTTAAAAAAGATCATCCAATGTAATCACGTTCGCGAATACGTTGGCATAATCGCCCTTTCTGACACCATATGTTGTGATAAGCGTGTTACGGACTGCTTTCTTGCGGGATACCATCGCTTCCACCGCAGCTCTGCGTTCCTGCATGATAAGATACATTTCTTTGTCTACAGAGATTTCGCTGCTATAGAACTTCATCTCGCACAGGTTGACTACATTATCAGCTCTGTCGATCAGAAAAGTGCTAAATATCAATAAAAATTATTCATTTAGCACTTTTGGGCGTGATATCGTGATAATAAAGTGCTATACTCGCGAACGCAATTAATTGCCGTTTTTGATAAAGTAAACGTACTGGAATTGCGTTTGCGAGTCCGGTTGATCGGCAACGAAAATCGTTAACCAGTATAAATAAGCCCTAATCATGCTGATTGAGCTGACAAGAACACCCATGATCTATACTCTGCGACAGTACAGTTCACAGCAATGCTTTCCAATCTGAAAATATTGACAATTTCTGTAAATATCTTTTAGTTGAAATTGTGCAACTTGCATAATATAATTTTAACATAGGATGTTAGAGTTATGGTACTTTTGTACATGGCATTTTGATAGTTTCAGTTCACAGGGATCGCTATTATACTGATTAACGAAAAGCTCTGCCGCTTTTCGTTAATCGTATAATATGATGCGCACGAATTCGGATAGGAAATATGCCGCCTTAAGCGGCCCGAATTCGGCGCACTCAATAACGAAATGGAAAGTAATTTCGTTAT
>JAFSXN010000102.1 GCA_017444015.1 Lachnospiraceae bacterium | reverse complement strand
AGTAATAAGATAAATGAAAGGGGCTAATGCGGCATCCAGTATTCTCTCTTTTGTGTCTTTAGCCATAATATCCTCTATATATGACAAAATAACCTCCCGTTCGCTCCTCATAGTAAACGAAAGGTCACTTTGTCAAGACCCTACTTACTTATTGATATTTACATCCATTTTTACAAATTAGTCTCTGTACCTTATCGCCTCAAAGTAGTTTCCATGCTCCCGGCGATCACATATTCTAAAGCAGAGAAACCAAAAAAAGATTATCCTTGCAATAGTGTTACGTTGGATACCTCCCCTTCCTCGCATAAAACCTCTCCCGCTCCTGAAAAACTCTCCTGTTCGGCAGAAGCGACTGATCCAGATACTTATGCCATATCCCCAGAACAATAGCGGCCTTCGCCTTTTTCTTTGCCTCCTCAAAAGAATCAGCCGGAAGAAACAGCATATATATCTTCTCGCCGACCCTTACCCTCCTTCGGAACACAAACTGCCCGCTCCTCGGAAGAACCACGCATAGGATCTTAGCGCTTCTATCCCCGAATTCCTTTTCAAAGCTCACCCGCTCCCCGATCGGCAGCCAGAACGTCAGATTATACTCATCCTCATCAAGCAGTCTGTAATCCAGAACCTCCGCCTCATCCGGAGCCTCCTCGTCAGCCCTTCTCAGCCCGTTCGCCGACCAGAACTCTGTCTCGCATACCGGCTTATAATACTCACATCCGGCATATTTCCCGGAAACCAGTTCCTTTACCCTCTTTACCGTGCTCATAACCTTCTCCTTTTTGAAAAACTAACCCGCCACCTTCATCAGCATCTTAAGATACCCTGAGGCATTAATGAAATTGCTCTCTTCCGGAATAAAAGCCCTCGGAAACCTCTCCTTTATCTGTTTCTCTAATAACGGAGACGTACCCCCGCAGAAGATGAGGTCGCAGAAATCCAGATTCCATCCGGCCTTACGGCAGGCCTCCACGATCTGGTCCAGATGCTTCCTCTTCTTTTCCTCAAGAATCTTCCCGCTGGCTTCCTCCGCATTGATCACATATCCCAGCCGCAGTGCCTCCTCAATCTCATAGATATGAAAATCAGCCGTAGGAGCCAGCCTGTTCAAGGGCTGCACCAGCGCAGACATCAGCCTGTACTTCCCCATCTGGTTTGTGATATTCGCTTCCGATATCAGCCTTCCGTTCAGGAAATAGCATCCGTTCACGTTAAATCCCCCGATATCGATCACCCCCACCGTCCGGTTCATAAACCTCTCCGGAAACAGCAATAACGGCCCGTATGCCTCCGCAAACACAGCCCTGCGATCCACAAAAAATCTCTTCTTCCGACCATTCACCTCGATCTCCGTCTTCCCCGCAGGGAGAATATAATCCAGATACTCCTTCCGTTCCGCCTTGGATGCATAGCACTGAAGTGGACAGCCTATCGCGGCCCTCACATAGCTCCCCTCCGGCACAGCTTCCGCGATCATGCTCAGAGTCAGCACCTTATGGACTATATTCTTCTTTGAATTATCCCGTATCATCCCATTCGCGGGAGCCCCGATCACATATGCTCTCCCTTCAAAAACAACCTCCCTGATCCCGCTCTCCGTCTCCCTCTGTAAATCCTCCATCCCGGAGGCTTCCGCAAGCGTGGTCGGGATCAGCTTCTTCGTAATGCTCCCATCTTCATTCCTCAGACAGACCTTCGTATCAGCCTTGCCACAGTCTACTGCCAGATATTTCATCGCCATATCCTACTCCTCTCCTTCCGTCATACTTCCAAACTCATCGTCTCCGAGAATGCTCTGAACCGCTTTCAGATAATCATCCTTGAAATCCCTTTCCGTCATTTCATTCCCCAAAGGACTACCATCCAATTTCTTGTTAGTCGCTGTATCCGCTATTTCATCGGACAGCTTCTCTTTTACTCCTTCAGAATCCCTGCCATTCAGGATACATCTTCCTCTTCTCCCGGAACCTGTACGCCGCCTCCGCTCGCTGCCCGGACACCCTGAAACAAAGCCCCGTTCCATCATTTCAGTAATAAAACGGATATCCTCACTGTCCCTGAGCTGGTTCTGTGTATATCCCAGAGCCCTCAGCTGCGTCTCCGCCAGCCTTACGATAAGCTCCTTCTTTTTCCTGGAAGACGAGCTTAAAATTTGCGCTGCCATAGGACAATCCAGCGCAAGCTCCCTGTTAATCCTCATAATTTCACCCCTTTCCGCGTGATAAACGCTCTTATAAGCAGAATTTGCTGTAATATCGCCGTTCAAAACCGCTCTATGCCTTCATACTTAACCAATATCCTCTGTTTACAAATGAATATCTCCCGCTTAACTCATAAGACCACCGCCTTTCCCGCCTGTAACTCCGCAATACTCTTTGAGATCCTTCCTTTCTCACTATAAAAGGCAAAAAAATAAAAAGGTTCCGGCAGACTGCCGAAACACATATTTATTATTTCTATCGTTTACGCCCACATAACTTGTAGAAAAGCCCGAATATCAGGCACTATCTCCACGATACATACAGATATCTGCTCACAACCCGGATTTTAGAAAGCTCCCATCAAAACCAGCACCCGTTTCAAAACAACGTCCCTTACACCTCGTTCTATGCACCGTATTCAAAAGGGTACACTATCATCTCAAAGAAAAAGCCTGTGCTGCCACCCTTTTCCGGACGGTCACACTACTTCCTTTTCTGCCATCTTATGAAGAGACTGGTCTATGACCCTTATTAAAAACAACTGCTTCTACATTCCGTCCTGTACACCATATCGATTAGTGTACTCTAATATGAGAGTACACCTTATGATATTCTGAGTCAGGCCGAATTATAATATGTAATTGCAACTGTCCGGAAAGGATCAAAAATACTATGGATTTTTCGTTGTTTTGAAATGTATGAAAGATATAAGGATAGTAAATGATAAAGAACACAGAAGTTCACAGCTTCTGATTTATTGCCAGAACGTCTTGCTGACGTCTGTTCGAAAATAATT
>JAFSXN010000008.1 GCA_017444015.1 Lachnospiraceae bacterium | reverse complement strand
GAAGGGAACGGCGCACCGATCCCTTCGCGCAGGCAATGATGACCGGGGCCGCAGTCTCGGCAGCATTGGCTGTAGGCTCCCGCAGGAGCCGCATCCCCCTCGGAGAGCGCACGGCCTGACCAACGGAAAGGCTGCCCCCGCCTGCCCTGCGGGCAGGTGGTGAGTAAGTGCGCCCTTCGGGATAAAAAAGAAGCGGAGCGCCCCGGTTTCCCGGAACGCCTCACCCACGTTAAGAAAAATGCTCGCGTAAAACATCTTCAAGTTTCGTCAGGTCCATCCCCTCAGCAAGGGGAAAGACCTTCTCCAAAATCGCCCCTTCCTGGATCAGCCTCCGCGTCCGGGCTTTTCGCTCCTTCATACGATCCCGCGCCTGCGCTTCTTCCATTCGGTGCTTGGCTTGTAATAGTCTCATTTCGTCTTCTGTCATAAGAACCTCCTTGGTATCAGAAATGATAAACGCAGATACCACTTTTCCGGAGCTTGATATCAAACGCCGGGGTAAATGGTATCTGCGCGTTTTGTGTTTGATTTTTGGCATCAAAATAGGCCAGGAGTGATACTAACGTGGTATCATTTCCGGCCAGATATGGTAGCTGCTGTGTAATTTCAAATCATTTTCCTTCTCTTTGAAGTTGGTTGGTAACGGTGTTGAGAGCCAAAATATTTCCCGGTCCTGGAGTAAAAGCATTGATCACACAGTAGAGGAGAAAACTGGCAAGAACATAGCTGGGCATAAAATGCAGCCCCCTTTCCGTCAGTTATCATAACAGATCCGGGAATTATATTGTTAATATCTATTTTCAATGATGAAGCATAGCCGTTTCCTATTGACAAGGCGGGCGTTTTTCCATAAAATCAAGAAGGAACACAGGAAACGGGAGGGATTTCCATGACGGCTCAACAGCTTCGATATGTGATCGCCGTGGCGGAGACCGGCTCAATCACAGAGGCGGCGAGACGACTTTTTATTGCCCAGCCCAGCCTGTCAAGCGCCATCCGGGAGCTGGAGACAGAGATCGGAATTCAGATCTTTGTCCGCAACCGTGCTGGTATCTCCATCACGGCGGAGGGCATGGAGTTTCTCGGTTATGCGCGGCAAGTCGTGGAACCTATGCAGGCGCTGACAGACCGCTATATCTCTGGGCGACCGGAAAGGCAGCGCTTTTGCGTATCTACGCAGCACTATACCTTTACCGCCAATGCCTTTGTCAAAATGGTTCAACGCTATGGTCAAGAGCGCTACGAATTTATTTTCAACGAAACGCAGACCAATCAGATCCTGCAGGATGTACGAAATAGATTCTGTGATGTGGGAATCCTTTATCTCAGTCGGGAGAATAAAACCGTTCTGCAAAAAAGCTTTGCGGATCTGGATCTCCGCTTTACGCCGATCTTCACTGCAAAGCCGCATGTTTTCCTTCATCGGGAACATCCGCTGACCGCCTTTACAAAAGTCAAACTTATTGATTTAGAACCATATCCCAGACTGAGCTTTCTTCAAGGGGCGTATGAGTCGCCGTTTTTCTCCGAGGAATTATTCAGTACCGTGTCATCGGAAAAGAGCATCAAGGTCAGCGACCGGGCCGCGATCGTAAATCTGATGATAGGCCTGCAGGGTTATACCATCTCAAGCGGAATTTTCCCCCGCCATCTCCAGGGAGAAGAAATCATCGCCCTGCCGCTGGACGAACCGGAGTATATGGAGATCGGCTACCTTCTGAACCGGGATCAGACCCTTTCCGAGCTGGGTGCAATCTATATTGACGCCTTACGGGAATATGCCGAGAACACATAGGAATATCCTATGTAAAAGCATTTATAAGTTATATTACCTATCCAAACGCCTCCTATGCTATGCTTTAGAAAAACATAGTGGAGGTGTAACCTGTGCGTTTTACAGTGACAAAACCCGTGAGAAATCTGGGCGTTAAAGTTGTTTATGCTGTGATCCGGGGCTTGGATAACCATATGGAGAAACCGGAGTGGAAAGCTTTTCGAGCTCAGCGACTCGGCGAGTTGGGACAGCAATATGCGGCACTTGACTATCATGCGGACGCAAGGCTGGAAGGCTATCATATTCTCCATGACCGAGCCGGGGTCAAGCGGCGGAAGAACATCCCCAGCGCGGAAAACTTGATCCGAATGTTGCGCAAGCATGGTACGCTTCCCACCATTAACCCGGTTGTGGACATCTATAATCTACTTTCCGTAGAGAGCCGTCTTTGCATCGCGGCTCACGATTTGAGCCGCATTGAGGGAGACGTGACTGTTAAGCTTCCTAAAGGCACGGAAAGATATATCCCTATGGGGCAAAGTGAGCATGTTCCGCTGGATGCGCATGAGTATTATTATTGCGACCAGGCTGATGATGTCCTCTGCCGATTGGAGCTTCATCAGTGCAATAAAACGGTTGTGACAGCGGAGACAAGCGATATTCTTCTGATTCTTGAGGGACATGACGACACGCCGGATACATTTCTTGAGGAAACGGCGCGCGAACTCGTCAACACCATAGTCCGCTATTGCGGCGGTGTCGGAATGGTCTACAACGCGAAAACAGAATCATAAGAAACTATACTTCGGAGGAAAGAAATGGAACAGGTTTCGAAAATCATCGGTGATACTATACGGAAATGTCGACAAAATCGGAAGCTGTCCCAGGCAGAGCTTGCCCGTAAGATTAAAAAGAGCAAAAGCACGCTTTCTAAATATGAAAACGGGGAGATCAGCGTTGACATTGAGACGTTGTATGAGATCGCAGAGGCGCTGGAAGTGTCTCTCAACTTCTTCACAGAAGCGGTTGCATTCCACCGGGATCAGCCTGCTTTCGAGCATACAGCATCTCTGCTTCCGGAGTTTTTTCAGAATAAACAGGTATTTATGTACTACTGGGATGGCAGGAACAACAGTGTAAATCGTTCTGTTCTTACCATTGGCGCTCAGATGGAGAATAATGCAAATTATTATCATGCAGCGCTCTATATGAATGTAAAAGATTATCAGGAGTATTATTTCTGTGAAAACCCGTATACCGGTCATGTAGAGTTCCACCATGTTCTAACTGGCGACCGTTTTGTCAAGGAGAAATTTATCCTATGTGAGACAAATCGCAGAACACCGGGGATAAGAATAAGCGCATAAGAAGTTGCCCTTGCCTTTAAAACCAGCTATTTCTCGGAACAGGCAAAAAACGACAATAAAAATGTGGCACCGGATTGCTTCTTCACAGTCCGATGCCGCATCTGATTTATGTACTCTTCTTGATAGAGAGATGAAGGAAATATGAGGCGATATGAGGCGATTTAGAGCCCATAGATCAGCACCAGGCTGACCCATGCGGTGACCACGCCGATGAGACCTACCAACCCGCCGATGCGGAAATAGTCCCGGAATCGATAGCCTACGACCTGTACCATTGTGACAGAGGTCGT
>JAFSXN010000101.1 GCA_017444015.1 Lachnospiraceae bacterium | reverse complement strand
TATGTGATGGGGCTGCTACATGATATAGGGAAGATCGGGGTCCCGGAGGCGATCATCAATAAAAACGGGAGGCTTACGGACGAGGAGTTTGCAAAGATCAAGGAGCATCCGGGCATCGGGCATGAGATCCTGAAAAACGTTACGGAGCTTCCGGGGCTAGCGACAGGTGCCAGATGGCATCACGAGCGGTACGGCGGCGGAGGGTATCCGGACGGGCTGTCGGGGCTTGATATTCCGGAGGAAGCGCGGATCATTGCCGTAGCGGATGCTTATGACGCGATGACATCAAACCGCGCCTATTCCAATGTCCGGCCGCAGGAGGAGGTAAGAGCGGAGATCCTTCGATGTAAGGGAAGCCAGTTTGATCCCGGGATCGCGGATATCATGATCGCGATGATTGATGACGATACGGAGTATAAAATGAGGGAAATAAAGGGACTTTGATCAGAAGCAGAACGTTTGAAATGAAAATAACGATTATTTATTGTACAATGTTGTTATTGACTTTGGCATTCAGCGCCTGCGCCGGACATGGCGGAGGAAACGAACAAAATGCGGAGGAAGCCAGGAAAAGGAGTGAAAACGATGTATTCAAAACAAGAGATATATGATTTTCTGAAGGAAAACAACATCTGGCATGAGATCACGGAGCATGCCGCTGTATTCAATATGGAGGAGCTGGATTCGGTTGCACTTCCATACCCTGATTGTGATGCCAAGAACCTGTTCGTCCGCGATGATAAGAGACGTTTCTACTATCTGATTACCGTGAAGGGCGACAAGCGAGTCGATCTGAAGGAGTTCAGAAAAACCTATGGCACAAAGCCACTGACCTTTGTAAAGCCGGAGGAACTGGCAGAGATTCTCGGTTTGATCCCAGGGGCTGTTTCTCCCTTTGGTCTGTTCAACGATGCAGAGAAAAAGGTTGCGTTCTATATCGACGCAGCGTTTTTGGACGATAAGGGTCTGATCGGTATACATCCCAATGACAATACAGCTACGGTATGGCTGAAGGCTGAGGATCTGATCAGGATTATCCGCGAGCACGGCAATGAAGTGAATGTGGAGAATATATTTTGAAGGTTTTCTGATCAGAAAGGGATCATCGGCGCTGTGGCGGGGCTTTCCTTTCAGAATGACTTCCCGGTATTTGAAGTTTTCCGGCATTGCATATTTATCATTGGGTTCCATATCTTTTCTCTAAGCAGCATATTATACTCGCGAACGCAATTAATTGCCGTTTTTGATAAAGTAAACGTACTGGAATTGCGTTTGCGAGTCCGGTTGATCGGCAACGAAAATCGTTAACCAGTATAGATTCACATCAGTAAGTCAGTTATTCAGGGGGAAAAGCCATATCAACAGATGAGCCTACGCAACTCATGCCCCTAAATCGGATATTGGATGAAATCACTTTCGAAAGAGAAGAAGAATTCAGGCGCGGTGGCCGCCGACCTGGAGATTTCTTTCAAGGGTGGTGGAGGCTTCGATGAGGCTGGAGCCCTTGAAGATGGCATTGGTTCCGTATCGCCGCCGGACTTTAAGCATGGCGTTCTGTATTCTTCGCTCCCTGTCTAATGCGTCATAATCCGTAAAGAGATCGAGCTGATACATGCCTTCGTCGGATACGATATTGTTTGCGCATACGCCGAGCCTTCGGAAGAGAAGTCTATGGTCGGTTCCGGAGTTAAAGGAAGGTACCATTGCTTCTGTGACGAGCCGGACGGAGTTTGTCAGGGTCAGCAGCTTTACTCCTCCGCCGGAGTGCTTGGGATGGACCCTGCCGTAAAAATCAATGGACAGGGGGCCGTTATAGTCAGGGACTGCTTCGAGGCTCTTATAATCGTAGGATACCCACCAGGAAAAGGCTTCTGCGGTCAGGCTTTTTATGACCATATCCGTGCAGAGGCCATCGATCATTTCTTTGAAAACAAGTAAAGCTTCTTCATATTTATAGGGTCTGGGGAGAACCTGGCCGTTAGAAAGGCTGTGACTGTCGGAACGATAGTTTTTGATGTCCGCCATGGTGACCGGCTCGATCCCCCAGGCGTGGTCAATGAGGATCTCTCCGTCTATGCCAAAGGTTTTATAGAAGTATTCCTCATTGTACTGCGTCTTTTCCGCTACATCCCCCATGGTAAGGAGCATGGAGGAGGCAAGCCTCCTTGCTTTTCCCGGCCCGATCTGCCAGAAATTCGTAAGGGGCTTGTGATCCCAGAGGAGATAACGATAGGTCTCTTCGTTGAGTTCCGCGATACGGACACCGTCTTTATCCGCGGGTGCTTTTTT
>JAFSXN010000100.1 GCA_017444015.1 Lachnospiraceae bacterium | reverse complement strand
GTCTCAAACGAGAAAAGAAATTAACCAGAATAGAATTCTGGTTAATTTTCCAAAAAAAATGCCGATAAACCGCGTGGTTGAGCCATTTCTGAGAATCGGCAGCTCGAGAACATATTTATCCCATATTGTTCATATTTATATTTTCGATTCTGTAGCTCCCTATAGATCCAAAAAAATATAAGACAATTCATACGAGCTGTGCTATACTACCCACATAAGCAGTATTTCTCATATAAGGCTCCATATGGATGCTGTCTTGAAATTCTTTTCTCGATTCTGAAATTCCTGCTTATAGATCCCAAAACACGGTAGGCAGGAAGAAAAAAGCATAACTCCTGCCGGTATCTCGTAAACGGTAAACGATAGGAAATCTTCGTTTGCTGATATTTGCTTAGAAAGGAGAATTATGCTATGAGTGATCAGAATGGTTATACTGAATTCAAAGCCTATGAAGAACTTGAGTTCAGGGATGATTTTATGTTTGGCAAGGTGATGGAGGTCTGATTGTATGAAGGAAAGAACGTTGATCATGGACGCTATATTTGACGAGCAGCAAAGAACTGAGGAAGCGCGTCAACGTGCAGAGGCTGCGGAAAAACGCGTCAGAGAATTAGAGGCTAAGATTGCTGTTTTATCTTTCCCTGATGGTGCGAATCTTAATGAAAGCAAGGTACATACTCCGGCAAGCTCAAATCCGGAGCTTAGAGAGGAGGTATCAACTATGCCGGGAATGAGTCAGGTAATATTTAATCAGGGTTTTTCACAGGGGATATCCGAGGGCTTAGCTCAGGGAACTGAAGAGAAGCATAAAGACGATATTAAACAGCTTGTCGATTACTTTATGAAAGAAAATCCCAACATGACACTTGAACAAGCTACGGAGATGGCAAAAGGAATCCTTAAATGATCCATAAGATCGGGGTGAATTTCGATTCAAAAAAACGTATGATCACAGAATGGAAAGTCATTTGATATCAATATATACTGAAAAAATACTCTCCTGATACCCATCGGCATACTTCATGAGAAAAGGGCGATCCGATCCGGCCCGCCCTCTCTTCTTACAATACCGCTGTTATCTATTCTTCCCGGGGATCCCGGGAATTTGTGCCTTTCCTATAGATATTTCTTCAATACATCTACCTTGTCAAGCGCCTCCCACGGCAGATTCAGATCGTTTCTTCCGAAATGGCCGTAAGCTGCGGTCTGCTTGTAGATCGGTCTTCTGAGATCAAGCATCTTGATGATCCCGGCGGGCCTCAGATCGAAGTTCTCGCGGATGATATCAACGAGCTTCTCATCGTCAACCTTTCCGGTTCCGAAGGTATCCACCATAATCGAAGTGGGCTTCGCGACGCCAATGGCATAGGACAGCTGGATCTCACACTTATCGGCAAGCCCTGCCGCTACGATATTCTTGGCGACATATCTGGCCGCGTACGCCGCGGAACGGTCTACCTTGGTGCAGTCCTTTCCGGAGAAGGCTCCCCCGCCGTGTCTCGCGTATCCGCCATAGGTATCAACGATGATCTTACGGCCTGTCAGACCCGCGTCACCGTGCGGTCCGCCGATAACAAAGCGGCCGGTCGGATTGATAAAGAACTTCGTATTCCCGTCGATCAGCTCCTTCGGAAGAACCGGATCGAAGACATACTTTTTGATATCCTCGTGGATCTGCTCCTGGGTCACATCATCGTCGTGCTGGGTCGAAAGTACGACCGCCTCGAGACGGATCGGCTTGCCGTCCTTGTCATACTCTACCGAAACCTGGCTCTTTCCGTCGGGTCTCAGATACGGAAGCGTCCCGTCCTTACGAACATCTGTCAGCTTCTTTGCCAGTTTATGCGCCAGAGCGATGGAATACGGCATATATTCCGGCGTCTCGTTTGTCGCGTAGCCGAACATCATACCCTGATCGCCGGCACCGATGGCCTCGATCTCCTCATCGGACATCTGGTTCTCCTTCGCCTCAAGCGCCTTGTCAACGCCCATTGCGATATCCGAGCTCTGCTCATCGATCGCTACTAAGACCGCGCAGGTATTTCCGTCAAAACCATATTCCGACTTCGTATAGCCGATCTCCTTGACCGTATCGCGGACGATCTTCTGGATATCAACGTAAGCGCTGGTCGTGATCTCACCCGTCACAAGAACAAAGCCTGTGCAGGTCGCTGCTTCGCAGGCTACGCGGCTGTTCGGATCCGCTGCCATGCAGGCATCTAACACCGCGTCCGAGATCGCGTCGCAGACCTTGTCCGGATGCCCTTCTGTTACCGATTCTGAAGTAAATAAGTATTTTTCCATTTTTCCTCCTTTGTTATTCAGGATAAAATAAAGGTCCGCTGATAAGCGGACCGACTAAAAGCTACATAGATAATCAAATCCTCTTATTGTTCGAACACGCTCTCGCTACGAGAGCCGAATCTCGCTCAGGTTGGCACCTTCCAAATCGGGGTTGCCGTGGCTTCTTAGATCCTATGTATCTCCACCACTCTGAATAAGAGTTCATCGGCAGCTGCCAAAACAGCTGCGTTCTATACAATATTCAATTTTCTTATCCATTTCGTATGACGAACGGCCCTGCGCCATCCATCATACTTCCGAAAAGAAGAATACTACTATATATAGATACCGTCAAGAGATTTTTCTATTAACTTCTATCACAACCCAGCGCTTGGCTGACATTTAGTCGTGTCTAATTACCGTCTTCTCCCATACAGCTTCGAAAGCTCCGACAGCTTTTTCTGTTTCGCCGGAGTAAAGGCACCCTCCTTCATTCTCCATTCCCAGTTTCCGCCGAGAGTGGAGGGCGTATTCATTCTGGCTTCGCCGCCAAGGGACAGGACATCCTGCATCGGGATCACCGCAAGCTGCGAAACGCTGGCATAGGCTGCCTTAATAAACTCCCAGGGAATATCCTTTTTACTGAGGATTGCCTGTTTTCCGTCTGGAGCCGAACCGGAGCCCGCCGATTTCCTCCGGGCGCTGAATTCCGTCGTGATCCCCAGATACTTATCCGCGAATTTCCGGTCCTTTGCCGGCAGGGATTCGTACCAGTGCAGAGTCGTATCGTTGTCATGGGTCCCGGTATAGACGACACTGTTCGGGATATAATTATGGGGCAGATAATCGGAATCCTCTCTGGAATCAAAGGCAAACTGCAAAACCTTCATCCCGGGATAGCCCGTCCGCTTAACGAGCCTGAGAACCGATTTTGTGAGGAATCCGAGATCCTCCGCGATGACCTCCTTTGCTCCCAGCTCCTTTTTCATCACCGAAAACAGCTCAAAGCCCGGGCCCTTCTCCCACTTTCCGTTCCTAGCATTCTCCGCGGGATACGGGATCGCGTAATATTCATCAAAGCCCCTGAAATGATCGATCCGTACGATATCATAAAGAGAAAAGCAGTGGGCAAGCCGCTTCATCCACCATGCATAGCCGGTCTTTTTATGATACTCCCAATCGTACAGCGGATTTCCCCAGAGCTGCCCGTCCGCGGAAAAGCTGTCCGGAGGACACCCCGCAACCTTTGTCGGATTATAGTCCTCATCAAACTGGAAAAGCTCGGGATTGGCCCAGGTATCCGCCGAATCCAGCGCAACATAGATTGGAATATCGCCCGTTATTTTTATGCCGTTATCATTCGCGTATTTTTTCAGCTTCGTCCATTCCAGAGAAAACTCATACTGTAAAAACTCATAGAAAAGGATCTCCTGCGCAAATTTCTCCCGATAAGCCTTCAGGGCAGCCTTTTTCCGAAGACGGATCTCCTCGTCCCAGAACAGCCAGCTCTTCCCGCCGTAGGAGTCCTTCACCGCCATATAGAGCGCGTAGTCCGGGAGCCAATGCTCATTCTTTTTTACAAAGTCCGAAAAACCGGGATCCTTCTTCAGCTCCGCCTTCTGAAACGCCTTTTTTAAGAGCTTGAACCGGTTGTAATAGATTTTTTCGTAATCCGTCTTTTTCGGATCCGTTCCGAAATCGAAGGAGTCACACTGCTTCTTCGTCAGGAGCTTTTTTTCGATCAGCGCCTTAGGATCGATAAAATACGGATTTCCGGCAAAAGTTGAAAAGGACTGATAGGGGCTGTCGCCGTAGCTGGTAGGCCCAAGCGGCAAAATCTGCCAGACCGACTGGCCCGCCTTTACCAGAGCATCCACGAAATCATAGGCTTCCTTTGAAAAGCAGCCGATTCCGTATTCGGAGGGCAGTGATGATATTGCCATTAATATTCCCGCTTGCCTCATAATGTTCTCCTCTCTCCTATACCTCTAATACAACCGCCTGATACCCCTTCAGGATGATCTCCTGCCTGCCATTCTCTGAAACGATCTCCGGCGCTTCGCCTTCCTTCCTATTATGCAGAACGAGTTTGATCGCATCCTTATCCCCCTCTGCATTCTTTTCTGTATTTAGAGCAGCCTTTTCGACAGGCTCGCCCTGCAGCTTCTCTTTTTCCGGAAGCGGGACTCTCACAGGCCTTGTCTGGAAATTCGCCAGGATCAGAAGCGTCTGTTCCGGGCTTCTTCTGAAATATCCGATCAGATTATGGGCGGAAGCAAGATACGGCGCGAACTCCCCATAGACCAGAGTTTCCTTATAAGCCTCCGACTTCCTTAACGCGATCAGCTTCTTATAAAAGGAAAAGACAGAATCCGGATCCTTTTTCTCCGCCTCCAGATTGATCTCCTTATAATTCGGATTCACAGCAAGCCAGGGCTGTCCTGTTGTAAACCCGGCCTGTTCGGACCCGTCCCACTGAAACGGCGTCCTTGCGTTATCCCTGCCGTACTTCTCTACGAGCCTCAGAGCCTGCTTCTCGGAAAAGCCTGCCGAGATCGCCGTATAATAGGCATCGACCGAAGAAATATCGTCTACCTCGTTGATCGAAGTCAGCCGGATGTTCTCCATCCCAAGCTCCTGCCCCTGATAGATCCAGGGCAGTCCCCGAAGCAGGAAGTATACCGCAGCGAGAGCCTTTTTCGCCGTAACAGAACACTCTCCCTCAGGGATATACCGGCTGACCCCTCTGGGCTCGTCATGATTTTCGATGATATTCGAGATAAAGCCGATATCCCTGATCTTCTTCTGGGTCCGGAAGATACATTCCCTGAAATCGTCCGGCGTAATATCGTAGTTTTCCTGCCAGCCCTTCTGACTCTGCCCGAAAACGTGGGCGTCAAAATCGAACATGGAACTGAAATATCCGTTATCGCCGATAAAGTCCGGCAGCTCTTCCGGCTTTTCATCAAAGACCTCACCTACCGTAAAAGCGTTATGCGGCTTAAAGGTCCGGTCCCTGAGCTCCGATAAAAATTCCCCGACACCATTTGCGTCATGCAGCATGGCGTGGATCGAAGAAAGCCTGTCCAGCCGGTCCGGTTCGTAATCCTTAAACGGCAAAGCCTTCTTTATATTAATGATGGCATCTAATCTGAACCCGTCGAGGCCCCGGTCCAGCCACCAGTTCACCATCTTATAGATTTCTTCCCGCAGCTCGGGATTTTCCCAGTTCAGATCCGGCTGCTTCTTATGAAAAACATGGAGATAATATTTGTCCGTATAGCCAGGCAGCTTATCCCAGACCGGACCGCCGAAGTAGGAGCGCCAGTTGCACGGCAGCTTCTCCCCCTCCTTTCGGTCAACAATATAGAAATATTTCCCGTATTTCCCGTCGGGATCCTCACAGGCCTTCTTAAACCACTCATGTTCATCGGAGCAGTGGTTCACGACAATATCCATCAGAATATACATCCCCCGCTTATGCGCCTCAGCAAGCAGTCTGTCAACGTCCTTAAGGGTCCCGAAGCGCGGATCAATGGAATAGTAGTCGGAAATATCATAGCCCTGATCCGCCAAAGGAGAGGCATAGATCGGAGAAAGCCAGATGATATCCACCCCCAGCTCGGCAAGATGATCCAGCTTCTCTATGATCCCGGGGACATCACCGATCCCGTCGCCGTTGCTGTCATAGAAGCTCTTCGGATAAATCTGATACGCTACCTTTTCATGCCACCACTGTCTTTTCATAGGCCCTCCCGCCCCGCTTCCGGCTTCAATCATTTTTATACATCGGATAATAGATAAATCTACCAAAATAACGATAAAACTTTTAGATATTTTTATACCTTTTAGATAAATTGCTTTTGTGATATAGTATTATAAACTTATGCGTTAAAGCTGTCAATGGTTCATGCGATACCGTTTACCGTTTTCGGGCAGGGATCTTAATTAACCGCTCGATCCTTATTCGGCCAGAGGGAACCACGCAGCAGTAGCCGGCTTATGATCCGGCAGCGCATCAGACAGGGGAAAACTATGATCACCATAAAGGAAATCGCAAAAGAGCTGAATATGAGCCCGACCACCGTGTCAAACGTCATCCACGGCAAAACGAAGGAGGTCTCTCAGAGCACGATCGAACGGGTCCGGGAATTTCTCGAGCAGGTAGACTACGTTCCGAATATCAACGCCAGGAATCTCGCGCAGAATCAGAGCAAGATCATCGGTATGGTAATTAAGACTTCCGAGGACCGCTATACCCATATCCTTTCGGATCCTTTCGTTTCCGAGATGCTGGGGGCGATCGAGCAGACCGTAAGGGAGGCCGGCTATTTCCTGATGATCTATATCTCCAATGATATTACCGATATCATCAAGCGGGTCGCTACCTGGAACGTAGACGGGCTTCTGCTGTTCTGGATGTTGAATGACGACGCGATCCGGGTTTATCAGAGCTTCCGAAAGCCCGCGGTCTATATTGATACCTATGTGGACTGGGACGCGATCGAAGAGATCGGCAATATGTACGTCAACGTAGGCCTCGAGGATGAAAAGGGCGTTTTCGAAGCCGTTTCCTATTTAATAGATCAGGGCCATAAGAAGATCGGCTTCCTGACCGACAGCTTTAACGGCGTAGACAGGGAGCGGTTCCTTGGTTACAGGCGCGCTCTGGCAACAGCCGGTATTGATTATAAGGACAGGAATTTCTTCGAGATCCATTCCGAAAAGAGCCGGATCGATGAGAGCCTTGAAAAGCTCGCCAAAAAGGCAAAGGACTTTACCGCCATCTTCTGCTGCTCGGATAACTTCGCCGCGATGATGATCAATGCCTGCGAAAAGGCGGGAATCCGGGTGCCTCAGGACATTTCCATCATGGGCTTTGACGACTATCTCAGCGGAAGACTGTTCCGCCCGGGACTTACGACGATGCATCAGGATATCAGTGAAAAGGGAGCGATCGCGGCAAGGACTCTGATCGATATGGTAAAGGGCAACGAGCCTGAGACCCATCAAATCATAATGAAAACAAAGCTGGTCGTCCGGGACAGCGTCGCGGCCCCGCGCCTGTCGGATAAACAATAACCATCCGGTCAGCCACTCGCGGACTCTTGATCGTCATCCCGATAAAGAAGCGACTATAAAAATCCACAAAAACAATCTCTGAAAATTATATAAAATGCCGAAACTGTTGCGTTAAAGTTATTTTTTGGCAAAACCCCTTGAAATTTTCGAGACGATAGTTTATATTGATCATAACTTAAACGCAAAAGTTCCATGAAATGAGCTAAAATGCACATCGTTTTTGTACATTTTGTGGAATGGGTAGTTGTAAAACAAATCACTTGAAGGAGGAACTTATGAAGAAAAGATTATTGGCGCTTATCTTAACAGGTGCTATGGTGTTCAGTCTTACCGCTTGCGGCGGCGCGGCACCGGCGGGAGACAGCGGAAGCGCGGCTGCTGATTCCGGCAGCGCGGCAGCGGCTGCGGGCGGCATCCGTCTCTTAAACGGAAAGCCCGAGATCGATTCCCAGCTTCAGGAGCTGGCGGCGAAGTATACCGAAGAGACCGGAAACGCTATCTCGATCGAGACCATCGGCGGCGATACGAACGCATCGGATGAGTTAAAGAAGATGTATCAGGCGGACAATATGCCGGATATCTTCGTTATCGAAGCAAATCAGGCAGCGACCTGGGACGGAATGTTAGCAGACCTTTCCGGTGAAGCCTGGACGAACGACACGGATTACGAATTAGTAGACGCTAAGATGGGAACCATCGGCTTCCCATATACCGTAGAAGCTACGGCTCTTGCTTATAACGCTGACGTTCTTGAAAAAGCCGGCGTAGATCCCGCTTCTCTGACGAGCCCCGCAGCCTGGCAGACAGCCTGCGAGACCCTGGACGGCAAGAAGGATGAGCTCGGACTTACCGCAGTATTCGGCTGGTGCGCAGAGCCCGCGAACCTCGGCTGGTCTTCCGGAACTCACGTATTCGCTCAGTACCTCGACGCAGGTCTTGCGCAGGACGATACGACCTACATCGACCTCTTAAATGACGGCGGAAAGATCGACGAAGCCAGAATGAAGGATTTCGCGGCTTTCGTTGGTATGATGAATACTTATTCCGATCCGAGCCTCCTGGTAGACGGAACCTATGATAACCAGGTAGCTGGCTTCGCGGCCGGAAAGTACGCTTTCGTAACGCAGGGTAACTGGATCAACGCTACCGTAACCGCAAGCGCTGACTACAGCGGATTCGGAATGGGCTTTGCTCCTTACGCTTTCGAAGATGGCATCGATACCATCATCGCCGGTCCTCCCAGCTACTGGACAGTATACGGCGAGGGAAATGTTGACGCTGCCAAGGAATTCCTGCAGTGGGTATCCGATGATTCCGCACAGGACATTCTCGTAAACAAAGCAGGCCTGATCAGCCCGTTCAATGACTGCGCATACGCGGCAGCTGACCCGTTCTATGACAGCATCAAGAGCTATATGGACGCAGGCAAGACCTCCGGCTGGCATACGATGTTAAAGAAGGACGGCCTTCAGAACGTAACCTGCCAGGTATTCGCGGATTACGCAAAGGGATCTCTCGATGAGGCTTCCTTCGTAACAACGATGGAGCAGGTAATTGCTTCTTACTACGCAAATTAATCTCGGATATAATATGTAACAAAATCCAGAGGACAAAACATTGCAACTATAATCGAGCTGGAGGGTGCTTTTCCCTCCTGCTCGCCGCGAGCCGCCGGTCAGCTTCAGCTGACATCTTCCAAACGGCGGTTCTGCGATAATATGGGCAGGGGCTCCCAGCCTCTGCCCGTTTTTTATCGCAGAGCCGCGCGGAGGTATTATCCCGACTTCGTCGGGGCGCGGCTCGCGGGCGAGTAGGGTGCGACTTCGTCTTCCCTGCTCGATTCTTACGAAGGAGGAATTAACCTCCCCCCTACCGACTTTAATGTTTGAAAGGAGGTTCTTATGAACGAGGCTTCAGCAGGCAAAAGGCTCTGCTCCCTGATCTGTCTGATCGGCGGAGCTCTGCTTACGGTATTTGCCCTGATCCAGGATATCATCGGCTCCGGCTTGAGCGCCCGCGGCGCGATGCTTGTCATTGGAGTGATCCTGATGATTATCGGACTTTATTACTTCCCGTCCCAGAAATATCACAGGACGTTTATCCACATTATCTTCCTGTTCCCGCTGCTCTTTGCCTTCGCGGTAACAGTCATCATCCCTTTGGTTTTAGGTATCGGCTATTCCTTTACGGACTGGAACGGCATCCGTATGACGGAATTTGTAGGCTTCAGCAATTACACGAAAATGTTTCGTCAGCCCAGCTTCGTATGGTCAATATTGATTACGTTCCTCTTTGTAGTTGTAAATATGATCTTAGTCAATCTGGTCGCTTTTCTGCTGGCTCTGCTCTGCACGAACCGTCTGAAGGGCATGGGGTTCTTTCGAGCCTCGTACTTCCTGCCAAACCTGATCGGCGGTATCGTACTGGGCTATATCTGGCAATTCATCTTCAGTGATGTTGTGACAAAGTGGACGACAGCTCTCTCCGGGCGCTCCTATTCCCTGCTCTCGGATACCAATACCGCCTTTGCCTGCATTATCGTCGTTTTTATCTGGCAGTACGCGGGCTATATCATGCTGATCTATATCACGGGTCTGAATACGGTGCCGGTAGAGACTCTGGAAGCGGCAGCCATCGACGGCGCGAACCCGACTCAGACGCTTTTCAACATCAAGATCCCGATGATCGCTCCTACGATCACGATCTGTACCTTCTTAACTCTGACCTCCGCCTTCAAGCAGTTCGATGTCAACCTGGCGTTAACCAACGGAACCGGCTCGGTCGCGGACTTTATGGGAACCTATCTGACCAACGGAACACAGATGCTTGCTCTGAACATCTACAATACCGCCGTTGTACAGAATGAATATTCCTTCGGCGAGGCCAAAGCGGTGCTGTTCTTTATCATTCTGGCCTGTGTTTCGATCTTACAGGTACGTGTCTCGAATAGTAAGGAGGTGGAGCTGTAATGTTACATACGAAAGAAAAAACCTCAAGTATCGTTATAAAGCTGGTGATCGCCATCGTAATCGCGATCTACGTACTGTTCCCGTTCTTCCTTGTCGTGATCAATTCCTGCAAGGCGACGAGCGACATTACCTCGAATCCGGTAGGCTTCGGCGGCGTGAGCATCGGACAGCTGATCCAGAACCTCGGCGACGTTATCAACAATACGCATTTCCTGTTCTGGCAGGCCTTCGGCTATTCGGTGCTGATTACAGTCCTGTCCCTTGTACTGCTGGCCCTCTTCGGAGGAATGGCAGCCTGGGTGATCTGCCGGAATAACAAGACCAAATGGTCCCAGTTTATCTACTTTACCTTTATCGCTTCCATGATTATTCCGTTCCAGGTTGTTATGCTTCCGCTGATCTCGACCTTCCGTGACGTAGGAAAATTTGTCGGGATCCCGATGTTACAGTCGGTGCCCGGTATTGTTTTCGCCTACCTCGGCTTCGGCGGGGCGATGACCGTATTTATCCTGAACGGTTTTATCAAGGGGATTCCTTATGAACTAGAGGAAGCAGCCTCCATCGACGGGTGTCCTCCGGAGGGGATCTTCTTCCGCGTGATCCTGCCGCTCTTAAAGCCCGTTATCACAACGGTCACGATCTTAAACGGTATGTGGATCTGGAACGATTACCTTCTGCCCTCGATGATGCTCGGACAAAACGGCGCGGTCAAGACGATTCCCGTTGCGGTTCAGGCCTTCGTAGGGTCCTATGTCAAGCAGTGGAACCTGATCCTGACGGCGGCTCTGCTTGCGATCGTCCCGATGGTCATCATCTTCCTGATCGCTCAGAAGCAGATCATGGAAGGAATGATCGAGGGTGCTGTAAAGGGCTAGGTCGAACGGATGAAGGATTTTGAACAACGGCTGTCAAACTATTATGACGAACTGAAATGGCTCTATCTGGAGCTTTATCATAACGACACGAAGGCTCTGGACTACTTTTTATCTATGCTGCGGGAATACGCGGGACAAAGAAGTCCTGAGCTTAGGGCCTGGGATCAAAAAAGGTCAAAGCAGGGCGACTGGTATAAAGATAACAGGCGTTTTGGAATGCTGGCCTACGCCGACTGCTTCGGAGAAACCCTTTCGGGAGTCCGTTCGCACCTTGACTATATCAAGGAGCTCGGAGTCAACTATCTGCACCTTATGCCGATCTTAAAGAGTCCTGAGGGGCGGAGCGACGGGGGCTACGCGGTTTCGGATTTCCGAAGCGTCGAACCGAAGCTGGGAACAAATGAGGATCTTGCTCTGCTGTCCTCGGAGTGTCACGAGAACGGGATCAGCCTCTGCCTGGATTTTGTTATGAACCATACCAGCGAGGATCACGAATGGGCGGTTCTGGCAAGGCAGGGAGATCCGGAGTATCAGAGCAGATATTTCTTCTACGACGACTGGAATATCCCGAATGAATTCGAGAAGACCATGCCGGAGGTCTTTCCGACCACCGCCCCCGGCAATTTTACCTGGTGCCCGGAGGCCGGAAAGGTTGTAATGACGACCTTTTATCCCTATCAATGGGATCTGAATTACAGAAATCCCGTGGTCTTTAACGATATGACGGCAAATATGCTGTATCTCTGTAATCTGGGCGTAGATATCATACGGCTGGACGCGACGCCTTATATCTGGAAGACTCTTGGGACCAGCTGCAGAAATCTTCCCGAGGTTCATACGCTGGTACGGCTGATGCGGATCGCCTGTGAACTGGTCTGCCCGGGAACCCTTTTGCTCGGAGAGATCGTCATGGAACCGAAGGAGGTCGTTCCCTACTTTGGAAGCGTAGAAAAGCCGGAATGTCACCTGCTCTATAACGTAACGACTATGGCGAGTACCTGGCATACGGTGGCGACAAAGGATGTTAGGCTGCTTTCCGATCAGCTCGGAAAGGTGTTCTCGCTGCCGAAAGACTATGTTTTTCTGAACTACCTGCGCTGTCACGACGATATCGGCTGGGGTTTGGATTATCCTTTCCTCGGGCAGTTCGGCGTGAACGAGGTCGCGCATAAAAAGTTCCTGAATGACTATTTCCGGGGCTATATCTTCGGAAGCGAGTCCAGAGGAGAACTTTACAACGACGACCCGAGACTTGGGGACGCGAGGCTTTGCGGAACGACCGCTTCCCTTTGCGGGATCGAGACCGGGGAATATGAAAAGGCCCCGGAAAAGATACAGGAAGGTATCGCGCTGGATATCATGCTCCATGCGTTCCTGCTTACGCTGTCGGGGATCCCGATCCTCTACAGCGGCGACGAGATCGGGCAGCTGAATGACTACTCCTATAAGGAGGATCCCCTGAAACGGGCGGACAGCCGCTATATCCACCGGGGAAAATTCGACTGGGAGAGCGCGAAAAACCGGAAAAAGAAGACGACACGAGAGGGCCAGCTGTATTCGGCGATCCGTTCTCTTGAAAAGCTCCGAAGCGCGAACAAGGTCTTTATGGGGGCCGCGGATACCTGGCTCGTTCCGATCTCCTCGGCAGAAGATGTACAGGGCGGGGCCGATCATCCAAACAGCGTTCTCGGTATCGGGCGGTACTATGAGGGAGTGAAGATATTAGCTTTCTTTAACTTCGACAGAGCTTCGAAGGCCGTAACGACGGGGGAGACGGAGACCTATACGGTTTTAGCAGATTTTGATTCATTGAAACAAAGCGCCAAACGAGGGGCGTCCGTATCGTTAGACAGATTTATCCTGCCGGGATACGGGTTTGCGTGGTATATCAAAAACTACAAAGAGGGCTGACCATTCGGTCAGTCCTCCTTTTTTCCTGATCCTTTTCCTTCTCGTCATCATTAAGCTCTGCTAAACGTTGCTTTGCCTCATCCAGGCTGTCGCATTTGTCAATGATCATTCGAAGCATTTTTATGATTTTAGCTTCCAGATATCCCTGTTGTATTCCTCGATCGTACGGTCGGAGGAGAAGAAGCCTGCCTTTGCGATATTGACAAGCATCATCCTCTTCCACTTTGCCGTGTCCTCATAGTCCTTAAGCATTTCATCCTTCTTTGCGATATAGCTCTCCAGGTCTAAAAGCGTCATAAACCAGTCCTTATTCAGAAGCTCGTTATACAGCCGCTCCAGATTCTCCTTATGCCCGATCTTCATAGCCTGCTTGCCGACGATGAAATCCACCGCCTCCTTGATCACCTTCGACTTCTTATAGTAGTCCTTCGAAACGTAGTCCGCCTTCTCGTAATGCTTAATAACCGTATCCGAATCCGCGCCGAAGATATAGATATTCTCATCGCCTACCAGCTCATGGATCTCGACGTTGGCGCCGTCGTCCGTTCCAAGGGTTACCGCGCCGTTTAACATAAACTTCATATTCGAGGTTCCGCTGGCTTCCTTCGAGGCCAGGCTGATCTGCTCGGAGATATCGCAGGCGGGGATCAGCTTTTCCGCGTAGCTCACATTATAATTTGTTACAAAGACCACCTTCAGATACGGACTGACTTCAGGATCCTTGTTCACGATCTCCTCAAGGACGAGAAGAAGATGAATGATATCTTTCGCGATAACGTAGGCAGGCGCGGCCTTTGCGCCAAAAATACAGGTGATCGGACGGGCAGGCTTCTTTCCGCCCTTGATCTCCAGATATTTATGGATAATGTAGAGCGCGTTCATCTGCTGTCTCTTGTATTCGTGCAGCCGCTTGACCTGGATATCAAAAATCGAATCCGGGTTCAGCTCCACACCCTCGGTTTTACGGATATGCTCGATGAGCGCCGCCTTGTTCTCCTTCTTGATCTTGGACAGACGGTCCAAAACCTTCTCGTCATCCTTATACTTTAAGAGTTTTTCAAGCTCCATCGCGTCCTTCCGGTAGCCCGTCCCGATGGTTTCGTCCAGAAGTTCCGCCAGATGATGATTGCAGGACAGGAGCCATCTCCGGAAGGTGATACCGTTGGTCTTGTTGTTGAACTTCTCCGGATAGAGCTTATAGAAGCTGTTTAGCTCCGTATTCTTCAGGATATCCGTATGAATCGCCGCAACGCCGTTAACCGAAATCCCGTAATGGATATCGATATGCGCCATATGGACCCGGTTATCCCTGTCGATGATCTGGATCTCTTCCGCAGGGTTCTTTTTTGAGTCCTTCTCTGCCTTCCCCGCGGGGGCCGGCTTAAACGCATCTCCAAAGGCGCCCATCCTGCAAGCTTTCGCGATACGGTTGTTCAGCTCCTTGATGATCGGAACCAGCTTCGGAACAACCTGCTCCAGATAATCCAGGGGCCACTTTTCCAGCGCTTCCGCAAGGATCGTATGATTCGTATACGCGACGCTCTTACTTACGACCGAGATCGCGTCCTCCATGGTAAAGCCCTCCTCCTGGGTCAGGATACGGATCAGCTCCGGAATGACCATGGTCGGATGGGTATCGTTGATCTGGATGATAACGTGCTTATCAAGCTCATCAAGCGGAAAGCCCTTGTCCTTCATTTCCTTGATGATAAGCTGGGCACCATTGCTGACCATGAAATACTGCTGATAGATCCGAAGGAGATTGCCGGCCTTGTCCGAATCATCCGGATACAGGAACAGGGTCAGGTTCTTCTCGACCGCCTCCTTGTCAAAATCGATCCCCTTCTTTACGAGCCCTTCATCCAGCCCCTCAAGGTCGAAAAGATGGAGCTTTACGATACCGTTATCGTACCCGATGACATCCAGATCATAGAGAACGGACGTTACCTTTTTCCCGCCTCCGAACTCTACCTCAAAGCTCGTATCCGTCTTATTGAGCCAGGAAGATTTCTCGATCCAGTCATTCTTTTCCGCCATCTGAAGATAATCCTGAAAGACCTGTTTAAAGAGGCCGAAATGATAGTTCAGACCGATTCCCTCCCCGGGCAGGCCCAGCGTCGCGATGGAATCCATAAAGCAGGCGGCCAGCCTCCCGAGTCCGCCGTTCCCAAGCGAAGGCTCCGGCTCCTCCTCTTCGATCGTCTTTATCGACTTTCCGCTCTTGCCGAGGATCTTTTCCAGCTCATCATATACGCCCAGATTGATAAGATTATTCGACAGCAGCTTTCCGATCAGAAATTCCGCTGAAATATAGTAGACCTTCCGATCCCCGTCGATCACCTTTTTTTCTTCCGAAAGCTCCTTCGTAAGCTGCAGCAGAACGTGATACAGCTCCGCATTCGTCGCCTTCTCTACCGTTTTCCCGTAGAGCTTCTTTGTTAATTGCTCGAGTTTCTTTTCCAGTTCCATCGTTTTCCTTCCTTCTTTATTATTTATGCAAAAGATCGCTGAGCGCTGCAAATTCCGCAAGCGTCAGCGCCTCACCGCGGACCGTTAATGGCAGCTCCATCGCCCGCAAGGCTTCCTCTATCTGTTCTCTGGTCAGCTCCGGTATCCCGTGGGTCAGGCCGTTTACAAGCGTCTTTCTCCGCTGGTTAAAGGAGGCCCGGATCAGCCGGAACATAAACCTCTCGTCCTTTACAGCAACGCTTCCTTCTTTTTCGATTTCAAGCCTTATCACCGTTGAATCCACCTTCGGCCGGGGGTAAAAGCAGTTTTGCGAAACTGTTGTCACGATCACAGGCCTTGAATAATACTGTACCGCAAGGGAGAGCGCTCCGTAATCTCTTGTCCCTGGCCCGGCCTGCATTCGCTCCGCGACCTCCTTCTGGATCATCACGGTAATACTTTCGATCGGATATTTCTCCTCTAAAAGCTTCAGGATGATCGGGGTCGTAATATAATAGGGAAGGTTTGCGACAACCTTATATTTCGCGGCGCTGTCTTCAAGGATACGGTTCAGGTCGAGCTTTAAAATATCCTCATTGATAATCTCTACATTCGGAATGCCGACAAGCGTTTCCTTAAGGATCGGGATCAGCTCCCTGTCGATCTCAACAGCCGTCACCTGTGCCGCTCTTTCGCAGAGAAGCCCTGTCATGGTCCCAAGCCCCGGACCGATCTCGATCACATGGTCAGCTTCTGAGATTTCCGCCGCGTCCACGATCATTCTGAGGACATTTTCATCGATCAGAAAATTCTGTCCGTAGCGCTTCTGGATCGTAAAGTCGTGTTTTTTGATCAGATATAAGGTTTCCGAGGGTGTCCCCATCCGCTGCATTCCTGTTCCTTACAAAACTGTTTTCTATTTCTGAAAAACCTGTCGTTTCCATCGGACCCGCAAACACAATTCCATCCCATATATTCCCTTAGAATATTCAACCGCTAATTGCGTTTACCGGATTCATAACATGCGATATTCTATACATATCAACCGCGTTTTTAAAGGTAATGTCCTCCACCTCAGAGGGCGTCAGCCCCTTGATCTCAGCGAGCTTTTCCACTACATAGGGCAGATACAGGGAGGAATTCCGCTTCCCCCGATACGGCTCCGGTGCCAGATACGGACAATCCGTTTCCAGTACGATCCTTTCGATCGGAACCGCCTCGACTACCTCTCTGAGCTTACGCGCGTTTTTAAAGGTAAGTACGCCGCCGACGCCGATATAATAGCCCATTTCAACATAGGCAAGAGCATCCTGTACATGGTAGGAATAGCAGTGAATCACGCCGCCAAGGCCCTGCCCGTGCTCTTTTATGATATCCATGGTATCCTTTGCGGCTTCTCTGCTGTGGACCGCCACCGGAAGTTTTAGCTGTCTTGCTAACTTTAACTGAGAAACGAAGGCTTCTCTCTGTTTTTCCTGGACCTCCTCTTCCTTGTCCCAGTAATAATCCAGTCCGATCTCTCCGATCGCTATGATCTTCTCGTTTTTCGCCTGTTCTCTGAACCAGCGCTCCTCGTTTTCGTTAAACCCCGCGATATCGCTTGGATGGAAGCCGATCGCGCCGAAGAAAAACGGATATTTCTCCGTAAGTCTGAGTGTCTGTACGCAGGTTTCCCGGCAGGTTCCGATATTGACGACATAGCGGATCCCGTTCTCATTTAGTTTCCCGATGAGTTCCTCCCGGTCTTCCGAAAAGGCTTCATCATCATAGTGCGCATGTGTATCGAAAATCATACGAGCTTATTCTTGTTCCTTTTCTTTTTCTGCTTTTTCTCTATCTGCAATTAACTCATCAATCTATTCTTCCGCTTCCTTAATATCCTTACAGCCTGCCAATATCATTTTAATGGACTTTAAAATTGATCTGTACTGATAATCTGTCTTTATGGCTGCCTCCATTTCTTATACTCCTCAGTATCAATGCTTCATTCTTTGAAATGGATAGTCAAGTGAGGATTTTCCTCCTCCGCGTCCCCGCACATCCGCTTCAGGGCGGCAATGTACTTGGGCATCATCACGCTTGCCTCAAAGACATTCGTAAACGTAATCTCTGTATCCTCAAAAAAGTCCGTCAGAACATCGTGCAGCGCATCCAGATTCCCTCCGTAATAGTCCGGTAGCGGCAGGGTGTCGCCGATCACCTCATGAAGATCGTCAGGATTGTATACACTTGATAGATCGATTTCGTAAGTCATCTATGATTTCCCTTCTTTTATAGAAAATAGAGAGGAACCGAATATATTTAATTCGTTTACGATATTATTCTGATTCGGCACCGCCCGCAGCGTCATACAGAAGCTCAAAAGTTTCATAATGATCGCCGGAATAATAGATCAGCCCGTCATTGGAATAGATGATTCGCTTCGCGCCCCGTTTCGACGCTCCGAGCGTATCAATGTCGCATTCATAATACTTCCTGCCGCGCTTTTCCGGCAGCGCCTGCTCATAATTTCCGAAATAGCTCCCTCCGATGCACTTCCCCGGCGCGTATTCTGAAAGAGAGCCTCCGCTCCAGCCGAGAGCCTGAGCTTCCTTTTTCGTAATATAATTGCCCGGGAGCTTTCCGTAGGTATGGATATAGAGCGCAACCTCTTCCCTGGAATCATAAACTCCATTCTCGTCGATCAGCTCTGTTTCCGGAGTATCCTCTTTTGCTTCCGCCCCGGGCTCTTCTGAGGCTTCCGTTTCCGGCTCGTCCCCGGTCTCCTCCGGGGCTTCCGCCTCCGGTTCATCCTCGATCAGCGTCAGCTCCTGATAAACCGGATCCTCAGCCTCCTTACCATCAGCGACCGCGTCCATGACCTCCTGCGGTATGAAAAGGCGCTCAGCCTGGTCTTCGCCCGCCCCGGAATCCTCTTTACAGCCTGTTATCCCGATACTGCCGAGAAGCAGCATCAGAAGCATCAAAAGAAATAGCTTAAACCGTTTCATGTCCAGTATATTCCTCGATTAACCTTAAGATCGTATCCACCGCGTTATTCTGATTGCTGTTCTTCATGGTATCTATGATCGTGTCCTGATCGTTAAAAACCTCCAAGACCTTCTCGTACAACAGTTCCTTGGTCAGCTCCTCTTCCTCGATCACAACTGAAAAGCCCTGCGCTTCAAAGGACCTCGCGTTCAGGATCTGATCGCCTCTGCTGCTGGTTCCGGGAAGCGGGATCAGGACATTCGGCTTTTTCAGTGCCAGAAGCTCGCAGATCGCGTTTGCTCCGGCCCTTGAGATCACGATATCCGCAAGCGCGAACAGATCCTTCAGCTCGTCCTTGATATATTCATACTGAACGTAGCCCTTCGTCCCGTCGTAGGAGTCGTCCTTTTTCCCCTTACCGCAGAGATGGATCACGTTGAAATCCTTTAACAGCTCCGGAAGAATACTCCGTACCGCAAGATTGACCGAAACCGAGCCAAGACTTCCGCCGACGACCAGGATGACCGGCTTGTGATCGGTAAGCCCCGTCAGCTCTCTGGCCTTGTTCTTATCCCCCTGAAACAGCTCGTCCCGAATCGGCAGCCCCGTCAGGACCGCCTTGTCCCCCGGCAGACTTTTCATCGTTTCGGGAAAACTGCAGCAAATCTTCTTTGCGGACGAAAAGCAGAGCTTATTCGCCAACCCCGGCGTCATATCCGATTCGTGAATAATCGCGGGGATCTTTAGCTTCCCTGCCGACAAAACCACCGGCACCGTTACAAAGCCCCCTTTAGAGAAAACAATATCCGGCTTCAGCTTCGCAAGCAGCTTTTTTGCTTCCGATAAGCCGCGCAGGACCCGAAATGGATCTGTCAGATTTTTTATTGAAAAATATCTTCGAAGCTTCCCCGACGAAATCCCGTGATAGGGGATCCCAAGATCCTCGATCAGCGTCTTCTCGATCCCGTCATAGGAGCCGATATATTGAATATCGTAGCCTTTTTCCAAAAGTCCCGGTATCAGCGCGATATTAGGCGTGACGTGTCCGGCTGTACCCCCGCCGGTCAGAACAATGCGCTTCATATACTTCAACTCTCCCCCTTCGCGGCTAGCCCGCTTTTCCCCCTGTCAATAAATACTATGTTTTATAATACCTCATACTGCTGATTTTTTCTATTGTTTTTTGTTCCCGCCCCGGTTTATACTAATTTAATATTTTATAACGAGAATATTTCAGATGTTTAATGTATACTTATCTTTATGAAGCTTCGAAAAAGACTGATATTCTTTACCTGCCTGATCGGAATCCCCCCGATCGTTCTTATGGCAATCGCGCTTTGGCTGTTTTCTGTTTTTGATATAAAGATCCAGGTCGCGACTATCGTCCTGGCCACTGCGCTTGTTATGGCGGTTACCCTGATCGTCTTCATCCGTTACTTCTACCGCTTCGTTCTGAAGCCTCTCGACAAGTTAAAGGACGCGATGAACAAGGTGGCGGACGGGAATCTGGATTTTACGATCCGGACCGATGAAACGGATGAGTTGAGCCAGCTGTGCAACAGCTTTGACGATATGAGAGGGAGGCTCAAGGAATCCTCAGAGGAGAAGATCAAATATGACAATGAGAACCGGGAGCTGATCAGTAATATCTCCCACGATCTGAAAACTCCGATCACCTCGATCAAGGGCTACGTCGAGGGGATCATGGACGGGGTGGCGGATACCCCCGATAAAATGGATCGTTATATCAAAACGATCTACAATAAGACCAACGAGATGGACAGCCTGATCAACGAGCTGACCCTGTATTCCAGGATCGATACGAACCGGATCCCGTATAATTTCCACCGGATCAATGTGGGAGACTTTTTCAACGACTGCGTCGAAGAGATCGGGCTGGACCTGGAGTCGAAGAATATCGAGCTTTCCTTTTATAATGAGGTTGACCAGAAAACGCGCATCATTGCGGATCCCGAGCAGCTTCGCCGTGTCATCAGCAATATCATCGGGAATTCCGTAAAATATATGGGAAAACCCTCGGGAAATATTATGATCCGGATCATGGATCACGGGGATTCTATCGAGGTGGATATCGAGGACAACGGAAAAGGGATTGCGGCGAAGGACCTTCCCTATATCTTTGACCGGTTCTACCGGACCGATACCTCGAGAAATTCCGCGCAGGGCGGCAGCGGCATCGGCCTTTCCGTCGTGAAGAAAATAATTGAGGATCACGGCGGCTATATCTGGGCCAGCGGAAAGGAAGGCGAAGGGACGATCCTACATTTTGTGCTGAGAAAGTACGAGGAGGCAGAGGCAAATGAGCAAAATACTGATCATTGAAGACGAAAACGCGATCGCGGAGTTAGAGAAGGATTATCTGGAGCTCTCCGATTTTGAAGTGGAAATAGAGACGGACGGCGAGATCGGTCTGGAAAAGGCGCTCAAGAACGATTATGACCTTTTTATCCTCGATCTGATGCTTCCGGGGGTAGATGGCTTCGAGATCTGTAAGCAGATCCGGGAAAATAAAAATACGCCCGTTATTATTGTTTCGGCAAAAAAAGATGATATCGACAAGATCCGGGGACTGGGACTGGGCGCCGACGATTATATGACAAAGCCCTTCAGCCCAAGCGAATTAGTCGCCAGGGTCAAAGCCCATCTTTCCCGTTACGAGCGTCTGGTCGCCAGTAATTCCGTGGTCAAGAACGATATCATCGAAATACGCGGTCTGAAGATCGACAAGACCGCAAGGCGGGTTTATGTGGACGGAGAAGAAAAGATCCTTACAACTAAGGAGTTCGACCTTCTGACCTTCCTCGCCCAGAACCCTAACCATGTATATACTAAGGAAGAGCTTTTCCGTGAGATCTGGGATATGAACTCCATCGGCGATATCGCTACCGTAACCGTCCATATCAAAAAGATCCGCGAAAAAATAGAATTCGATACCTCAAATCCCCAGTATATTGAAACGATCTGGGGTGTCGGCTACCGGTTTAAAATCTGATCTGCGCAAGGAGCTTTTCCTGCTCCTCCTTTGTCGGCTCACCGGGCTTCCAGCCGATCCTCTGCCCATCGTCCTTATATCTCGGGATCAGATGGATATGGAAGTGGAAAACGGTCTGACCGGCGGTTTCTCCGTTGTTCTGAACGATATTGAAGCCATCGCAGGAAAGCTTCTCTGTCAGATGTACCGCCATCTTCTTCGCAAGCCTCATCGCTCTGCCGAGGAGCTCCTCGTCGATCTCATAGATATCAGCGGCGTGGTCCTTCGGCAGAATCAGGCAATGCCCCTTTGTCGCGGGAGCCGCGTCCATAATCACAGTAAATTCCTCATCCTCGTAAACCACATTGGTCGGAATATCTCCGTTTGCTAACTTACAGAAAATACAATCGTCTTTTTTCATGCTCTCTCTTATCTCCTTTTTTGTGTCTGCTCAGTGCTATGGCGAATGACATTCTTCTTTAAAACGTAAAGATCTGATCCAGCTCTCTTAACAGCTTGATATCGCCCTTCGCCTGGATCGCCCCCGTCATAAACGCTCTTTGAACCGTCATCCTGCCTGCTACGATCTCATCCATGATATCGCTTTCCAGCTTGCACCGCAGATCCGTTTCCGACCGCTCTCCATAGAAGCACTCCAGATTTCCCTCAGAAATGACTAAGATCAGCGGCTGCTCCCTCCCCTTGATATCAAACCGATAAACCGCGCCGGAAACAACGCCCGGATTGAAATGCTTCTCAAAATCAGCGATATACTGCGTACTTTCATCGACCTGGGTCTTCTCCAGCTTCCCTTTAAAGAGACTGGTCAGCTCCGCAATATCCTCTTTCTGCTGTTGTACATAGGTTTCGTCGGCGGCATACTTGGATAGCTGCTCTGTCTCCTGTGGAGTTAACGGCATGTTGGGTATAGCTCCCGACAGCTTCTTCATCGACTGGGTACTGGAAGGCATCATCTGCGTTTTCTGTGAGGTCGTCCGGTAAACGCTCTCGGCGAATTTCTCGATGATCCCGTTATAGGCAGGATTGGTCTCAAACGCCCGGACATTATTCACAAAGGCCGTCAATCCCGCCGCGGCGATACCTCCCAACAGCTCCCAAGCCGACTGCATCCCCGCCATTGCCTCCTTCTCCCCATAGGTCGTCGAGATAACGATCGGATACATATAAGTAACCGCGATCTTCTCCCGGTTCCCGTACAGCCAGCAGGCATCCAGAAACTGCTGCATAAAGCCTCCGATCCCAAACCATTCCAGCGTAGTAGCCAAAAGGATACCGTCGCAGTCGTTGATGGAAGCAGGAAGAGTCGTGATCGTATTTCGCAGCTCATAGAGCTTGAACAGCTCGACACGAACATTTAACTCCGTCAGAACCTCCCGGATCTTATTTACGACATACAGGGACGGATCGTCTAAGATCCCGCGTCCGCCATAATAAATATTGATCTTCATATACAGCCTCAAGAATTATGCGTCTTTTGTATCTGCCCAGTTATCCAGGCAGTTTCGTTTCTTCCGTACCCTCAGGTCCGGATCAATTTTATGCGCAGGCCCGCGTATGGAAGTCTTCCGGCTGAAGCCGGACGCGGGCCGCGCGGCGAGCAGGAGGGAAAGGCATCCTCCTACTCGATTCAAACGATATTCCATACTCGCTCACTATGTGTCACTCCTTATTATCATAGCAGAAAAAATAGAATATTTCATCCGCAAATCTCACTTCATCCCCGGATTTCAATACGGCTCTCTCATTTCCCACCAGTCTTACCCCGTTAAGAAACGTCCCGTTCGTAGAATCCAGATCCGCGAGATAGTATTCTCCCTCCCTCCGTAAAATCTTCGCGTGCCGCCTGCTGACCGCCCGCTTTTCGATCACAATATCCGCTTCAGCGGATTTTCCGATCACGGCAGGAATATGAGTGATCCGAAGTTCCCTGCTGCTTCCGCTTCTGTCCCTGGAAAAAAAGATGCTTTGCCGTGGTACTTTATCGGTATGACCTTCGTAAGTCTGTGAGCGGTTGCCCGGGTAGTTACCATGCTTCTCCTTATATTCCCGGTTCACCGAAAGAAACGGCGCAAGCATAAGCACAGCGCCAATGGTTGCGATAATAGCGACCGCCCATCGATCATACATAAGCTTTCGGAGTCCGTCAGACCCGAAAAAATAAATCAGTATAACGGATGTTATTAAAATAACCAGACTAATTCCGCTGATCATAAACGTGACCCGGGAGGAATGCGTTTTCCTTTCAATATGCCGCTGTCTCCCTCGTTTTTCGGAATCGTCGACTTCATCTTCGCGGACCTCCTTGTCCTCATTTTGGATATATTCATTTCTTTCCGCGGAGATTTCCTCTCCCGAAGGTTCCTTCTTCGTCGGGGAGCGCTCTTCTCCCAGGAATTCATCCACCGAATAGTCACCCTGTATCAGCCTGGAATAAAACTGATACGCAGCCCGCACCGCCTTCTGATCCTTGTGATCAATCCTCCAGAGCAGATATTCCCAAAGCTCCCGAAGCTCCCCGGAAAAATCTCCCCCAAAGCCCGGGAAATAAACAAAGGAAAGCTCTCCCCGAAGCGTATCGGCAAAGATATTCTCCGGGGAGAGTAAGATCCCGGACGGATCCAGCAAATATTCCGAAAGACTCTGGTACAGCCGTTTATGCCCTTCAAAGATCTTCTCAAGCCCGTCGCAGGTAATCTCTTTCTTCTGGTATAGCTCCCATACGCTCAGTCTTCCGGAAAGATCATAGACAAAGCATTCCCTTCCGTTCCGGTTCTGAATATCCGCGGGAATAAACCCCGGGATCTCATTTTTCACAACCATGCTTCGTTCAAAGGAATCCTCTGCGGCGGCTTCATCGTACAGCACCAGCTGATTTCCGTATACCGTTTCAGTCAGTTCCCGAACCAACATAGCCGTTTCCCTGTTTCTTTACCGTCCGGATATAGCTTCCGCTGTCAAATCTGGGGGCCGCTCTTTGAATGGAAAAGCCCAGACGGTCCGAAGAGACCAGTTTCCCGGAAAGGCCTCTGCCAAAGCCCATCACTCCGTCCAAGGAAACCGTGGCCTTCCCCTCATATGCTTTTACATCCGATTCAACCTCCCATGGTCCGGCTAACTTCTTTTCCGTGATCTCTTTGACCGCAAGCTCCCCCACTGCTACGCTTTCCTCCTTCTCCCTCTCATTTCCGGCGCGCAACAGCGCTGATTCCGCGGCCTTTTCCAGCAGGATCTCTCCATACAGGAAAAAGCCCAGATAGATCACAAGCATGATCGTTCCGAGGATCAACGGCATTAAAAGCGAGGCTTCGATCGTAGCGCTGGCTTTCAGCGCGAATCGACCTTTCCTGCGATTCCTTTTCTGTATCTTTCTGATTATCCGATCCATTTTAAAAATACTCCATACCCAACAAAAGAATATAACCGCAAAATAAAAACGGAATAAACGCGAAACTATCGCTTATTTTTCTGTAACCTGCGATTATCAAAACCGTTTCCGTGAACGCTGCCAAAATGAGTCCTGTAAGAAGACTCCCGATCAGAGTAACGCCATCCAGCAGAATACTGAGCGCCGCAAGAACATAGGCATCCCCTTCTCCGAAACCACCTTTTGTAACCCGGCAGAAAAGGAGTGTCCCAAGAAGTATTGTAACATACGTTATTATAACGTTCGATATTTTATCCTTCGTGATCACTCGCAGTACAAAGGAAGCCAATGTCATCCCGAGAACAAACCTCAGATCCACGGCTCTTTTTCGAAAATCCGTATAGCCGCAGACAAGAAGCAGCACGAAAGCAAATATCCCTGAAACCGTCACCGTTGTCATTGTTTCCCTCCGCATCGCTTGCAGGCACCAAGTCCCTTTGATAACGCCTCAGAAAGCGTCATCGTCTGGATCGTTCTCTTTAATCCCTTACAACTCAGACTATTATGATACCGGTCTCCGTTCTTTGCGACATACAGCCTTGGATCACTCTTTTTCGCATGACACGTTTCACAGGGATAATACTTTCCTCCATTGTTGTTGCGCAGTCCGTCCAGCTCAGAACCAGATGTTGGGTAGATCGACAGCTGAATATGAGAGCAGTTGAGATCTCTGTGATAAACCGTTCCATTTTTCGCAACATAAACCTCCTCATCGCCATCGTCCTGCGCTCCGAAAAGACCGTTTTCATATCCGATCCACGTATGTTGGGTACAGGAGGATACCGCCCGGTAGGAGAACAGTCCCATCATATCAAAGGGCAGTTCCCAGTCATATTCCGCCCGAAGCGTTATCACCTCTCTGTTATTCAGAGCCGACCCGGAATAATCGATCCCTCCCTCGCCTCCCTTTACCGGAAAACGGGAAAAGCTCTCGGAGAGTATCTTTGTAATATCCTTCCGTATATAGGCTTCGTTCAGTAAGGCCTGTCCCCCGGACTCATAAACAGCCTCCGAAAGCTGTTTGGCCTCTGTCCGAAGCGCCCCTTCCAATGCCACTGTAAAACGAAGCGCTGAAAGCAGGCTGAATAATGTGAGGATTCCAAATAAAAACAGGGGCAGGACAAGCGCCGTCTCTATCGTAAGACTTCCTTTTTTCAGATATCTTCCCGTCTGCATGTCCATTGCTTTTTTATGATCCGTGCCTGTCCTTCCTGATTTTTTAACTTTAATAGGCAGCTGCTCTTTGGATCCGTTTTTCAAGTCCGTACCCGCACTGGAAAAAGCATTCCGCCTGAATATACTCTACGCACCGGTCGATTCTGAAAAGATCATTTTCCTTTCTTCGTATATCCATTTCCACGATGTCCATAAATCTTTTCCGGTTTTCCGATACGGAGCATTTCCTTAACATTAATCCCAGATATTCCTTGTAGGTCAGTCCCTTTCCCCCGTCTCCTCCCAGATACTCCGGAAACCGCAAAAGCTCGTCAACAGGTAAAATCACACAGCTTCGAAGCGGTTTTGTAGAGCATTGCCCTCCGCAAAGCATACGATTCACTTCGATAAAGGCTTCGGCATAGACCCAGGCATATTTGACAGCATTTATTAACCGCCACCGTTCATCTTGCTTATCCTCGGGAAGAGAATCCTTTGCGATTCGCTCCGCCTCCTCGATCATATCCGGACTGTTTTCAAAGATTCGCCGGTTGATCTCCTCTCTGTGAGATAGCAGCGCATCGAAGACCTCCTCCAGATTTTCCTTATCCGAGAGCTTTCCGAACAGCATATACTCCAGCTCGCACCGCAGAGCCTGCTCGCCGGCGTCCTCGGTATAGCAGCCGAGCTTCTGCATCAGATATTCCACAAAGATATCATTATCTGTATGCGAATTGATATTTGCGCTGCTGCTTCCAATGTGAGAGCCCTTCTCCAGCTGTCTTTTCGAAGGTACATCGGAATAGTTCAGCTTATACAGACTGCCCGAGGTTCCCTGCAGCAAAAGATACTGCCTGTCATAGCTCATTTCCCGGACTCTCTCAGCTGGATTTCCACCTAGTCCCACATTTCTAAGCTCTGCCAGATGTTCATCCCATTCCCTGAGAAAATCTTTATGCTTCTTTGGGTCAAAATCAGGATCCCCGCTGTTTTTATCCAGGATCTCCGTATATTTTGTCTCTCCGAAGTCTTCTATATAAGATACCGCCTGTTTCATTATGTCTCCTCCCTCATGATCACTTGCTAACTCAACCTCAGTGATCCTCGTATCCATCAGAGATACCCTGACCAGTCCGCTTTGATTGTCCCTCAGGTTTTCTTCAACATACGCCGACAAATGCTCTGAAAGACGATCAATCCCTCCCTCCTCGCTCCGGTAAGCCGTGTCAATATACAGCAGGTCAAACCGGTCATACAGCTCCTTGCTGTATTCGGACAGGCAGGAGGTTAATCCCGCATCCATCGCAGACTCAATCTTATACTTCGAAGCCTCCAGCCTGCTCCCCCGGATCAGAACATAGATAAAGGAAAGTAAGACCGACAGCATCAGTGACAGAAAAACAGTGATCTCCGCAGGTTTTTCCGACCGCGCCCGCCCGGTTCTTCCGATCAGATACGATAACACCGTTAATTTCACGTAGTTATAATTCCTCATTCTCAGACGGCGGCGCTGTCTGTCGCTATTCTCTGGAAGATCCCATTCACCAATGTCGTCAGCTGGTCCCGGAATACGATCACTAAGCCGATCAGAACCACTAAGATCAGGATCATTTCTACGGTACCGATCGCATCCTCTTCTTTGATAAACCGCTTTGCTTCACTCCATACTTTACTCATAACCTTCTCCTTTCCATAGTAGAATACCCAACTCCAAAAACGTTATACCCAACATTATTAAATAGCTTACGTTATTAAATTTGAAACGCAAGGAACGCGGGAACCATGATCACTATGATGACCACAAGCAGCATAAGAAACATCGGCAGCAGCAATTTCGTACCGGCCTCCTCGCCCAACTCCTTCGCATGGTTCTTCCGCTCGGCAAATGCCCTTTGTATCTCCTTCGAAAGAGTCATGGAAATATCACTTTTTCCCTTGCTTACAGCCTGTTCCATCAGGTTGACCAACTGCCTGTATTTCGGATGCTTGCAGCGTCTTGCAAAGTCCTCATAGGCAGCAATCTCTCCGATTCCCTCCTCCATTTTCGCTCTGGTCAGAAGCATTTCCTCATAAACATAGCGGAAGCCCGGACCGTTTTTTCTCCTTTTTGTCTCTTCATAGTCTCTACACAACTTTAGAAAAATTCCCTTTGTCGTCATGCCTACACTATAGAATAAGGCGAACTTATTTACGATCATCGGATAGTCCTCAAGAAGCTGCTTGTTCCGTTTCTTCACCTGCTCCTTCAGATTATCATCCTCTCTTTTATAAAGCAGGATCGCTGCGACAAGCCCGATTACAAGGATCAGAAACGGCTCCTTCGAAGGAGTTTCCCTATAACTGACCGGTGTTTCATTCAATTTTTCCGGCAGCCTCAGATAATCCTCCTCCCTGCTTTCCTCCGAAGCCTTGGAAATCGCGTCATTCACAACCTCTTTAAAAGATCGATCTCTCTCCTCTTCCTGTAAAACAAGCCTTACATAGAAGCTGATCTCTCCCCTGTAATCCTCGCAGGTAAGCGTCATATTTACCCGAACAGGGATTCCGTCCCGGACGTTTTCCTGCTCCGCGAGCTTATCCTTATGGAGCACACCATCGGATGAAAGAAGTAACGGGTGATCTGTTTTATAGCTCACCGCAAACGGATAATCCGAAAAACTGCCGGTAAAAGTCAGGTCCTTGCCAATCGCATCCGCTGAAGTATTCTCTCCCAGAAGAAGTCCCGGTACCTTCTCCTCCAGCGAATACAGCATCTCGTCCAGAATCTCGTCACTATAGCGTTTTTCCTGAACCCTGACCTCGATCCTCTCCTCTTCTCCGGTATACCCGTTCAACGCAAACAGCTCCACCGTTTTCGGATCTCCCTCGTAACCCTCCCGTTTTATGAGGTTGCCGCTCATCAGTTCTTTCGAGGCCTGTTGCCCTGCTGCCGAACAGACCGCGAGAACGATCGCCCCAAACACAGCCAGAAGAAAATGCTTTAGCTTCCTTTTATAGAAAGCCTCTATTTGTTTTTCGGGATCAGCATAGGGATACAGGCATCGCAGCTCCGCCTCCGTTTCCTTCGTATTCAGACTTTTTAACCGGGATCTCTTCATCCGCTTCCTCTCTCTGCTTGTATCTGCCTGTCAACCGAAGCAGTCGCCTTTACTAAACCTTGATCGCCGCGATCCTTTCCGCAAGCAGATAGGATAATACATAGATCACAAGACAGACTGACATAATAATAACCCCCGTTATATTATGGTACAGCGTATCCAGAAATCCGCCGGTACTGAACCTCAGGTAAAGAATTATGATTAACGGAATGACCCCCATGATCTTCTGCTCCAGCTTTTTACCGCTTAAAAGTACCTCGATCTCCCTCTCGGTCTCCTCCTGCCCGCTCAGGATGCTGACGGTCTTCTGGATCATTTCGGAAAAATCTCCGCCGTTTCTCTTCGCAAGGCTGAAGATCTCCGCAAAATCCCTGATCTCATCGATTCCTGCCCGTTCCGAAAACTCATACAATACCCTTTCCAGCGAAACACCGATCTCGATCTGCCGGAAAAAGCCCTTCAGTTCCCTGCACATCAGTGAATTCTCACCATAAAGACCTGAAACATCCTTATAGGCCTCCCGAAAGGAATTCTCTATGGAATAGCCCGCGCTGAGCGCCGTAGAAACCGCTAAGATCAGATCTCTGAACTCCTTTCGAAGCTCTTTCCCTCTTCGCCGGATCAGCTCATCTCGCTTTCTTCCGATATACAGGCCGGCTGTCGGAAGCAAAAGAACAAACGCAATCGGAGAATCATAGAACAGAAACGAAAGCAGCCCGTCCAATAACACAAAGATAAGAAACAGCTGCAAAGTCTCCCTGGGACTCAACTTATAGACCGAATAATTCATACCGCGATTCCCGCCTTATACAGCTTCTCCCTGTGGAACAGCTCATTTTCCCGGAGGATCGAACCGATTATCCTTCCATTTTCGCTTTCTCCCTCCTCTCTGAACGAATATAATGCCTGCGTTAAAACGTCCTTACCGTCATAGCCCAGGACCTCGATCACCTCTAAAAGATGCCTGCTCTTATCCCTGAGTCTCCCAAGCTGGACGATCAGATCGACTCCGGATGCGATCTGGCTGCGGATCGCTGCAATGGGTACCTCCGTTGACAGCAGCATCATTGCCTCTAACCGCAGGATCGCATCCTTTGCGCTGTTGGCGTGGATCGTGGAAAGGGAGCCGTCCATCCCGACATTCATCGCCTGGAGCATATCGATAGCTTCCTCTCCCCGTACCTCTCCCACCACGACACGGTCCGGACGCATACGAAGCGATGCTTTGATCAGATCCCGAATCGTGATGGGTTTACAGCCCTCTACGTTGGCGTTTCGGGTTTCCAGCCTGACCAGATTCTCGATCCCCCTTATCTGCAGCTCCGCGCTGTCCTCGATCGTGATGATCCGCTCCGTTTTCGGGATGTACTCCGATAAGACATTCAAAAAGGTTGTCTTACCGGAGCCGGTCCCGCCGCTGATAATGATGTTATACTTTGCGGCTACGAGCTTTTGCAGAAATGTGAGCAGCTCCTCCGTAACGCTTCCCTTTTCAAGCAGCATCCGATCGGTGATCGGAGTCTTCGGAAACCGCCGGATCGTAAGGATCGGGCCGTTTACAGCGATGGGATCTAAAACCACGTTGACCCTTGCGCCATCCGGCAATCTTGCGTCAACGATCGGGGAAGCGGTATTGACGGTACGATTCGCCCCTGCCACGATCTGCTGAATGATATCCCCGAGCCGCTCTTTGGAGGAAAAAGCCCTTCCGGTATCCAAAAGCCGTCCTTCCTTCTCGACAAAAATACTGTGCAGCCCGTTCACCATAATCTCCGTAACAGAATCGTCGTCGATATAATTCTGCAGAACATCCAGTCTCCGGATCGAATTGAAGATGTCTTTCCTAAGCTCCGGCTTTCCCTTCAGAGATATTTTCTGTTTCTTTTCGCGCTTTGCGATCGCGCTGTCAATATACTCATAAACCGCTTCGTCACTGATCCCCGGAAGGATCTCCAACTCAGTCCTTACCTCCTCGATCAGCTGCTGCGCTGTATCCGCCCGGTTACTCCTGGCAGCTTCGGCAGCTTGGACAGCTCCGATATCGGAAAGGCCTGGTTCAGAGAGCGGCTCTTCCTGCTGTTTCAGAGGTTTGGAAGAAGCGGGTTGCAGTCTTGAAAGCAGTATTTCCGCCGACTGGAATTGATAGAGATAGTTGATCCTTCCCTCCCGCAGACCGTCCTTTTCCCTCTGCTCTGTCAGACAGTAAACCCTGTCCGCGGAAAGCCCGGCAAAAATTGTGTCTGCCCGGTTACGGATATTTTCCCCGTTCCCTATGGCTGTTAAAAAGCTCTCTTCGATCAGAAACCGCTCCCTGTCCTTATCAGCAGTACTGTCTCCGATCTCATTTCGCCGTCTGCCCTCCATATGATTTACAAACGCGGAAGCCTCCGTAAATATTGAAATCTCATAGCGGCCGGCATTTCTGATATAATCCGCCAGACGTTTGATATAGCTTTCGCCTCCGCAGAGTGTAAGCCTCATAGAAAGCCTCCTATATAGATCAGAACTCCGAAGAAGGTCGGTACCGCGAAACGGATCTTATGAAGCCCCTTTCTTCGTTCCAGAGCTAAGATCTTGATCAGACCTAAGAAGGCGCCTGCTAAAAAGGAAACCGCCATCACAAGCACAACATCCCCCGGTCCGACAAACGCCCCGATCATAGAAAAGAGCTTCAGATCTCCGGCTCCGAATAACCCGAGCCGGTAAAAAACAAACATTGAAAGGAGGGGGATGCAGAGGCCCGCAAAAGAACCGGAAAGTCCCTGCATCCCTGTTGCAATGAAAGAAAAGCCTAAACCCGAAAGGATCCCCGTAAGGATCAGATAATTACTGATTTTATAGGACAGAATATCCATAATGGCTGCTGCCAGACTTAAAACGAGTAAGAAAATAAACCGAAGCTCCAAACTATTACCTCCAGGGTTCAAAATAAATGATTTGCGCCAATCTGAAATACTATCGTAAACGAATTAAATACATTCGTTTCCTACACTTATCATTGTTAGTACGTTTTTGAATATCGAACTGTGATTGGATCAATTCAGATTCCGCCGGGCAGGCGGAAAAAGTAACTTCGTCTTTTGAATTATAGATAATATGATCAAAGAAAAATCTCTATGTGGTTTCCAAAACAGAAACAAAGATGTTGTCTTGAATTGATCGTGAGATGATTATAGGCACAGAAAACCATTTTGTAAAGCGCTTTTTGACAGGTTTTTGATCTTTGTGAGAGTTGTATAATTACATATGATATTTTATTTTTCCCGAGCCGTATGGTAACAGGTGTTTTTGTTTATTCTGTCTAAAACTGGCTCAATTTTGGGGGCTGTCTTTTGAAAGTAGTGCAAAGAAAGGCACGGCAAACTGCGCCGTGCCCCTTTCTTATATTTATTTTAAGGAGGATCAATAATGTAACTACCCAGGGCAACTGAACAGTTATCATTGATTTTTAAAATGCATTATGACTTTCTGACTTTTATGCTTATATTCTTTTTTATCACCCCACAAGGATATTCAATAGTTACTTTCAAGGTATCGGATTTTTTTGTCATACTGCTAGTATCAAGCTGTAGGCTTATAGTCCCATCTTCTCCTGCTCTTACTGAATCCTTTACGAACCTGACTTCTTTTCCATCTGATGCTGTTACCTTGTATACAGTATATTCCTCACCATTTTCTGTTTCCCTGGTTAAATCTGCTCCGCTTGCTGTCTTTTCGGTGTCAGGCAGCAGCACGTGAGTTGCTTTCGCTTTGTCCTTATATAAGCTTACGATATTGGCTGTAACAATATTTCCGTTTGCTACAACATCCGCGGTTCTTACTATAGGGGTTGTTTTCTGAAGCTCGATATTCTTAAGTTCCACAGGCACAGAAATCAGCGTATTGCCAACATCTTTATTTTGGTCGATATCATTTACCAGGATTGCGAGAATCAGCGTCATATTGTACTTAGTTTTAAAATCAGCCGCTGTGAAATCCGCTGCCTCTGGATTGTGACTTATTTCAATGTTCCCGGTCTCATGATCATACTCTGTTACGAACAGAGATTTTCGTTCTTTATCTTCGCGGTTTCTGGCGACAGTTGTTGGACCTCCATCTTTAAGGGATGCACTGACTATTGTTCCACTTATTTCTTTGAGCGTCGGCACAAGGATCATCGATGCCTTTGTCACAACATCAAGCTTTCTCTGAATCTTCACTGTCGCTGCCTTGTCAGCTGCTTCAAGTCCCTTTTCGCTGATTTTTATGACAAGCGAAACGGTTCCATTAAAACTGCCTTTCATATCATCAGCATCCTTTGCTAAAAATCTAACAGTATAGCTCCCCTTAGCACCGGGCTGATATTTGACAATCACTGTATCGGGATCAAAGTCCTCTGATTCTTTATCATATGTAAAGATACCCGCTTCGACCGCTTTCTTTGATGCCTTTTCATCGACAACAAATGAAAATCTGCTCTGTTCCTCACCATTATCAATATTCGTCTTTCCGCTTTTTATCCACTCGCTTATACTCATTCCGTCTACAGTTGGCCTTACATAATATGCAAGATAATCCTCCTTGCCCTCGTCGTTCTTGAGCACAGCCTTTTTGTTAATAATGACAGTATTCTTTGGAAAGCCCGTATTGACCACATGCTTTTTACTTTCCTTCACATTAAATTTCAGGTTATTAAGGGCGTATATCCAATTGGACTTCTTTATACTTATACCGCCGCTTATGGCTGTGTTTACATTTAGCAGCGTAATCTCTCCGTTTTCTATTGAAATAAGATTTCCGGCAGGATTCACTTTCGGATCATATTTATAGTTCCCAAAAGAGAGCACATCCTCTTCTGTGATCTGAAGCGGCTCATAGATTCCGCTTTCAGCCATATAGAGTACTTTTATGGTTACATTTGTTCCGCCAGTCTTTTTAGGAAAGATCATTGCGTTCGTTGAATCAATCTTAAGAGTGGGTACAACAAACTCTACAGGCACTGTAAAATCCACTTTGCCGAGATCACTGTTTCCTTCCGCTGTTTCGGCAAAATGGAAAGTCGTATACTTCGTACCTATTGCCTTTTTAGCAGCTTTTTCATTCTCTGCTCCTAAATATGATACAGTTATGACTCCATTCTCAATATGGGCTTTAAAGAATTCATTCGAATCGTCAGCCTTTAAATCTTTGTTACTAACTGTATATTTCTTCTGTTTCCTGTCAGGGATCTTATCACCGTCATCATCAATACTGTTATCTCCACCAATGTAGAACAAATTCCAGGTAGTCGCTATAACCTCCTCTTCACTTCCCTCGTGCTTCCCTGTCTCTGAATTGTACCACCATTCGCCAGTATATTCTTTCCCGTCAAGGCCAATATAAACTGCTTTATAATATTGCTTATTATCTGTCAGATTGCCTTTAACCGCAGTTACCAACTGCAAATCCGGAAAGCTTTGCATCCTGACCTGCCCATCCTCGGCTACAGTATACTCGGCCGTTACAGTTACTGAAACATTTTCGGAATCAGGCTTAATACTTATCGGCCAGCTGAACTTAGGTTTGCCTTTAATAGCATATTCCTCTGACTTCCCAGATTCAGTATCAAATACTTTTTCTGCCGTAATTGCGTCCTTTTCAATATCAAGTGTTGTATAGGTCGCTGTATAAAGCTTTCTGACATTTTCAGATGTATCTGATGTAGCGGCAATTACAGGGTCAGAATTTATTGTCTCCGTTGTATCAGCTTTTCCTTCCTCCTTAACTTCATAAGTTACTTTAAAGATCACGGTTACACTCTTGGCTTCCGTATCGAACCTGCCCCACTCAACTTCATGACCGTTGTACACGTAAATCCTATCAAACGCTGCTTCATTAGTATCCTTGTCGACCGTATATGTCTGACCTGCTATTGTGATTTTTCCATTTACAGTATCAGCGTATGTTACCATCCTGCCGTGAGCATCAGCTAAATACTGCTTTTTGCCAATCTTAAAGAGCTTTGCTACCGCTGCCTCACCATCCTTATTGATGTAAAAACCGCTCTTCTCATCCTGTGTATAACCGCTTTCCGACGCCGAGGTTGTAATAATACCATCTGCTCCGATCACATAATAATTCTCCCCGATAATAGAGAGCTCTGTATCAGAACCTGTCCTAACCTCTAATGTGCCAGGATCGAAATAGTAAAGCTTTCCTTCCGAATCTTTCTTAAAGCCTGTTTGAAGCCTGCCGCTTGTCTCATCCGCATAGTAAGTCACTTTACCTGTGATCTTAACAAGACCTGTTGCCATATATCCTTGTTCATCAAAATAATAAGTTCCGGCAGTCTCCTCGGGTATAGTCACTTTATACTTCTGAGCTTTTACTATTTCACCCTCGCTGTTCACATACTGTTTCTTTCCTGTCGTTTCATCTATTATCCATGTATAAGGGTCGCCGACATAGCTCCCGCCTTCAACTTCGACCAGGCATCTCGCATATTCACCTTTTCCTTCGGAGGTACTGACCGTAATATAGCATACGCCTCTGCCTTTTGCTTCAATATTGCCCTCTTCGTCCACAGCTGCTACTTTGGGATCGCTGGTTTCGTATTTCAAAGAAACGCCATCTATATGATAAGGATATTCATATACTCCCGCATTCTTTTGTTCGCCCTTTTCAAGCTTGATAACAGTATCTTCAAAGGTAAGACCGAGAAGCTCACCGATCTGTGTCTTATCGACATCAACATATTCTACCCCCGGCTTGCTCTGCTTTAGTGCATTTACAAGCTCCGGCAGACCGTTGGCTGTTCCGTGGCCGTATATTGTATAGCTGTCGGAATTTGGAAAATGGCTTGCGAGATCCTTTGTTTCTGTGGCGTTCCATACTGCTCCTTTCGCAAAGTATATCTTTTCCAGTTTGTTTCCACATAAGACCTGCCATCCATTGTAGCTTTTAACGTTTGCCGGGATACAAATATCTGTTATGACAAAATTGTTTAATGTCATATAACTTGTAAGCATTTCAAGAACGGATTTTTCAGCAAATACAAGTTTTTTAAGATTTTTCATGTTTGTAGTACTGCCGTCCAATATGTAATTAACGCTGGCTGGAATATATAATTCTTCAAGGATTTCGTTATCATTGAAGCCTCCAAGTCTTTCAACCATCCCCGGCACAAAAAAGATCTTATCTTTTTTTGCGGGTGGATATGCCACAAGAGTTTTCATATCCTTGCTGTAAAGTACTCCGTCCTTTGAGGTATAGTAGCTGTTATCGGATACGATACTGATCTCTTCGATGGCCGACCCCTGGAATACATTATATGTAGCTGCTACGCCATTCCGCATGACACCTTCAAATAAGCTGTCCTTCTCCAGTGATCCAGGAAGGATTACTTTTTTAAGATAAGTATTGTTGAAAAAACTGTTTATGCCGATCGTCTTCGTTCCTTCAGGAACACTGAACACTTCCGCTTCTCTGGCTGGCGGATAGATAAATAACGATGAAGTTATATTCGGATCAAAATCGTCTCTATACTTGTATAGAACGCCGTCTACGGAATAATATGTCTTGTTATCCGTATCCACATTTATCTCTTTTAACTGATCTGCGAATAAAAGCCCCACGACATTTTTACATTTTGCAGGTACGTTTATTTTTGTAAGGCCAGATCCTTCGAACGCATTGGCACCGATTTCTATGATGGAATCAGGCAGCTCTATCATTTCTAACTTCCCGCAGTAAGCGAAAGACATTGATCCTATTTTCTGTAATGCTCCCGACAGACTAACCTTTTTCAGATTTACACAGCTCGAAAACGCCCCATGGTAATTCCAGTTGCTATTGATAAGGTCCTCGGTCTCGATCACTGTATCCGGTATAATGACCTCCTCAAGCCATTCGTTGTCTGCTCTCAGCGCCCATTCAGCCTCGTAGCTGAAAGCTGCACCTCCTATTGATACCACAGTATATCCTTTTCCATCATAAGTAACCTTGGAAGGAATCGTTACTTTAGCTCTTTCCAATCTCAGCCCATTTACAAATGAAACCGTATTCTCAGTCAGGATCTTATATCCGCAGTCGTCAACCCAGAAATCCTCTCCTCGAAAAGTCAAATCACCTGTATTCACATCAGAAGCGTCTGCCCAGTGAGCATAAAGGGTATGTGCCTGTAGATTAGTAACCTTTGTGGAACTCAGTACTCTGGTCCCTCCTTCCTTTTCGGTAAACCATCCGGCAAAAGAGCAGCCCTCTCTTATTGGTACGGGCAGTCCCCCGTAGGTAGAACCGTACTGTACTGTCAGGCTTTTTATATCGCATATTCCTCCATTCTCATCGAGGGTCACGGTTACGTTAACAACAGATCTGGAATAATTGGAGGAGCTGATCTCCCGCTCTTTCACCGTAAACTCAGAAAGACACCCTTGATCGTAAACATAAGCTACTGTGTCCGGTATCGTATAAGCATTCCCCAAAAACAGCTTATCTCTGTATACAGAATATCCTGAGCTGTCAGTCGTGGTATATCCAACCATAAACAAACGATTATCCTCTACATCATAGCCAGTGTCACAGTTTGTTACATCCACAAGATAGTTCTTATCATCATCCATATGCACTACATTCCACATATGCGCTTCACCGGATCCGTTTACTGACATATTTCCGGTCATAAGATAACAATCTAACTCCTGATAAGTAAAAGACGAAAGATCGCAGAGCATTTTAAAAGCTTTGGAGTATCCCTCACAAACGACATTTGTAGAAGCATCGCTGTCAAATACGGAAATCACCTGCCATGGATCTCCATAGCTTATGTTTCCTTTTGCCGCATCGTAATCGTAAGAAACCTCACCACAGATATATTCTTTATAATATTTGAGCTTATCATAATCTGAGGCGCAGCCTTCGGTTACCGCGCTGTTTACAACTGCCTGTGCCCGTTCAACCGTCTTCAAAGCCATCCCTGTTTTTGCGGTATTGATATCCGAGGTCCCCTCAGACCCAGTTTTACTGTAATCAGCGGAAACAGACATTGTGAATCTGTAAGATACACTTTGAATATGAAGTTGATCTTCTTCAACAGATGATTTTACACTGTAAGCATAGCCAAATCCCGCTGTTTTATCGAACCAGTACAGTTCATAAGGATGATCGGAAAGAAGCGCGGAGAACAGCTTGTCAACATCTATCCCGGCACTGCTCAAAGCTTCCTGCATTGCCTCCTGACTGTTCAGGTCTGTTGTATCCAGCTCCTCTTTAGTGAACACAGTTTTGTCAGTATAGGCTGATAAGTCAATATACCCAGTCTCAAATATCGCAGAATCGACCTCTCCATTGGCGACCAGAGTTATCTTTTCAGTAAGAAAATCGTAAAGATATTGGTTTATGGCACTTAGTAATTGCTTCCTCGTTGAATTACCTAAAGATGCCATTTCTTCTTTATCCGGCGCTTTCTCCTTCACGAGCTGATTCAGGTATCCCTCTAAAAGAGCATCCTCATACATAACTTCTGGTTCCTCTGTAGTTATAAACTCTTCATCCCGGCTTATCAGAACACTTTCAGAAGCATCTGTATACACCGGAAAGCAGAACGCTATTCCAAGGAACAACACCAGACAGATAACCGATCTCCTGCATTTAAAAGCCATTGTAATCCTCCTCTTTGACAATTTGCGTTTTTGTTTTAAGCATCCATTTCGAGACAATCGTCCCTTTATTCCCGTGAGCAATGAGTCAGGCAACGTACCTTAAAACAGATAATATTCCGAAAGTCTAAATCTATATATTCTAGTATATCAGAAACGCTATCATGGCACAATCCAGAAATATACAGGAAAAGAAAATATCAGTTTTTATGCTGGCTCCTGTATTTCAAAACAATGCATGATAATAGTCAGCTGCAGCCATTCACTCCGCCACGGTCAGATACATGACAGATCGAGCAGCTACAGCCGACATAATCCAGCAAAAGCCTCATTCCAACACCAAACTCAGAATAAAAGCATAAAGAATCCTTTAACTGAGCGCCAAAAAAATCTATTCAAAGACTAATGGTACTATGTCAAAACTTAAACTTTTTTGCGGTGATCTTGAAAGTAAGTGCCTTTATACCAAGCGTTGCATCATGATCCCCTGCAACATAAACAGTAGCAGTACCCTTATGCACGTTATTATAATATTTCAGATTAAAAGAACTTCTATCCACCCCGGCTACTGTCACCTCTGGTTTCACCACTGATCCTGTATAGCTCTGAACAGGAATTTTATCAATTCTTGCCTTTGCCAGGTTTACAAAACCGCTGTCTTCAACAATATAATAGGATAATGTACCTTTACCGCTGTATCCGCCAATACCCTCTATATTTATGGTTATGTCACTATAAAGCTCAAATTTATTTGCAGGTGTTCCTGCCGTCAATTCTATCTCTTCATACGTATCTATGTCTGTCATTGTGTAGGAAGTGATCCTAAAATCTTTTCCGTTTTGAAGAAGTTTCCCATCCTTATCAATGAGACTTGGCAGGATCTGATAATACTTACCTGTCTTTGTCGGGTCATATACAACATTCTGACAATACGCAGTCAAATCCTTAAGGCTAGTTTGCCGGACAGTGAAATTCTTAGTGATCGAACCTGTATAATTTCCGGTTCCTTTCACTTGTACAGACGCAATCGGCTGACTTATATTCTTATTGTTTTTATAGCTCAAGGTATAATCAACACCCTCTCTTAATAACCATGTCCTGTCACCCGAACTAAAGAAAACCAATGGTTCCGGTTTTGCTCCCCCTTTTGTATACCCGGTCTCATAATTCACGATAACATCTTCATTTTTAAGCTTTGCCGCTGTTATCTTAAAGGTCTTCTTAACTACGCCGGTATAACCGTTTTCTTCAAGTCCCCGAATATAGGCTGTAGCTGTTCCCGCATTAACGTTAGATATGCAGGTTACAGCATAATCCCTGTCTTTCTCCAAAGTTCTCCCGCTTCTATTATCTCTAACAGAAATCGTCGGCTCAACTGCTTCGCCGGTATATGTTTCAGACGAAACTGTAATTTTTGCCTTGCTTATTGAAACAAACCCTTTCTCCACCGGATCTGTCTCGTAATTTCCTGTAAAATTACCAAGACCGGTTATAATAAGCCCTCCGTCGGATGTCAGAGAATACGAATAGTCCTTATTCTGCTTTAGTAACATCCCATGCCAGTATACATTGATCTTCTGTGTATTTCCTTTTTTTATCGACTCGGCAAATACCTCACCACTATCCTCAAGATTAACAGGTGTAATTCTAAACTGAAGGGTTTCCGTTCCGCTATAATCACCTGCACCGGTCAGCTTAATATCAGCGGTTCCCACATTGGTATTGTTTTTAAATGATACCTTATAATCCTTCTTCTCACGAAGAAGTGACGTATTATTATAAATTCTGAACTCGGGCACAACAGGACTGCCTGTGTACTCATAAGAAGTCTTTAGATTCGCAACGAAGAGTCCTGTAGTTTCTTTTTCTTTTGCTTCAGTCAGATCATCATTATGGTTCAAAAGGTCAGGCAATACAGTTCTTTCACCCACCTCACCCAAATCCGTCGCATAATAGATCAGACCCGCTTTGTATAGCTCACAATCCTCATCCCCGTAAAGATCAATTCCCGATATAAGAGAAAACCATTCCTGTTTTGATCCTCCGTAATAGATTGCTCTGAGATTATCGCAATATATAAAAGCCCTTTCACCTATCTCCTGAATTCCCCTGGGAATATAAACACTTTCAAGTTCACTGCACGAGCCGAATGCATAGCTGCTCAGTTCGATCAATCCTTCAGACAAAGTAACATCCGTCAGCCCGACACATTTTTCAAAAGCTCCCATCTTTATTCTGGTAATACTATCAGCCATGAATACGCCTTGAAGTTTATCTAGTCCTTTGAATGTTTCATATCCTATGCAAGTCACCCCGTCTTCGATCACGGCTGATACTATCTTATCCTTCGAACCTGTCCAAGGCTGGGGATTAGTTGAATAAAAGTCAGGTATTGCCCCGTTACCGCTTATGATAAGCACCAGCGAATCATTTCCCGAAAGCCTCCAGGATAATCCCCCATCAAGCGTTCCGGACTCTACCGCCGTACCCTCAACAACCGTCACATCGCAACTCCCTGAAACACCGCTTCCATCTTTTGCGGTTACCGTAATCCTGGCTGTCCCAGTCTTCAGCCCGGCGATTCTCCCATTTTGATTTATGCTTACAATATCAGGATCACTGCTTTCCCAAGTGATATCCTTATTTTCCGCATTTTCCGGTAAAACTGCAGCCACAAGCTGCCTTGATTCATACAAAGCAAGATTTATTGAAGATTCAGCAAATGTAATACTCGATACCAGAACCTTATCCGTCTTCTTTGTCTTTACTGTTACTGTACAATCTGCGGATTTCCCGCTTCCGTCGTTGGCTTTTGCCGTAATGACCGCCGTACCATCCGCTACCGCTGTAACCAGACCCCCGGAAGAAACTGTCGCGATAGTCTCGTCATTACTTTCCCAAGTAAGCGAAGGGTCTGCCGCATCCTTTGGCAATACAGATGCACTAATCTGTCTTGCTTTGCCGATTTCAAGTTCAAACGATGAGGTATCCAACTCAATGCTCTCAACAAGCTTTTTTGTGGGATCCTCAGTCCCTTTTACTGTAACCTCGCCAGATTCAAAGCTTACAGCAACATTGTTATAGTCTATATTTGTAAAATTTGATGCCTTCCCATCCTTAAGACCGGCTTCGACCTTGTACTTTCCGGCCTTAGCATTATCCCCCACCTTAAAGGCTAATGTAAATAAGATGCCTGTTCCAGTAATATTCTGCTCCGCATAGGGATCATACCACTGGACAACTGAGCTGTTCTTATCCCCGGTAAAACTGCCCCCCGCTAAGAGCTCACCTGCGGTAATCCCTGATAACGACAGGGAATCGGGACAGGATATGGCAAAGCAAAGACCTGCAAAGCCTGGATTGGTTGTAATACGCACCGGAATATTTATCGTATCACCCGGATCTGCTTCAACAGAATCAACTGTGACTATAGCTGTTCCTGCCTGTTCGCTACTGATATTCTCAGATGCGAAAGCATAAAAAGGCTGTATGAGCAGACTTAAAAGTACTATACTTACAAGAATTTTTTTCAGATATAATTTCAACATAGTTTTCACCCCCTTTATAAGGACTTTAAGGAGCCGGCTACAAAGCGCGCAAGCTTCACTACATCACCCATGGCTATATCCCCATCGCCTGTTACATCCGCCAATGTTTTTTCTGCATCTGTCAGAATCAGATTGCCAGCTACTGCTCTTGCTAACTTCACCACGTCACCCATAGCAACCTCTCCGTCTCCTGTGATATCGCCCATTACACCGTCCGCAATGGCAACACTCCCCGCAAGGAAACTTACTGATAGAGTATTACCGTTTTCGTCCGTTATATTTGCTCTACTTCCATCCTTATAATTCACACTTACCGGATAGCTCCCCTTTGCCGTTCCTGCTTTTACGTTAAGCTTAAGAGTAAACAGTACACCATCTCCTCTTGCTGGATCCTGCATTGTATACCACTGAACAAGTCCAGTTCCGGCATCAGGATTAAAAGTTCCCGATGCAAGGACATCTCCCCTCTCTATGGAAGCTATCGTCATGGAGGGATCACAACTTACTGTTAAAGCCAATCCGCCAATCCCCGGATTCCCAGCAACGCTGATCGGAACCGATACTGTTCCGCCAGCCGATCCGACTGTACTTCCGACCGAGATTACCGTATCAGATACGGGAACAGGGGTTGGTGTAACAACAGCCACCTGTTTGAATAGTACCAGAATTTCATGACTTGCATGAATGTTGCTGAAAGTATAAGAATCTACTTTGCCTACGCTCGCAGAATCCACCAGCACATCTTCAATCTCGTATCCTTCATCCGAGTAAAAACGGAACGTCTTGGAATTGCCTTCCTCAAAAATAATAACTCCCTCCGGATCTATACTGCCCCCCTCACTGGCAACAGCATCAATCATGTATGACATCTTATCCGTAGTGAAGCTATAGATAGCCGCATCACGGGTGACTACATTTTTATCGCAGGATATTCCGAAAAATTGATAGTAATAGGTCGTATTTGGTTCCAAATTTTCCAGAATATAGGATACATTTGTCTGAACATTTTTATTATAGGTTGTCTGCTGATTTTCAAGGTTATTTCTGCTTGTACCGTAATCAACTCCCACAAACCCCAGATCGTCGCCTTTCCACGTCATAGCAGCGGCTGCTACAGCATAGGTCGCTCCGATTTCCGTAGTTCGGACATTGGAAAAAACCGGTTTGGAAATAGTCGTAAAGCTCCCGATACTACTGTATTTCAGGTTTTTCTTTCCACCTTCCCAGGTAAAAAAGCGAAAATAATAAGTTACACCTGGCTCCAGAGGATCCATATCTCCTTCCTCCCCCAAAACAAACCACTCATCACTTTTCGGTGCGGAATGCTGAACGTAGTAGTCTCCGTCTGCGAGAGCATTCTTATTTGTTCCATATTCTACCCCAATATATGAGGCATCATAGTCTTCCTCATCATATTCAATATGAACCTCAACCTTGGCAAAGGTCTGACCTATGCTTGTGGCTCTGACTCTGGAAAATTCTATGTCGGAATCACCACTAATGATGGTAGAACCCGCACCTGTCGTGAAACTATTTACATCGCTGTAAAAAATCTGAGCCTTTCCACTCGTCCAGGCAAAAAAACGATAATAATACTTTGTATTGCTGGACAACCCTTTAAGGTCGAACCACTCATTCTCCACAACGTATTCATCATAATCCCATTCCTGTTTATCAAGATTACTGCCGCTTTTGCCATATTCCACTCCAACATATTTTATATCCCCACTCCAGGTCATCGTGGCATTTACTCTTGCGGAGTTACCTTCTACTTTGGTTGTACGAATATTGGAAAAACTGGCTGCAGCATTTTCAGCTTCCGGCCCATCAGAAAAATCGACGAAATGATATCTTGCATCGAATTTCTGTAATGCGTTCGTAGGTTTACAGAAATTACAATACAAGGAACCATCTACTATCTTATAATTCCACCCAACCTTGGCGATCGTTTCATTATAATTTCCTTCAGCGGTATACAGATCATTTCCATTTCTCTCTAAAACAACAAAGACATGTCCCTCATTATTAATAGTAATCACATCACCGCTGGATATTCCACTCAAATCACCATATTTATCGCCACCTCCAAAGTGATTTGTAGTCCCAAATACATAACTCACGAAATCATGCGCATAAGCTGAACATTCAGAAGATTTTTGTGAATAAGGATGTTTGGGTTTTTGGCCTGATCCATACGGGGCCCCATCACACCAACGGGAATCTGAAATGAATGCTTTATATTTGTTCTGATAGTCAGACCATTTCATTGTTATAGCAATTCCACCTAAATTGACTAGTTCCTCGGATTCAAGTTCAGGAATCTCTGCAATACCTTTATCACCTTCCACAACTAATTCTCTAAAATCCCCAACTTCCTCCGCTCTGACAACCCTCACATCACAGAAGATGACCGACAGCACAAGAAACAGTACTACCAGCTTACCCTTTTTTTTCCGCATCTACACTTCTCCTTTCCAAAAGTAAATTCAGTAAAGAAAAACTCACAAACATTCCGGGCGAGAAAAATACCCGCCCGGAAAAGCGTTTGCGAGAAATCAAGAAAGGCGGATGCGAGCAAACTCCACTCGACATCCGCCGGAAAGATCGGAATGAGAAATAAACCTCCTGAAGATACACTAAACAACCTAATAAAAGCTTCTTGTAAACAAATAATGAATCGTTTACAATGGATCTGCGTGTGTATCGCAGGTATTCCTGTATCGTGTGGCAGTGCGTTTGCCATACCCTGCCCGTTGATGCGCCAACATCCTCGGGCGGTACACCGCGCCTTAACCCGTATCATGATCGATCGGGTAAGCGTTATAACCCAATATGGATTTTAAACTGCAGGCGGTTTTACAGCATAAACCCAAGTAGAAAAGCGCCTGCAAAGCTTCTTGATATCTCTAAATTATTATAACAAAGGGACTTTAACGTGACAAGCGGCATTTTATGTTCACCCGTAAAGAAAATAAAAAACTATTTTGATAAGGAAGAAAAATATAATTGAAAAAATTTAACACAACAGCGGTCTGCATACCTTCAAAACATTATATGGTCGATATCTCCGACAAAATTGCGGAGATCAAGTCGATGGTCGACGCAGGATATTATTTTACGATCAACCGGGCGAGGCAGTATGGGAAAACGACAACCTTAAAGGCGCTTCAGCAGGCACTGAAAAAGGAATACATCGTACTTGGGCTTAGCTTTGAGAGTATTACAAAAGCAAATTTTGCTGAGGAGCAGTCCTTTGTCAGAGCTTTTTGCAGGCTGTTTAAAAAAAATCCGGATCTATATGCCTTGATGCCGGAAAAAATCAAGGTTCAGATCGACAACTATATAGAATGCCAGGAAAAACGGGCAGAAATGGATGAGTTATTTTTAACGCTCGGCGAATGGTGTGCTGTTTCCGACAGACCGATCGTTCTGCTTGTTGATGAAGTGGACAGTGCATCTAACAGCCAGGTATTTCCGGACTTCCTTTCCCTGTTAAGAGATCGGTATATCAGCCGGGAAGCAGACGGGATCCCAGCGTTTCAATCTGTGATCCTTGCCGGAGTAACGGATATCAGGTATCTGAAATCAAAAATCCGTGATGAAGCGGTTTCTAAGGTAAATAGCCCCTGGAACATAGCGGCGGATTTTACAGTTGATATGAGTCTTTCCAGGGATGGGATACGTGGGATGCTTGAAGAATATGAGGCGGATCACCACACGGGGATGAATACAGGGGAGATCGCAAAGCTCCTCAGGGAATATACCAATGGCTACCCTTTCCTGGTCAGTCGGCTTTGTCAGCTGATCGATGAAGTGGTTTGTAAAACTATGGATCCAGAAGAGGCCTGGACAAAAGCGGGCTTTGAAGAAGCGGTAAAGCTGCTTCTTTCTGAAAATAATCCGCTGTTCAAATCGCTGACGGCAAAGCTTGAAAACTATCCGGAAATCAAGGCATCCTTACACAGTATGTTAATGGAAGGTAAACGTTTGTCCTGGAATGGTCAGCAGGATGCTTACGTCCAAATGCAGATGTATGGATTCATAAAACAAGAGAATAATACGATAAGGATTGCCAACAGGATATTTGAAACCCTGCTCTATAATCTCTTCCTATCCGATGAAGACCTGAAAAATAATGTTTTTACAAAGGAAGGCGATCTGGAGAGAAATATTTTCGTAGAAGACGGAAAATTAAATGTGCGGCTGATTCTGGAACGGTTTATTGCGGCCTATCATCAGATTTATGGACCTTTAGAGGACAAATTTAAGGAAAAGGACGGGCGGGAACTATTTCTGCTGTATCTGAAGCCGATCATCAACGGAACCGGAAATTTCTATATCGAGGCACAGACCCGGGACCAGAAGCGAATCGATGTCATCATCGACTATCTGGGACAGCAGTATATCATTGAATTAAAGATTTGGCGCGGCGAGCGGTATAATGCTGACGGAGAGAAGCAGATCAGCGAGTATCTGGATCACTTCGGGCTGACAACCGGATATATGCTGAGTTTTAATTTTAATAAAAATAAAGAAGTGGGAGTCAAACCGGTACATATCGGGGACAAGCTTCTGTATGAGGGGACGGTTTGATTTTTGTATCTGTCTGAGTGAAACCGGTGAATATGCTTCTCAAGAAAAAATGACTTTTGACCGATATTCAGATTATAGGATTTCGGTCAGAGGTCATTTTTTTAGCGGATAGCAGGATATAAGGAGTACATCATATGAAGGTCGAGCTGGGTTCCCAGAATATTCATCAGAACAGCGAAAGAGAAATAGGGGCTTATCAGAGCTATTCCAGACAGGCGGAGAAGACGCAGCCTCCGAAAAAAGCAAATCAATCGGGGTTTTCTCTGGATCTCTCCGGCAGCGGGGATACGATGGCAGCGTATGGAGCACAACCGCTGAAAAGCGCGGATGAGCTGATGGCAGAGGCCGGGAATCTGGATACGGCGCTCCAGAAAAATATGATGACGGTGATGTCGAGTACTATGTCGAAGGAGGACTTTGCGGAAGCAGCAAAGAACGGATATTCGATGTCGGATATGAGTATGGAGGAGCAGGTTACCGCGCTCGACAAGCTGAAGGCGAAGCTGGCGGAATCGGGAACGGTGATCGAGGGCTTTAACGACGATCTCTCCGACGAAGAGCTTCAGGAGATCACCGGTGATGTGGGACTTGCGGGGAAAATCTCGGACGCTCTGAAGGAAAAAGACCTTCCGGTCAATGAGGAGAATGTCCGGGGGATCCGGGAAGCGATGGATAAAGCAGGTCAGATCGGGGATTTAAACGAGCAGACCGTAAAATATATGGTAACAAATGAGTTAGAACCCTCCGTAGATAATCTCTACCGGGCAGAGCACAGCGCCGGGGCAGGCGCAGGCAGGCAGAGCCAGGGCTACTATCAGTCTGGTGACGGATATTATGCAAAAAAGGCGGATACGATCGAATGGGAGCAGCTGAAGGGGCAGGCGGAGCAGATCGTTGAGGCTGCCGGACTTCCCACGGATGAAAAGACGATGGAGCACGCACGGTGGCTGATCGAACAGGGAATACCCCTGACCGGCGAAGCCCTGCACAGTATGAATTCCATAAAGGAGCTGTCTTTCCCGCTCTCGGAAGATCAGTTGGCAGGAGCGATGGCTATCGGGATCGCCGATGGAAGGAGTCCTTCCGCAGCTTCGCTCACAACCAGGCGGCCTCTGGCAGAACAGGCTCTTGCGCTTTCAGAAGCGGTGGAAGGGATCTCGGATGAGGCGGTAAGCGAGGTTACAAGGAAGGGCGAAGAGCTGAACCTGCGGAACCTGTTAGCCGAAGAAAATAAAATAACAGATGGAACCGAAAAACCCTTAATCACAGAGGATCCCGCCTTTCTTTCCGCCAGACGGCAGCTTGAGGAAACCAGACTGGCTATGACCTATGAAGCCAATCTCAGGCTTCTGCGCCAGGGGGTAGCGTTGGAAACAGCGCCGCTTTCGGAGCTCGTAGAGCAGCTAAAGGAAGCGGAAAAAGAGTATTATGAACCTCTTTTAGTTAAGCAGGGAGAGGCTTTTGAAAACGAGGCGGCAAAAGGCAATGTGATCGATACGAGACTTGATCTCTATAAGCAGACAGAGACGGCTTTTCAGGCGCTGCGGTCGATCCCCTTAGAAACACTTTCCGGGATCGATCCGGAGGGAGAAGAGTTTACCGCAAGGCGCATCCTTTCTGCGGCACAGCCGATCTCCGAAAGGTATCGGCGGGCGGAAAGCTCCTATGAAAGCCTGATGACCGCTCCCAGAAGGGATATGGGCGATTCGATACAGAAGGCCTTTCAAAACGTGGATGAGATTCTTTCCGATAACGGGTATGAGGCAAACGAGGAGAACAGAAGGGCTGTCAGGGCATTGGGTTACGCGCAGATGAAGATTGATCCGGAGGCTATCGATCGGGTACGGGAGGCGGACCAGGCCTTGCGGCAGGTCATTTCCCTGATGAATCCCGTAAAGACTCTTGAAATGATTAGAAACGGCGACAATCCTATCGACGAGAATATCTTTGCGCTGCAAAACCGGCTGAACGCGGAGAAATCGCCGGGGCAGGATACGGAGAAGTATTCGAGATTCCTTGTTCGGCTGGAGCGGAAGGGAGAGCTGACAGAGGATGAGAAGGACGCTTTTATCGGGATGTACCGGCTGTTTCGCCAGATCGAAAAAAGCGACGGAAGGCTTTTGGGAAATGTTCTGGATGAAAACGGAGAGCTGACCCTTCGGAATCTTTTGTCCGCATCCAGAAGCAACCGCGCATTGGCCGGGGGGATGGACTATACCGTAGACGACGAATTCGGAGGACTCGAGCGGGTGATCACCAAAGGGACTTCGATCTCCGAGCAGATCGAGACAGGCTTTGCAAAAAGCGCTCTTCATCGGGGGAGCCTTCGCTATAATGAAAAGCTGGCAGAAGAGATTCTTGATAAACTGACCCCGGACAGCCTTGCGATCAATGAGCTTTCGGAGGATACGACCCTTGACGAGCTGTATGACCGGGTGGAAAGGAGCTATCAGGAGCGTGACACTTTTACGGCGGAGGACCTGGAGGCCTCCTATGAAGAGGATGCTGCTTTGCGCAGGCAGGCAGCGGAGGTCGGGGATGATGTGATCGAGGCGCTTCGGGATAACCGGGTTCCCGTGACGACCTACAATGTTCTGGCGGAAAACGTCCTTATGAACAACAGGGGAAGTACCTTTGGGAGACTGATGGATCAGGCCAGGAGAACAAGGTCCGGAAGCGATGCGGAAACAGGGCAGGACTCGGAGAGCCTCTATGATAAGCTGGCGGAAGCCTTTGACGATGTGACAGAAAATTTTGACAGCTATGAGAATGCCGGAGAAAAGTATATCGAGGCTCTGGGCGCAGCGGATGCTCTCTTAAATGAACAGGCGGAAGAGATAACGGATGTTATTGATCTCAGAGAAACGATCCTTTTGCATAAGGAGTTAAGTGTCGCGGCGAAACAAGCGGAAAACGAAAATTACGAGATCCCGGTCGAGATCGACGGACAGTGGACCTCGATCAATCTGAGGCTGGTTTCAGACAGCGAGGAAAGCGGCACGGTCACCGCGACCATGGAAACAGAGCGGTATGGAAAGCTGGCCGCAAAATTCACGGTCGATGAGCACCGGGTTTCCGGATTTATTTCGGGAGATGACCCGCAGGGACTAAAGAGATTGAGCGAAAGAGCCGATGAATTAAGTAGAGAACTGTCGGGAAACAGCAGAGAAACAGGGCAGTTGAATTTCATTGATACAAAGTCTCTGAACTTAAACAGCTTCGCGCAGGCGGCAGGAACGTCAGAGCACCGGACGGACAACCGAGAGCTGTACGAGGTCGCGAAGGCTTTTATTACGGTGGTTACAAGAATCGAGCAGGGGTGACCCCCTACACGCCGCGCGACCCGCGTCCGGCTTCAGCCGGAAAACTTCCATACGCGGGCCTGCGCATAAGAGAGTGAGGAAGGTATGAAGTTAAATTCGAATGTTACATCGTGGAGAGCGAGCAATATGCTCCAGGCGAACGAAAGCGCTTTTTCCAAAGCTACGGGAAAACTCTCCAGCGGTTATAAGATCAATACTGCCGGGGATGATCCGGTGGGAATGGTTGTTTCCAATAAGATGAATACGGTTACGAAGAGCCTGGATAAAGCGACGCAGAACTCAACAAGTGCCGTCAGCGCGATCCAGACGGCGGACGGGGCGATGACCGAGATCAAGGATATGATCCACCGTCTCAAGGAGCTTTCGATCCAGTCGGCGAACGGAACGAATACCAACGACGACCGCCAGGCGATGCAGGCGGAGATGACCCAGCTGACCGAAGAGATTGAGCATATCGTTCAGGCGACGGAATATAACGGCCAGAAACTTTTGAACGGAGATCTCGGGGTCAAGGGAAGTCTGTATACAACAGGAGCGGACGGGTCAAAGCAGTTAGATACCGGGATTACGCTCAGCTCCTATAATAATCACGCTATGGAAGGCTTTGAGCGCTCCTTTAAGGTCGAGGAAGATGAAGATGGCAAATTAAAGGTAGTGGATCCGACGAACTTCCCGGAAAATAAGCCGGAAAACTTTACGTTTGACTATCTCAGCAAGACCCTTACCTACTCCGATATAAATGGAAACGAGCTTGTGATGGACTATACGGAAAGCCTGAAAAAGGGAGAGACGATCAATCTCGACATCATCAGTCAGGGCAGCATGATCTTCCAGGTTGGCAGCAGCGAGGGTCAGGAGATCGAGGTACAGATCCCGAGTCTGTCCTTAAACAGTATGGGGATCGGAAAGCTGGATGTCACCACGGACGAAGCGGCGAAGGAGTCCATGGCCAGGCTCGATACCGCGCTCTCTTATGTATCCAAGGTAAATTCCAGACTCGGAGCCTATCAGAACCGGTTTGAGGCAACGCTTTCCAACCTGGCTGTTTCGGAGGAGAACCTGACGAATTCGTACTCAACGATCCGGGATACGGATATGGCGGCGGAAATGGTAGAGTATACGAAGCTTCAGATTTTGACGCAGGCAGGCGTTTCGATGCTGACACAGAGTAACGAGCTGCCGCAGATGGCAATGCAGCTGCTGCAATAAGACACCGGACAGTGTAATACAGCCTGAAAAAAATTAAAACGTGGACAAAAATCAGGTGTTCAGCAGAAGATAGAAAGAAACGAGGAAAAAGATGAGCGTACGAGTAAACCCAAATATTCAGGCAATGATCACCAACAGCGTATTGCAGGCCAACGAGCGGAGCTTTACGAAATCCTCCGACAAAATGACCAGCGGCTATAAGATCACATCCGCCAGGGACAACCCGGCAGGATACGCGCTTTCCGCGAAAATGCACTCGAAGCTTTCGAATCTGGAGAAGGCGAATCAGAACGCATCCAACGGGATCAATGTCGTACAGACAGCGGAGGGAGCTCTTGCCGAGGTCCAGAATATGGTTCAGCGGATGAAGGAGCTTTCCGTTCAGGCGGCAAACGGCACCAATACGACAGAGGATCGGGATGCGATCCAGATGGAGGTCGGTCAGCTGTTAAAGGAGATTAACCGAATCTCGGGTGATACGCATTATAATACACAGGGTCTTTTGAGCGGCGAGCAGGATCTGAAGGGCTATGCGGTGAACAGCAAGTACGTGACCGTCGAAACCTACAGTCCTAAGCTGCCGACAGATAAAGATTATGTTCTGGAGTTCAATGCGGACGGGACCTTGAACATAGACCAGACCAGGGCAGCTTCCGATGGATTCCGGACAGGGTCGTTTGATATAACAGAATACCTTACCGAAGACAATACTACGATGAACCGGATCACATATACAAACCGGAATGGCTCGCAGCTGGTACTTGATTGTGAGAAAAACGCGATAGCGGCCGGGACAAAAAGTATTACTCTGGAAATCAACGGGATCGGCGGCATGAAGATCCAGTCCGGAGCATTGGAGGGGCAGGAGATCAATCTTGCGATCCCGGAGCTTTCGCTGAAAAATATGCATCTGGACAGTATTGATATGAGGACGGAGGAAGGGGCTAAGGATGCGATGGCTAAACTGGATTACGCTCTGTCCTATGTCTCGGATATCCGCTCTAAGCTTGGTGCCTGGCAGAACCGGCTGGAGGAGACCATTACCAGCCTTGCCGAAAATCAGGAAAACCTGACGGCGGCTTACTCCAATATCAAGGATGTGGATATGGCGGAGGAAATGGTGGAATATACAAGACTTCAGGTTTTGACGCAGGCGGGAGTTTCCATGCTGACACAGGCCAATGAGGCACCGCAGCAGGCGCTGCAGTTACTGCAATAATCTATGCGCACGGATTTTGTAAGGTAGATGGCTCCTTCGTCGGACAACTCCCAAAATCCGGCGCACTCAATTCCCGATATATCAGGAATTGAGTATTAAAACAATTATAAGGGGTAAAGAAAATGACAAAGGAATTGATTCAGGACTACACATTGAAGATCTCACAGGCGAATCCGAGCGGCATCATCGTTTTGGTATATGATATAGCCGATCAGTATATCAAGGATGCGCTGACCGCCTTCGACGCGGGAAATATGGAGGATTATCAGACAAACTGTCAGCTGGCCTGCCGTTGCGTTGAGGATCTTCTGCAGGCGTTAAACTACTCGTATGAGCTGGCATTTCCGCTTATGCGGCTGTATGTATTCATCAATCGGGAGATCTCGGTAGCATCAGTCATGAGACGGGTAGAGGAGCTTTTAGCCGCCAGAGATCTGCTTCTTTCTTTAAGAGGAGCTTTCGAAGAGGTTGCAAGTCAGGATACCTCGGAGCCGGCGCTCTATAATACACAGACGGTCTATGCCGGTCTGACCTACGGGAAGAACCAGCTGAATGAAAGCGTTGTAGGTCCTTCCGGGAACAGGGGCTTTACGGCTTAAAATACTGACTGCCGGGCAGCAGCAAAAAATCTTCAGTGATTCTTATACGACCTTAAATTTACTCCGAAGTATCTCCCGCTCCCCGTTTACCTTATCAATATCCGCGCCGAGGCTCTTCAGCTTTAAATGAAAGTCCTCATAGCCCCGTTCTATGTATACAATGTCCTCGATCGAGGATTCTCCCTCCGAGGCAAGCGCTGCCAGTACCAGAGCCGCTCCCGCCCGAAGATCCGGAGCCTGGATCGAAGCTCCCGTCAGTCTTCCGACTCCCTCGATCACAGCGGAATTGCCTTCCACTCGGATCTGCGCGCCCATCTTGATCAGCTCATCGACATACCGGAACCGGTTCTCGAAAATACTTTCCGTTACGACACTGGTCCCCTCCGCGGTGGCAAGCGCCGCTACGATCTGCGGCTGCATATCCGTCGGAAAGCCGGGATAGGGCAGCGTCTTGACATGTGTCTGCTTCAGGCGCTTTGCCGCAACGACTCTCAGCTGATCATCAAACTCCTCGATCTCACAGCCCATTTCAATAAGCTTCGAGCTGATGGATTCCAGGTGCTTGGGGATCACGTTCTTTATCATAATATCGCCCCGGGTGATTGCCGCGGCAAACATAAAGGTCCCTGCCTCGATCTGATCCGGAATGATCGAATAGGTAGTGCCATGGAGCTTTTCCACGCCCTTGATACGGATGATATCGGTTCCGGCACCCTTGATATTGGCACCCATGCTGTTCAAAAAGTTTGCTACGTCAACGACATGCGGCTCCTTTGCGGCGTTTTCGATCGTCGTCTTGCCCTCCGCAAGCGCCGCCGCCATCATGATATTGATCGTCGCGCCCACCGTCACAACATCCAGATAGATATGGTTTCCCGTAAGCTTCTGCGCTTCTACCGAAATACGGCCATGAGAGATCTTTACATTCGCCCCCAGCGCCTTAAAGCCCTTGGTATGCTGATCGATCGGACGCGAGCCGATATTGCAGCCTCCGGGTAACGCAACGGACGCATTTTTATATTTGCCAAGAAGCGCCCCCAGCATATAGTAGGACGCTCTGATCTTTTTAATATAATTGGATTCAACAACCAGAGAATTGATCGACCCGGCATTGATCCGGACGGTATGCCTGTCCTTCCTGTCAACGATTGCGCCGATACTTTCCATCGCCTGGATCAGTACATTCGTATCGCTGACATCCGGAAGGTTCTCCACCGTTACCGTATCATCGGTCATCAAAGACGCGGCAAGTATCCCGAGCGCTGCGTTCTTTGCTCCGCAGATCTCGATCTCGCCGACCAGAGAATTCCCCCCGCCAATCACATATTGTTCCACTTCACTCACACCCCTGTATGTTCGCCGTTCCCCTTATCACTTACTCCGGCCATTAAATATTAGCACGGCTTCCTCTGTTTGTAAATTGATTTAAAGATAATTCAGCGGATTCACCTGCGAGCCGTTCACAAGGATCTCAAAATGCAGATGCGGTCCGGTACTGACACCGGTATTTCCGGAAAGCGCGATCCTCTCCCCCTGCCTTACGGTCTGGCCGGCCTTGACTAAAACCTTCTTCAGATGTCCGTAACGTGTCACCATACCATTGGGATGCTGGATGTATACACAGTAGCCATAACCTGCTCCCCAGCCTGCCCGGATCACGGTTCCTCCCGAAGAAGCTACCACTGAGGTCCCGATCGGTGTCGCCCAGTCAACGCCCTTATGATAGGTAGAAGCACCCTTCTTCGGCGCTTTACGTCTTCCGAAGCCCGAGGACAGTCTGCCGCCGGAAATCGGCTTGATGAAGGTCGGCGGAGCCTTTGTTCCCCGCTCAACAACCTTGGCGACCGCCTCGATCACAACATCCTCGTAGATGATATCGACATTCTGCCGCTCATTATTCTTATAGGTAATATCCGCGACAACCTTTCGAAAGCCCTCGACCGGCTCTCTGATGACGGTGCTCTGGGTCGTATACCAGTCGTCATTATCTACATATTCTACCGGTGCGTTGTAATTCTCCTCATAATAGACCTTATCCGTCCGAATAATAGAAAGCTCCGGCTCAGGCGAAGTTACCTTTAAAAGATCCCCGATCATGATCGTCGAGCTGCTGTCCTTTAGGGTATCGGGATTCAGCGCGATCAGCTCCGCCACCGTCACGCCGTTTTTCTCCGCTATCGTAGAAAGCGCGTCTCCTGAGGCGACCTCATAGGTCTTTTCCTTTTCGGACTTTTTGGTCACAAGCTCGATCGCTTCCTCAAGAGTAATAATATCATCCGGGTCCGCGTACGCCTGGACAATCTCGATATTCTCGCCGAAGTTCAGGCTCTGTACCCCGAAGTTGACGGTCTCAATATCCTGATTCTCCGCTGTATCATAGATCTGCTCCAGCTTTTCATAAGCTCCGGCCATCGGGAAGGAAAACCCCTCCTCCGAAGTCTCAGGAATTCCCTCCTCCGCTTTTTTAATATCCGTAGTCAGTACGTTCAGCTCTCTCGACTGATCCCTTATGATCCGGATATTGAAATCCTCATCCTCATCATAGGGCGCCTTGACCGTATTTAACAGCGCAAGAACCTCCCCGGTCGTCCTGAGATTAAAGGTCAGCTCTTTGATCTTGACCTCGTAAACCGGCTCCTTGGTCTTCTGGATGCTGTCGGAGAAAACCTGATAAATATTGTTGATGATCGTCTGCTCATCATTTAAGGTTCCAAAAATCGCCCGGGTACCGCTGAGAACTACCTCATAGTTGATCAGGACAAGTCCGTCATACTCCTTTGCGATCTGCTTTCTGGCTTCGCGGATCATTCCCTCCACCAGAGAGGCATCGTTGATCTCTCCGACGCTTGTTCCGTTAATAAATACCGTAATAAGATTATTCAGGTCATTCCTGAACCGAATTCCCGGAACGAGTACAAAAACGAGCAATGCCGTTACCAGCATTGCTCCGATGTGATTATATTTGATTGCTTTGGTATATTTTGTCAGGATCATAAGCAGAGGTAAACTCTCCCGGTCAGATCACCCGGAAAATATACAGCGCTAACAGAACAACGTTTACAACGATCAGCGCCAGCTGAATGATCGAAAAGATCTTTATCATTCCGAGACCGCCCAGCTTTTCTTCTGTCTTTTTCTCCTGCTCCTCTAAGGCTCCCGCCACATTACGGTAGCACTTTACGTTTTCTTTATGGACATGATCCGTAAGATCGGCAAAATATTTCTCCAACTCTTCCTTATCCGCCGTATCCTTCTCACTGGTATCAGCCGTCTGGACATTCGCGATAGCTTCCGCATTCTTCTGGATCTCTTCCTTCAGAAGATTCAACAGGTCCGCGTTCCCGGCGATCGCGCCGATGATTTCATCCTTGTTCTTCTTAGACAGTTCTTCAAAGGAAGCGATCGGAGCGCTGAAATCTACCACCCTGGCATCCCCGGGCCGGTCCGCCTTATCCTTTAACTCACCCAGGATATCCAGACTGCGGTCTAACATCTTGGAATTATTGCCGACTACATGAAGGATCTCTTTGCTGTCATCCTTGGCCTCGTCGAAATAGTCGCGGATGATATCAAGCTGTCTGCCATCCATTCCGCCGCCGCCCATAGAAGACTGGGAAGACCGCCTGCTGCCGCTGCCATAGTCGTCCTGCGGCTGATAGTCGTTCCTGGCTCCGTTGCCATAGTCAAAATCTCTGTCTACAGAGCCTCTGTCACCACGATCCATTCCGCCCCGGCTCGAGCTGCTTGTCGTACTTCTTCCGGAATTTCTGTCATACCTGCTTCCAAATCGATCTCTGAATCCGTCCATGTTTTCCCTCCAGCTTGCAAATACAGGAAACGAGCTTATTCGTTCCCGATAAAAACACCCCTATAATTTCCGTCGTGTTTACATACACTTAATTATTCTAACACTTCTGTATTCAAAAAACAATAAGCAGAATACAACTCACAGGCAGGACGTGAATGGTAACGTTAAATTCCACTTCCTCGATCTTTAAGTAGATTTTTCTCTTGCAGGCTCTCCTCCTAAGTTCCACTTATACTAAGTTGATTTAAGTCTTACAATGGTGGTTCTGGCAACTGTCCATGAAAGGATTGGTGATATTCATGGG
>JAFSXN010000099.1 GCA_017444015.1 Lachnospiraceae bacterium | reverse complement strand
CCTACAAAGATCACTATCTGCTGCGAACAGCTTGGCACAGGCGGAATAACTATTTTTCAAGATGCAATCCTCACAAAACAAGGCTTGAAGACCCGTTTATGTGTGGGAAGTATGAGTAAAAAAGCTATCGCCGATTATTTTCACAACCATACAGAGGCTAAGCATGTTGTCCTGAAGGAAATGGTCGGCAGGAATTCCTATCATGATCAGGAGCTGCGGAGAGGGATTGATCTACAGGAGAACAACAGAGGGAGAATTATATGGACCGATCAGAGCGAATTTTCAGTTGCGGTTTGGGCAGAAGAATCGTTAGTCTGAGGAGACTTGTGAGTTATTCACCAATCAGAAATTTCCCATAAAGCACATACTCATCATAGCCATTATCATAGGAATCCAGGATCGTCTTGCTGATTCGATAGGTTCCTTTAGGAAGTCTGCCGTAGAGCCATTCCCAGTTTGTTTCAATTTTGGCTTCGCCGCCGACAGGGATTGTATATCCGATGTCAGGAAAGGCACCATTATCTATAATCTGCGGAACGGGTGCCCATTCGTCGTTTTCAAGCCTGGAAATGGCGTATCCCTCTCCGTAGATGAGTTCACCCGTTTTTCGCTCTTCATATTGCCGGAAGCGGATTGTCGCGCCTGTGCCTGAAATATTTGACAGATCCATTATTACGGCAATTTCATCTGACTCTGCCTCGGAGGAATAAATATAGGCAGCGCCTGATGTTTTATTTGGATCAAAGCACATTGTATCAAGGATTTCCAAAGACTCCTCCTTTACGTCTGATATCCACTCTGCGCCGGTCTGCGCGATAATGCCGTCGTTTCTTCCTTCAAAGGCTACATAATCCCAGTGATCATGTTCATCATAAGTCCCTATCTCTGCGTCGTCACCGGCAATGGTCCGATGCTCAGTTGACAAGCCTGTTCCGCAGACTCCAAAGCTGTCCGTATAAACTAAATCGAGCCATCCGGATTCCTGTGTGTCAGGTCTCAGGCGCATTCCATATAAGCCAATCGGGAGCGCTTCATCTCCTGGGGGACAGATCTGATATGTCCATCCGTTTGGGAGATTCAGAGAAATCTCGCCATATGGACCTGTTACAGCTATTCTGTCTTCATTTGATATTTCATCCGATTTTACTATATCTGTCTCCGGAGCGTCTGTTACAATTTCTTTTTGGTCGTTTTCAGAGATTGTCGATTCGTCACTTACGGATACCGGTGTGGGATTTACGGCTGCAGTATACCTGTCACACCCGGATAAGAAGATAGAAAATGCAAGGCTTGTAAGACTCAGTATTGTCAGTGCATTATATCGTTTCATAGGTCAGCCCTCCCATAAACAGTGTTTTCGGTTCATTTACAACCTCCTCAAAGAAGGTTATCCTGTTTGAATCGGTAATTGCAAAAATAAATGGTCTGCTCATCTCATTCTACTATAATAGACGAAATCTGTCAGATAATATTACAAGAAAAAAATCTTGACGAAGAAAGTCTACTATTGTAAACTAACTATAAGTCGACAGCAGTAGACTATTTTATATAGAGAAAACCGTCCAAACCGCATATCAGTATCCAAAAGCGGAGCCTTGTGAGCCTTGTGGAGCTTGTGGGCGGAAGATAGTATTATACTCGCGAACGCAATTAATTGCCGTTTTTGATAAAGTAAATGTACTGAAATTGCGTTTGCGAGTCTGGTTGATCGGCAACGAAAAGTGTTAACCAGTATATATCTTCAGATGATGCTGTGAAATGCCGGAATGATGCAGTGAACGGTTTTCGGTAAATGCTGTTTTTGGGTTAAAATATAGTTGTAACAGAAAAGGATTTCTAAACATGTCCCAAGGGATTATGAAAACAAGGAGGTGGCAGAAAATGTCTATGGAAATCAATGGAGTAACGACGAATCAGACAATAGCATCTAACAGTACCGTGGCTGTTCAGCGGTCGGCAGAAAGTGGCGTATCCAGGGGAGACGCTGACGTCGAGACCGTAAAGAAGCAGGAAGAGGCTGCTGTATATGAAAAAAGCGAGGAAGTAAAAAACGCTCCTTACAGCATCAATAAAATGAGCAAAGAGGATCGCGCCTCGTTAGTGGATAAGCTCAACGCTGAGGTAGAACGTCAGAAGCAGCAATTTGCAGATCTGGTCAATAAAACGATCGCAGGGCAGGCAGGCGCTTACGGGAAAGCCAACGGCGATGATTTCTGGAAAATGCTTTCCGGAGGTAATTATACTGTCGATGCCGCAACGAAAGCGCAGGCGCAGAAGGATATCGGAGAAGATGGCTACTGGGGCGTAAAGCAGACATCGCAGAGATTGTTTGATTTCGCGAGCGCACTGGCAGGCGATGACGTGGACCAGATGAAGAAAATGCAGGCGGCTATGGAGAAAGGCTTTAAGCAGGCAACGAATGCCTGGGGAAGAGATCTTCCGAGCATAAGCAATGATACGCTGTCCGCCGCAAACAAGCTGTTTGAGGACTATTATAAGTCGAAAGAATCTGAGGCAAGTAGCGGCGGTATGGCTTAATACAGTTGAAAGGCAAGGAGCTTAAGAAAGGTATCGACCATTCGGATCATTTGGGTAAATATAGGGTACGAAATACCGATATAAATAATAGGTGAAATGGATTTCAGGAATACGCCAAAGGAGGGCAGAAAGGATGACAGGGATCAATACAGACTACAGCCGGTTTTACAAAGGAATGGAACCGATCAGCCACTATGGCTCAGGGTCCGGCCAGAAGACTTCTCTTGTGAAGTATGAATTCAATACTACCGATGAGCAGGGCAATAAGGTTATGGACAAGATGTCCAGAGAGGAAACCCTTCGGACGATGAAGGAGATTTCCTCGCAGTACGGCGACGAGGTGATTGTGGAGTTTTCCGGCGACGGGTTGGCGGCGCTTGCGAATCGTTCCATGGTGAAGGACTTACCGGAAGAACATAAGGAAATTCCGGAAGGGATGATCACATACCTGGAAGGAACGAAACAGCTGACAGAGGAGGAACTGAAATCGGTTCCAAATGCGCGTTCCGGAGAGGAAATACTGAAGGATATGAAAGAAGCGGATCCGGACGCCTATGAGAAGTTTGAGGCGATCAGAGCCAAAACGAAACGGGAGGGCTTTGACCCGAATAATAATGAAGCGCTGTTTTTGCTCAAGTGGGATATGAAACGGCAGTATCCCTGGTTGAAGATCCCGAATAATGAAAAGTCGGCAAAGGAGTCTGCCGTAAAGAATACTCCAGTCATGACGGATTATTCTCATGAATTGGCTGGCAGGATGCCTTCTGTTTATGGGGAAAAGGACGAAAACGGGGAGTACGTCCGGAATTACTTTTCCGTATCGGATACTGCTTCTAATCTGTTAAAGGCTTATGCAGGACTTTACGATGAAATCGTTAAGGGCTATGAGGCAGGAACCAGGGAGACCTATGTGGAGGATAAAACAGCTGAGGGAGGATATCGGAAGCTGACCATGGACGAAGAGCTAAAGGAGCTGGACAAAGCCTATAAGGACTATGCTGATCGTTATGCCGCCAACCGAGACTCGCATGTCTTGGATATCCTGTCCGCTCATGCGAAGAAGGTTTCGGAGATCAGCGGAGACAGAGCAGGGATTGCAAAAGAGGCAAATGAGCTTCTGGAGAAATACAAAAAGGATTCGGTTCCGAAGGATTTTAGTGATGTTATGACCAGGGCGGCAGATTCCTTTATCAAACAATATCAGCAAAACAAGGGAGTCGATATAAACGCACTATTACAGGGGATTACTGTTTTTTAGAGCAGCGAAAAAGGGCGGATTAAAACGATATTTCAATGTACTACCATTTGTCTGAGCAGGCGGAAATTCCGCCTGCTTTTTTGCTTCTGTGAACGGCTTAAATTTGCAGATAGCCTATGACAACGAGTTATGTTAATGATTGTAATTGAAGTGTTGAAGGCTTTGTGATAGTATTTACTCTGCGGAAAGGAGACTTGCAAATGGATTTTAAGGTAGGTGTTGGAAAATCGGATTTTGCGGCGCTCAGGGAATCAGGAAATTATTATGTTGATAAGACGGAACTGATTTACGAACTTGTTAATGATACGGATAATGAGGTTACGCTCTTTACCAGAACACGCAGGTTTGGAATAACACTCATGATGAGCACGATTGAGTATTTCTTTAGTATTCGGAAGAATAGCGAGCGCATATTTGAAGGGCTTGCCATAACGGAACATGAGGATTTCTGTAAGGAGTGGATGAATCAGTATCCGGTATTGTTTATTTCGTTTAAGGATGTTGAAGCAGAAGAATTCGATGATGCCTACGACATGTTAGGTGTAAGACTTGCGGATGTATGTAAAGATCTTGCAGATATAATTGATACGGATGCTGTAGATAAAGATGACAGGGATGCATTTCGGAGGTTAAAAGCTGAATCCGGGAAAAAATCTGATATAAAGAATTCCTTAAAAACGCTCATGCGAATGATGAGCATTGTCTATGGTAAAAAGGTTATTCTCCTGATTGACGAGTATGATGTCCCTCTGGCAAAGGCAAGCGAAAAAGATATCGCAAAGAATGGGTATTATTCCAGGATGCTGGATGTTATTAAGGGGATCATGAGTACTGCCCTTAAAGATAACGAGTTCCTTCAATTTGCCGTGATCACGGGATGTCTTCGGATCGCGAAAGAAAGCATCTTTACAGGTACGAATAATTTTGCTTCCTATTCTGTTATTGATAAGAATTTTTCCGGATATTTCGGCTTTACGGGCGACGAGGTTGATCGCATGCTTGCTGCTGCGGATAGGGCGGGCAGGAGAGATACGATAAAAGAGTGGTATGATGGCTATGTATTTGGGAACAGCTTTGTTTATTGCCCCTGGGATGTGATCAATTTCCTGTCAGAGCTTCGCAAGTATCCGGATGCCAGACCGAAAAACTATTGGAAAAATACCAGCCATAACGGGATCCTGCTCACATTCGTAAAGCGGACGGACTTTAAGGTAAAAGGCAAATTTGAAACACTTATGAATGGCGGGACGATCACGCAGACGATCACGGACGAACTGACATATGACACCCTGCATTCATCGGAGGATAATCTTTGGAGCGTCCTGCTGATGACAGGCTATATCACAAAGGAGGATGCCGAAGAAGAGGGAGAAACCGTCCGCCTTAAAATCCCGAACAGGGAGGTCGCTTCCATCTTTGAAGATACCGTTGTCAGACTGTTCAAGGAAACGCTGGATGTCAATATGCAGAACAGCATGATGGAGGCGTTTTGGAATATGGATGCAGGAGAGGCGGAAAGGATCGTTTCGGAGCTTCTCTGGAGGACGATCAGCTACAATGATTACCACGAGGATTACTATCATGCGTTCCTTGCCGGGATCTTTGTCGGGATTGGCTATGAAGTTGAGTCCAATAAGGAAAAAGGACCTGGCAGACCGGATATTCTGCTGAAGGACGACGATAACCGGAGAGCCATCATCGTTGAGGCAAAGAAGTCTGAAAAGGAAGCTGATCTGGACAAAGATTGTGATGAGGCGATCGATCAGATCATTACGGAAAAATATGCAGAAGGACTTTATGGTTATGAACAGATACTTTGCTATGGAGTAGCGTTCTTCCAGAAGCAGGCGAAAGTGAAGCTGCTGATCAAACAATAAGAATCTTGATTTATTATGTAAAAAGCAGGATTGCAACCAAAAGAAAGGATAAGATTAAGCCATAAAATCACCAAACCGATAAGGGAGAAGTTCACGAATCATGAAATCAGCGTGGGGCATTACGGAGCTTTGTTTGAGATAGATGTCACGCATTTACCGCATCCTCTTTTACCTTATATTTCTTATCAGGGTATTGCTTGATGTCGGCCATCGTAACCTCACCACGCTTTTCCTTTTCAATGTATTCCTTAAATTCCGGTGTTGGTTCCAGACCGTCCACCTTTATCATGCCTACTGCATAATCCCATGCCTGTGTGTTTGTCATTATATCTCCTTTCATAATTGTACGTTTCCAACTATGTTAAGATTAATTATTTGCCTCGTCTGGCACAAATTTAAGGATATTATCTACTCCACATCAATCATAAGATGAAATAATTTCTTATAGCTTACTGCCATAGTATACATCCAAAAACATTTTTATCTTATCACGTAAACGTGAATTATTCAAGAAAAGATGAACGACTATGTATGTTGCAACGAACTATCTGAGGCAGAACGTTGTAGTAACATTCCTCTATAATTTCCGGTTCTCTGGTTTCTTTGAAAGGCCTGATACGGATTTCTATATTCTGCTGTCATCCATCCATGAGCTAATTTTTCTGCCGGAGATTACGCCGATTAATGATTTCAGAGCAGTGATTGACCGTTTACATCGATAAATATACCGTTCACTTCATGGGGGTTTATTTTGGGATATTTGCATCCGAAAATGATAGTAAATGAGAATGTGCATTTTGTCATAGATATCAAATGGATTTCAGGAATGAATTGCAAGGAGGGAAACAGCATGGATGTAAATAGTATTAACGGGAACAGAACAGGCGTACCCGCACTCCAGATGAAAATGAACCAGGGCACGGATGCCGTCAGCAAGGATCTTCAGAACCAAATTGCAAATGCCCAGAAGCAGATGCAGGAGCTTGGCGAAAATAAGGAGATGTCTCTGGAAGAGAAGATGAAGAAACGTCAGGAGATCCAACAGCAGATCAGCGATCTGCAGAATCAGCTTAGGCAGCATCAGATCGAGCAGAGAAAAGAGAATCAGCAGAAAAGCGGCTCCTCTTTGGATGATATGCTGGGAGGCAACAGGCAGACTGCTCAGGCCCAAAAGGGTAGTGCCGGTATATCGAGTGCGAGTATGCAGGCTATTATTTCTGCCGATTCATCCATGCATCAGGTAAAGGCGCAGGGAGCTGTGAAGTCTGAGATGGAAGGAAGAGCCGGGGTTTTAGAGTCCGAGATCAAACTGGATGGGGCCAGAGGCGGAGATACGACAAGGAAAAGGGAAGAACTGGCCGACGTGGAAGCGAAGGTTCAGGATATAACATCATCGCAGATGGAGATCCTTTCCAAGACTGAAAAGGACCTGAAGGAAGCTGCTGAAGATGATCGCGAGGCAGATAAAAAGGTTAACAGGCAGGATCAGACCGAGGACAAGGATAAGGCCGATCAGTTTGATCAGAAGCTGGGTGCGCGATCTGATGTTGCTACAGTGGATACCGATAATACAGCTGAGCCCGTGAGATACGAGTCTGTTGATGTGGTTTCGGAAGGAATTACGGTCAGCAACGGAACCAATGAACCTGCCGGAAATAATGTGGATGTGAAGGTGTGATGAATATGTATAGTTTATTAGAATATAAAGGAGTATGGTTATGAATATCAATGGTTTGAGCAATATAAACACATCCAACGTAATCAACAAGAAAAAAGCAGATTCAAGGAGTATAGAAAAACCTGCATGGAACGGGAAGAAGGCGTTTACCTGTTTGGAAGATATGGGAAAAGCCGGTATAGAGTATGGTATCAAGGCGAAGCAATACTATACGTCAAAAACCGTCTCTGATGGGGAAATGTCAGTAGATGATCTGAAAAAGCAGATCAAGGAATGGTTTCCGGAATATACCCTGACAAGTTCTGAACCGAGGGATGTAGTCCATGGTAAGCATTATCTCTATATTGATGACAGCCAGCTTAAGGAAATGGCATCCAATCCGGCATACCGGGGGCAAGTCTATGGATTGATGGACAGGGAATATACGACCGGCCAGGAATATACACTTACATATAGCGACGGTGTAAACAAGACCATGCATCTGACAGGGAGTGTTTTTTCGCTCAGTGAAGCCAACAGAAAATATGCCGGTCCGGATGGCATACCTTATCATGGAAGCTGTACCAGCGACAACAGCATATCGTCTTCAGCTTCTCACATACAGGTAAGGAGCCAGAGCTTCCTGTATGATCATCTTGATCCCGTAAGATCAGCCGGACAAAGCCGAACACTTGCAGCCAGATCACAGGCTGAGAAATTAGCAGAAAAAAGGGCTGAAAAGAAGAAAGCTGCGGAAAAAGAGGCTAAAAAAGCAGAACAGAAACGATTGGATGAAAAGCGGAAAGCCAGGAGGATCGCGGAATACGACCGCCTGCTTTTTAAAGTTACTGTAAAAGGCCTTATACTCGCGAACGCAATTAATTGCCGTTTTTGATAAAGTAAACGTACTGGAATTGCGTTTGCGAGTCCGGTTGATCGGCAACGAAAATCGTTAACCAGTATAAATTCGCAGATAGTGCCTGTTTTTTTGTTTGCAGCTACCGCTGATAGTAAAGATGAAAACGTAAATAAGCCATAAAAGGTACTTTAAGTAGAAAAATCGCGAAATAGAAGACGGGGGTCTTAAAGGGATCAAATGGGATAGAAACGGAACATGCAAGAAAACTAATGTTATAAAATCATAACATTCTTTGTTGACATCGCTCTGATCCGTGATACAATAAAATCAGAAAAGGAGGGATGGACATGAACGCATTACTGGGTAGCCGTATAAAGGCTTTGAGGACAGCAAAAAATTATACACAGGAACAAGTTGCAGATCATCTTGGGATCAGCAGACAAAAGTATGCCCGTGTTGAGAACGGTACCAATAGTATTACACTTGACATCCTTGCGAAAATAGCGGAAATGCTGGATGTGACTGTTGGTGATATAACCAGGGTTCTTGATGAAGAACCTGAAGTAGCGTATCGTGCAGGGACGGATGGAAATTCTTCTGAGAAGATTTTTGAAATGCTGGATCTTTTCTACGCAAATAAGCATATGTACTCGAGATTACAACATAGAAACAGGGTATAAGGAGGAATTTCTATGCTTGGCAGTAGGAAAAGGGAAATAAGGATACAGGCAGATTCCTTTCGCGAAAAGTGTAAGATCAGCCGATACGGGATTATAGATCTGTTCAAGGAATGTGATCGTATAGGGTATAAGCTGCTCAGATATCCTCTTGGAGAGAATGGGGATCTTGGTTTTGCTTTGAAAAAGGATGATGATATCGTCATCTTTATTAATACCAGCATCAGGCTTTCCAGAGAAATCTTTACGTTGGCCCACGAAATAGGACACGCTATGCTTCACCTTAATGGGGAGCAGCCATTTATTGATAATAATGCAACAATCGCCGGAGGCAGTGGAGATGAAAAGGAACAGGAAGCGAATTATTTTGCGGCCTGTTTGCTGATGCCATCAGATGAGATAGAGCGCTTTATTGATCTGGAACTACCTGATTTTGAGAAGAACGGATTATCTGGTATGGATATAGCGAGAATTATGTCTGAGTTTAATGTCAGCTATGATGTGGCACTGAACAGGCTTGAGTACTTGGGGAAGATTGACGGACAGCAGAAAACACAACTGGAAACGGAGAGGACTGAGAAACGGGTAGGAAATCTTCTAAAGAGTATTGGCGGCAATTCGCGATTAAATATTGCGGGTAATGAAATAGCCATTCCATACGAGTATATCGATTATGTTATATATAATTATAACCATAATGCGATCCCCAGGGAGACTTTGGAAAAGGTACTGGAATGCTATCAGCTTACCATAGAAGATATAAGTGATAGACTCGTGGAATTCCCGGAGGAAGATGATGATCTGGATGATCTGATAGGAGGTCTGGAAGATTGAGAGCCTCTTTAGATACAAATGTGATCATACACCTCTACAAGGCGGGACTCCAGAGTGTGTTGTTTGATGTTTTGATGAGGGTGTATTTATATACGCGCAGATCCGGAACATAGAACTTGAAAATCACGGAAGGGATGTGCTTAAAGCGGTTGATGCTGATATTGCATCGGGTAAAATAGAAATATACACAGATCAAAAGTTAAAAGATCTGGCAGTATATAAGATTTTTGAGAATAACTTCAAGGAAAACAGACTCTTATATGGAGTCAGTGATTTAGGAGAAGTCTATGCGATTTCTCTGGCACAGACATTAGGAGCATACTCTCTAGTGACAGACGACACAAAGCAGGGCGGGCCGTATATGTCGCTTCTCCAATTTGAAGATGATGTAATGCCTTTTACCTTTGCTGATGTGTTGATTTTAAGGTACCTGATGGGAATAACAGATGCGTCACAAACTGTTAAAGATTTTGATGCTGTCAATAAGGCTGCAGACCTCGCCTGGACGTTCCGAAGCCAGCTATCAAGATTCATAAGACGCTTTCTCAAGGATCCATATAGGGAAGAGGATACGGCTTGGATACGGGAGTTTGAAAAGAAATGCGATATTAAGCCAGAGGAAAAGTTGAAAACGCTTGGTAAGATCTCCAAGGCTTATGCCGTGAGGCATAGGCGGGAAGAAGGGATAGCGAAATCATAGCCTAACGTACAGAAACCTGTGTATCTCACGCAAAATTCATAAATCTTCTATCTCTTCTATACCATGTGGAAACACCGTTATGCGATTCATATGCAGCCACTTCTGAGATTGTTATTTCCGCTATTCTGTTCATAGTCATGCTCTCCATAGTCTGAGCCTCCTTTGCGGTACGCAGGACTACCTGATCATCCGTTTTAAGCGAGCGTGTCCAGTTCTTTTCATGCTCTGTACCGGGAGCTTCGCTTATCGGCTCCTCGGATGCCTTTCCTTCTGAAGGACTTCCACTATCAAATCCGCTGGCAGCCACCGAGAGAGCTGCTTCCTTGGCGGCTGTGGATTTCATTTCCGGATCTGCCGCCAGAGCAGCCTTTTGCGCCGCCTCCAGCTGTTTCTTCACTCTCTCCCGGATATCCGCCTTATACGCATCAATATACTCATCTACTCCTGATAACAGCTTATCCCAGTCATCCTCCGACATGCTGCGCCAGTCATCCTCTTGCTTTAATTCCTCGGCTGTCAGTTTATTCTGTTCCTCAAACATTCTTAAGAGATCCGCCGCAGTTAAAGTTTCACCGGTTTTCTGATTCTCCATGGTTGTCTTTGCTCCTGCCAGTGCCCCGGTCCAGTTTCTTTTCTCATTCATGATATTATCAAGAGAACCGAAGTTCAAACCATCTGCAGGCGAAACGGCTGTTTTGACCGCATTCCAGCTTCCCCATTTATAGTCTGACCCTCCGCCGATCGCATCCTGGTACTGACAATATGCGAACATCTCAACGGCCGTAGCATTCTTCGGATCAAATTCAGACAAATTGACATCAACCGTCTCATTCACGCCGCCTCCCTGAGCTACCTTAACCCTGACTATCACATCACTATTTGCATCCGAGGTCACAAGAGATGCCGACATACCATATCCCATATTTCCCGCCAGGGCAAACCCCATCCCCAAAGGATCTTCTTCAATTTCTTTTTCCTGCAAATACTGATTTGCTATTTCAAGGTAATCATTTTTAGGAATCCCGGCATTTGCACGCTCTTTGGCCCACATATCATCCCTAAGCTTGCAAAACTCATCAAACGTATACCTTCTGCTGTCACTTCCGTAAGTATACCATCTGCCCGGCGCAGCAGGATCCTGTTCCAAAAGCATTTCCTTTGTCGATTTCTGATTTCTGGAAGCCTCTTCCTGATTTCTACGGATGAGTTCTCCCTGTATCTTCATAAATTCATAACCATCCATAGCCTTTTGGATTTTTCCGTTCGTAATATTCTGTTCTATGATTTCTCGTGCACCGACAGCTTTCCCATTTGTATACATTCCAAAAAATGAAGTGCTGCTCTGATACATTCCCATTCCTGCTACTGCCATACAACTCCTTTCCGCGGTTCCTCTGTCGTAAAGAGCCGAAAACGTATTTTTACAATAAAAAAGCGTGCATCCCTCCCCATGAAATCAATCCATTGAAATACACGCCTCCCTGCGTTATTCACTTGCCATCTATATCGGCACGCTTCTTCCTTTTCTTTACGGTAATGTCATAAACAGACGGTTAAATGTCACGAAAGGACGTTCTGTGGTAGTGATTGCGCTCTTTTCTAATGGTATATTAAAAGATGAAAATTTCTATTGACTCTTACGTTACGTGATAGACTAGGATATCTTTATCAAGAAACAGGAGGAGAACCATAATGAAAACAGTTAAAGAAGTCTCGGAGCTTACAGGTATCTCAGTGCGCACGCTTCATTACTATGATGAAATCGGACTTTTTAAGCCCACAGAAGTAACGGAAGCAGGATATCGGCTTTATGACGATAAGGCCATAGAAAAGCTGGGACAAATACTGGTGTTTCGCGAGCTGGAGCTTCCGCTTGCGGATATTAAACTCATTATGGATAATCCCGATCTTGATCGCAGCAGCGTTTTGGCAAAGCAGCGTGAAATGCTCTGTTTGAAAAAACAGAGATTGGAGCGTATTATTGCCAATTTTGACAATATATTGAAAGGAGATCATGATATGGACTTTAAGGTATTTGATGAAACGGAGCTTCGAGCTATGTTTTCAGAAATGCTGCAAAATATGAATGAATCGCAGAAGCAGATCTTTATAGACCGTTACGGCAGCATCCATGAGTGGGAGAAGCATATGATAGAAGGTGCTTCCGATGAAAAGGTTCAGAAGAACTATGCAAAAGTGGTTGAGTGGTATGGAAGCAGGGAGGCTGTAAAGGAATCTTTGAAGAATCCTCCAAAATCAGAGGTGTTCACGGCATATCAGGTGAGGATTGGAAGCATCTCAAAGAAACTGGCAGATATGAAGGGAACCAATGTAAATTCATTTGAAGTCCGGCAACTGATCGGTGAGTATGATTTTGTCGCAAAACAGCTTTATCAGGTTGTAGATGCAAGACCGCTTTTAATGGATATTGCGAAAGGATATCAGGAGAATGAAGAACTGGCAAAAGGTGTAGATTCTGTTTATGGGAACGGATCCGCAAAATATATCGGAGAAGCGATAGAAGCGTTTTATACGGGGCAAGGGTTTTACAAATAATCAGATATGACTGAGCAAAAGGATCGGTTTCCCGATCCTTTTATCATTTCTATACAGCTGCGTCAAATTTTGCGCCGGCTTTTATCAGCGCTGACGCCCCATAATATCCTGAATCCTGTTCTTTATCTGTATCAAAGATATCCGCATCTTCCGACAACAATTCTTCCAAATGTTCTTTTTCCGCAATTCTCTTAGCTTCCCGCTTTTCATCCGAACGCTTCTGTTCAGCTTTCTTAGTCTCTTTTGCAGCAATTTTCTTCTTTTCAGCTCTTTTTTCAGCTAATTTCTCAGCCTGTGATCTGGCCACAAGTGTTCGGCTCTTTCTGGCTGATTTTACGGGATCAAGATGATCATACAGGAAACTCTGGCTTCTCACTTGTACATGAGAGGTTGAAGACGATATACTGTTGTCGCTGGTACAGCTTCCATGATAAGGTATGCCATCCGGACCCGCATATTTTCTGTTGGCTTCACTTAGTGAAAAAACGCTTCCCGTCAGATGCATGGTCTTATTTACACCGTCACTATATGTAAGTGTGTATTCTTGGCCGGTCGTATATTCCCTGTCCATCAACCCATAGACCTGCCCCCTGTATGTCGGATCGGATGCCATTTTCTTAAGCTGGCTGTCATCAATATATAGATAATACTTATCCTTGACTACATCTCTCGGTTCAGAACTTGTCAAGGTATATTCCGGAAACCATTCTTTGATCTGCTTTTTCAGATCGTCTACTGACATTTCACCATCAACAACTGTTTTTGACGTGTAGTATTGCTTCGCCTTGATACCATATTCTATACCGGCTTTTCCCATATCCTCCAAATAGGTAAACGCCTTTTTCCCATTCCATGCGGGTTTTTCTATATTCCTTGAATCTGCTTTTTGCTTGTTTATTGCGTGGGACGTGTTTATATTGCTCAAACCGCTGATATTCATAACCAGGCTCCTTTCTTTTATAAGCTATAATAAACGACAAAACTCTGTTCTCACTTTACCTATCGTCAGAAATCAATTCAGAATAAACCTTAAATACGTGAGCTGCAGCTTTTCTGTTGTAAACTGCATTCGTAAATAATAAAGCCCCGATTAGGAAGTGAAAAACCATTGACAGATTCAGTCTACTATTGTAAACTTTGAATAAGTCGACAATGGTAGACTATTATTATGGAGGGAAAAATGACAACGTTAAAGGGGAAAATGGCAACGTCAAAGATAAATAAAAGCGGATCCACGCCGAGGATTAATAACAGCGAATTCCGATTTTGTGAGATATTGTGGGCGAATGAGCCGATCTCCAGTACGGAGCTTGTCAAGCTTTGCAAGGAGCAGCTGGAATGGAGCAAATCAACAACCTATACGATCATAAAGAGGCTGTCGGATCGGGGCGTCGTAAGGTTTAAGGATAAAACCGTAACCTCACTAGTCAGCAGGGAAGAGGCGCGCAAGGCAGAAAGCATCGCCTTCGTAGACCGCAGCTTTGCAGGATCCCTGCCGGGTTTTGTCGCAACCTTTGTAGGGGGAAGGAAGCTGACGGAGGCTGAGCTGAATGAACTGCAGGATATCATTGACAGCTGCAGGAAGGACAAATGACAGACGGGATCTTACGGCAGTGCCTTGCTAATTCCATTTACGGGAGTTTCATGGTACTTGCGGTCTTAGTTATAAGGAGGCTGTTTCAGGGCAGAGTCCCTCATAAATATGTTTGTGCATTGTGGTTGCTTGTTCTGCTCAGGCTTATCATGCCTGTGTCGTTGGAAGCAGACTTTGGCGTCCTGCCTGAGACTTCCGAAATACTTGCTCTGTTTGAAGGACCCATCGGGATACACAGTGCATTCCAGGCGGTCACCCACAATACTTCGGATGCAGGTAATATTCCGAAGAGTGAAGGATTTGCCGAGATTTCGGAGGTGTCTGATAAGAACAATCCGAAGGTTTTGGCAGACAGTACACAGGATATTATACCTACGAGGCACGCAACACATGGGAGTGTATTATCGGTACTCTGGCTCTTTGGAAGCGGGCTCCTGCTTTTATATATGGCGCTTGGGATGCTCCTAACAGGAAGAAGGCTGCGCTTTGCCGTTCCGGAGCTTTACCGGATCCTTGTAAGCCCTTTTGATGATGTGCAGAGGGATGTAAAGGTATATTTGGATGAGAATGTAGAGGTACCGTTCCTTTACGGATTGTTGAAGCCCAGAATATATCTTCCCTGCGGGCTTCCGATGGAGGAGGCGGTGCACGTGATCCGGCATGAGCTTGCCCATATCAGACGCTGCGATCAGGTATGGAAGCCCTTATATTTTATAGTGCTTTCGTTTTACTGGTATGAGCGTATGTACAACAGTTACTTTGCGGAGACTGTCAAGGAATCGGACCCTGATTGGGAAGCGGGAGAGGATTTTGATCCGGCTGTCTTAGCGAGTATTACGCGGGAGGAAATTGAGCAATATATCAGCTCTGATGGGGTGGAATTTACCTTACAGAAGGACTGAGATGTAGTGAAAGGCAGAAATAATGCCGTGAACGGTTTTCGATGACGGTTGCTTTTGGTATACAATATAGATGTAACAGAAACGGATTTCTGCGCGGTTCCCGCGGGAACTGCCAAAACAAGGAGGTGGCACAATATGTCAGGAATGAACGGATTAACAGGATTATTTGGGATAACGTCCCAGACGACAAACACAAGCAGCTTCAGTCTGAGCGAATACGCTTCTATCAAGAACGGAAGCTACGGGAAGCTGGTAAAGTCGTACTATCGGAAGGAAGAAAACGAGAAGGCGGCAAGCGTCAGTACGGAGACAAACGCGAATCTCACTTCTGTGCGCTCTGGGGCGGACAGCCTGAAGAAGGCTGCGGATGCGCTGAATGATCCGAAGCTCTGGGAAAAGAAAACGATCAAAACGAAGAATGAAGAAACAGGGGAAGAGGAGGAGAAGGAAGACTATGACTGGGACGCGATTACAGAAGCGGTGAATTCCTTTGCGGATGCCTATAACAGTGTAGTGACCTCAAGCGGAAATTCCGACTCCAGGGATGTTCTGCTAAATGCCGGTTGGATGGTCGGAAATACGGAAAAGACTGCCGGACTCCTCAGTAAGGTCGGTATTGAGGTTGGTTCTGACAATAAGCTGACGGTCAATGAGGATAAGCTGAAGGAAGCGAACATCACGAGCCTTAAGTTTCTTTTTACCGGACATAATTCCTTTGCGGACAAGGTATCAACGAAGGCCTCCGCAATCAGCAGGGCAGCAGCTAAATCAGCAGGGGCAACAACCTATACGAAAAACGGAACCTGGTCGGATACGCTAAATTCCATCGTAGGAAGCGCAGTAAGCAAAGCGACCGGTAAATCGGAGAAGGACAGTAAGTCCGGTAGTTCCAAATCTTCTTCCGATCAGACGACTACGAATACGGATAAGGTAGACGAAGAGATAAAGAGCCTGAAGAACCAGAAGGAGAAGCTGGAGCAGCAGATCAAAAAGGAGTACAGTCCGGAAAGAAGACGGGAATACGAAAAGCAGCTGAAGGAGATCGAAAAAGAGCTGAGCGTGAAGGATACGGATTATTACCGGAAACAGAACGCGTTAGTATCCTGAGACGGTTCATAGAAGAGAAAATGGAAGTCGGTTATCACTTGTACTACCATTTGTATAAGCAGGCGGAATTTGACCGCCTGCTTCTTATCGCAGAGCCGCGCAGATGAATTATCCCGACTTTGTCGGGGCGCGGCTGCGCAACCTATAATTGCGAAGCAATTATCAGGTCGCGGACGAGTAGGAGGATTTCATCACTCCTACTCGATTATGCGATAAAATGTTCTTTCATGTACTCCTTGTGTTCCAGCTGTTTTTTATACAAGGCATCAGCGGCTGCCTTATCAGCGGCTTTTTTCCTTCTTGCCCGGGCTTCCTGTCTGACCCTCTCTTCCCGTCGTTTTGCGGCATTACTTTGTCTGCTTCGATTATTGAATGTGTTTAATTCTAATGTCGTGACCTCACCGCTGACCTTTAACCCCAATCCATTTTGCTTCAAGGACAGATCTACATGCTGTATTGTCCCTGCCCCGGTACTTTCGCGAAGAAAAACGCCGGTTGATCTGACTACCCCATCTCTGTAGCCATCCGTTCCTCCCAGCGTAAACTCCGTCTGTTGTTTTCCGAGGTATATAGCGCCGATATCCGCCTGCTTTAAGTCCATCAGCACATCTTCGCCGTTTTCATCCTTGCACCACACCTTAAGTTTCGAAAAGACTTCATCGTTCTCATCGATCCAGCCATTTCCGTCGCTGTCATATTCGGCAAGGTCCGCAAATCCATCCCCGCTCTTTGTTCCGAACAGTTCACTGCCATCGTCAATTTCACCGTTCCCATTTTTATCAAGCGCAAGGAACCCGGAACCTCTTCCCAGCATAGAAATTTCATCCTCTGTTCCGTCCGCGTCCAGATCGAACTTAAATGTCTGATCCCGAACATCTGCTGTGTCAGATCCTATATTTACAATCAGCGGGTCACACAATGCGTCCGCCATAGTAGGGATATTTACTTTCATATATTCCATGTAGCTTCGGCTCATCAGAATATTTACGTTAAAATCTATCGTCCGGCCATCATCTGTATAGGCCTTTCCATCCGCGTGAAATCCGGTCTCTTCGGTCTCAGCGTATATGACCATATTCGAGTAATAACCGCTGGTGCCTGTGCCGCCCATCATTCCGAAAGACGTAAATCTTTTAAACATTGCAGACAATATATCGTTTTGAAAAGCAGAAGCGCCTGCGCCTGTCCCAAACAAACTTCCGGAGGCAACTTTTCCGAGTCCCTTGAAATATCCGATATCATCCATATTGTACGAACCCATCCCTCCATTATTCTTCCCGGTTTGGTCAGTGTCTTTTGCCATGGAACCTTCTTTCTTTGTACTAAACGAATTGATCGTACTCAGGAATCCACTTGCGTCGCTGGTTCCTGTCCGCATACCGGTCTGTGTGAAATTTCTTCCTGATAGCATATTTACTGTACTGTTTGTTATTCTCATAGTTTTCCTCCCAAAATATAAAGCGGCCGTCATCGAAGGTCTCTCCTTTGACCACAACCGCCATCCTTAGCTTCTATTCACTATGTCGGAATCTGAACCGCATTGCTCAACCCCATTGTAATGAATGGACGGTCTGAAGTAATAAATGGTTTCTCTCCGGATATCTTCTTCCATAATAAAAGGACGGATCGGTTTCCTGATCAGGACTTTCTGAAGCTCCGGAAATATGTTATGATATAAAATGTTTCAGTGTCTGGTTCTGCTCTGCCCAAGCCCCGGCAGCAGGCGGATTTTATGTATTATTTTATGACAGACGGACATATTATCGAAATCTCTGATTATTTGAAAAAATATGAGGATGCGCTTATGGAAAATTCCGCGATTGATTCCATTACCGGCTTATTCCGGAAGGATGAATTTAAGAAAAATGTGCTTGAACGGTTAAAGGAGCTGACGGACGAGGAGGTACAGGAGTATGCTGTCGCCTACCTCAATTTTGTGGACTTCAAATATCTGAATATCAACCTGGGGGTCGCCGAGGGTGATGTCTGCCTGAGAACCATTGCCGAGATCCTGACGCATTCCTTTGAGGACCGCTTTGTCTGCCGCCTCTCGGACGATCATTTTGTCGTCTTCGGAAAATATGAGGGGATCGGCCATAAGATCAAAGAGGCCCTCGCTTCCTTTTACGAGGTTTATTCCAAGCGGTGCAGCATTACCGGGAAGTGCGGGATCTATCGGTTTGGTCCTGAGCATGGGTTGGATCTGGAATCCGCTCTGTCCTACGCGAAGGCGGCCTGCGATCATATCAAATATGATACCTCTATGGAGATGGTGGAGTATTCCGATGAAGTCGCGGAGCAGATGCGGATCTCGGAGTACGTGGTAAGAAAGCTGGACGACGCGCTGAAGAAGGGCTGGATCAAGGTCTACTATCAGCCGGTGGTCCGTGCCCTGACCGGGGAGCTGTGCGGTATGGAGTCCTTAGCCAGATGGTCGGATACGGAGATCGGTTTCTTAAGCCCGGACCGGTTTATCGGGATCCTTGAGAAGAACCGTCTGATCTATAAGCTGGACTGCTATATCGTAGAGCAGGTCTGTAAGAGCATGCATGAGCGGGTGGAGGCCGGAGAGCCCATCGTTCCGGTGTCTGTCAATTTCTCCCGGCTGGATTTTGTGATGTGCGATATGCTGAGTTTTGTAGAGGACGCAGTGGAGCGTTACGACATCCCGAGGGACTTTCTGCACATCGAGATCACGGAGAGTATGATCGCCTCGGATGAGGAGCTGATGCGGGGTGTCATCAAGAGCTTCCGCAAGGCGGGCTATGAGATCTGGATGGATGACTTCGGAAGCGGCTATTCCTCCCTGACGCTGTTAAAAGATTACCATTTCGACCAGCTGAAGATGGATATGAACTTTCTGACACCCTTTACCGAAAAGTCCCAGGATATTGTCAGCTCCATCGTTGTTATGGCCAAGGACATCGGGATCAAGACGTTGGCGGAGGGGGTCGAGACCAAGGACCAGCTTGACTTCCTGAAGGAGATTGGCTGCGGGAAGATCCAGGGCTTTTATTACGGCAAGCCGGAGCCTTTAAAGGATCTGTTTTTGCATATGAAGGAAAAGAACATCGGCGTAGAGACGAGAAAGCAGCGTCATTTCTATGATGTGGCAAGCATCCAGGCCAGGGCGAGCGACGTTCCGATCGAGATCATCGAGGACGACGGAGAAAATTTCCGGACGCTGTTTATGAACAGGGCATATAAGCGGCAGATCTTCGGGGATGAGCCGGATCTTTCCGAGGTCGACAGACGGATCTATCATACCCCGTCGCCGCTTTTAAAGAAATACCGGGAGTTTGCGGATCTGTTGGAAACGACCGGAAAAAGGGAGACCTTTTATTATACGGAGAATGGAAACTATCTGTGTCTGAGGGCGCAGAAGATCGCGGAATATAACGGCCACTATCTGATTCGAGGCTCGATCTTAAATCTTACGGCGGATATTAACGCAAAAGAGCGTGACCGGCTGGATTCCAAACTCCGGGAGCTGAACCAGCTGTTTGATGTTGTACATCTGATGGATCTTTCGGACGATACGATCAAGCCGCTTTTGGGACGCTTTAAATATCTGGATAATCACGAAGCTGCCGACAAGAGTATGCGGGAGCGGATGGATGATTTTATCGAGAAGAATATCTTTGCCCAGGAGAAAAACCGCTACCGGAAGTTTATCGATTTTTCAACACTTTCTGCCCGGATCGAGGAGAGCAGGCGGGGGTATATTTTCGGGATCTTTCTGATCAGGCAGGACAACGGGGAGTATCTGCCGGAAGAGATCGTCATTATGATGATCCCGGGGACCGCAGGAAGGGAGTATCTCTACTGTATGAAGCCGTTCCAGGTGACCGAGATGGATGATGCCCTCTCAGCCATCGACCCTTCGGAAGATGCCTTTGCGGATCTTTGGGACAATATGGTCCGCAATTCCAGCATCAAGTTCTTCTGGAAGGACAGGGACCGGAGATTCCAGGGAGCCAGCCAGGCGTTCCTGGACTATTTCGGGATGGAATCCCTTTCGGATATCAAGGGCAAGACCTCGGAGGAGCTGCACTGGCATTTTGCCGAGGAATCCTCCCGGGACGAGGAGGCAGAGGTCCTGTCGAAAGGAAAGCGGATCCTGAGCTCTGAGAAACGATATATCGTGGGCGGAGCCTTTCGGAATATCATTACCAGTAAGATGCCGATCTATCAACGGGGAAAGATCACGGGGCTTGCGGGTTACTTTGTGGACTATGAGGAGGCCGGGCAGATGCCGGAGATCGTCGGGCCCTCCTATAAGGATCCCGTTACGGGCCTGATGAATACCAGAGGCTTTCTGAACTCCCTTTTGGACTTCTCTCTGCAATACAGTGAAACAAAGAACAACTTCGGGCTGATCCTCGTTGAAAACAGTACGCAGAGCAGGGTCCTTGAAAGCTATGGAAAGGAGTTTTCCGACCGGGTCCTTTTAAAGATCGCGGAGGAGTTATTAAACGCTGCCGGGCGGACCAGCGCTATCGGAAGAGTAAAGGGAGCGGTATTCTCGATCCTTACCTACGCGGAGCGCAGAGAGGAGCTGTTTGAGCTGGCGGAGAAGGTAAGAAAGGCGATCGAGGGGATCACGGCCGTAGACGATAATCCGGTGACGATCCGGGCGAGGCTTGCGGTCAAGCTTCGGACCGATCACGGGATCACCGATGAAAATATGTATGTACAGACGTTAAAGGAAATCGAACATTCATGAATTTGCTGATCGTGGACGATGAAAAGCTGACGAGGGAGGGTCTGCTGTCGAGCATCGACTTTTCAAGCCTGAATATAGAAAGGATCGAAACGGCGGAGGATGGGCTGCAGGGGTTAAAGCTCTGCGAGGGCTTTCAGCCGGATATCGTTCTTACGGATGTCCGTATGCCGAAAATGGACGGGATCCGGATGATGGAGGGGATCCAGGAGGTTTATCCCGACACCGCCGTGATTTTTATGAGCGGCTTTTCGGATAAGGAGTATCTGAAGGCGGCGATAAAGCTGCATGCGGTAAGCTATGTCGAAAAGCCGATTGACCTTGCAGAGCTTACCGAGGCGTTAAAGGACGCGCTCAGCCAGGTAGAAAGGAACAGACCGAATAAAGCGGAGGAGAGCTCTGAAAGCGCGGAAGCTCTGGCCTACCGTCTGCTTAAGGCTTCCGAGAAGGAAAATGACGCAGGGGGGCAGATCGGGGAGGACAGCTTTGATTTTCCCGTATGCCAGTACGAGAGCTGCTTTTCCGTGATCATAAGGGGATACGACCCTGCCTTTTTACGGCCGCAGGAAAGGCTTTTACAGGTTGCGGGGGCCTTTGAAAAGCCCGCCGGGGATTTTAAGCTAAAGCAGTTATATACAGTCAACCCGCCGCTTCTTGTGTTTCATTTCTTTTCGAAAAGGGAGCTGTCGGAGAAGTCGATGCAGCTTCTGGGAGAAGGTCTGACGGAGGCGCTTTTGTCGGTCTGCGGCTGCTTTCATATCGTGATCGGAAAGCAGGTAAAGGGCTATGCGGAGCTTTCCCATTCCTATAATACCGCGGTTATCAATCTACAGCAGTGCTTTTTCAGAAGAGATAATACGTGTTACTTCTATCGTCATATCCCGGGAAAGACGGAGTTTAAGAATTTAAACCATACGGAGCGCTTCCGGACCTTCCGCGATCTTCTTTCGGATCATAAGGAGGAGGAAACGGATAAATATCTGAGTAATATATTGGACACTTTAATTCATGCCGATTATGTTCTCCCGAATCAGGCCCGGGAGTTTTACTACCGTCTGTTTCAGCTGATCATGGAGGCGGGAACGGCGGAAAAGCTGGAGCAGGACCGCTATCTCAAGAACTTCGATCTCTGGGAGCGGGTTTCGGCCTGCCATTCGGTCTTTGAGCTGGACGCGCTGATCAGAGAGAGCCTGAAGCTGTTCTTTCAGGGGGTTAAGGAGAGTGCCCAGAAGTCTCCCGTGGTCTATTCCATTAAAAATTATATCGCGGAAAACTATGAGAACATGGACCTTTCGATCATGGTGATAAGCGACTATGTCAAGCTGTCCAGCTCCTATGTCTGTACTCTGTTCAAGTCAGAGACCGGCATTACCCTGAATCAGTATATTACCGAGGTCCGCCTGGCAAGAGCAAGAGACCTGCTTTCGGATCCGAGGAATCGGATCGTGGATATCGCGGAGCGTGTCGGCTACAGCGACAGCAACTATTTTTCCAAGATTTTTAGAAAGAGCTTCGGGCTCTCCCCCTCCGAGTTTCGGGAGAAGGCGAAGGTATGGTAACTGCCCAGTCAGCCGCTCGCAGACTTGCGAGTGGCGTACCAATAAAGCAGCAGGGCCGAGCAGCCGGGCGCGCAGCCCATGGTTGCGTAGCAACCAACGGGGCATTTCCAATGCGTAAGCTGCCCCGGCTGCCGTATCTGCCCAGGGTAACTGGGCAGATACAAGGTATGAGGAATTAAAGCCCCGCATAATAGTTTTGCTCAAAGAAGCGTTCCAGGGTATCCAGAAGATGCTCCTTGGTCATTGGCTTTAACAGGTATCCGTCCGGTTTTCTTTTCAAAATCCGCATGACGCTGTTACGGTCGCTTTTCCCCGTCAGAAAGATAATGGGAACAGCAGCCGTGCTGAGGCTTCTGCGGATTTTTTCCATGGTTTCATAGCCGTCCATATCCGGAAGATCATAGTCCATCAGAATCAGATCCGGATGTTTGCGGCTCAGATAGGACAGAGTTTCTTCCCCGGAGGAGGCCGCATCGATCAGGTATTCCGCTTTCAGCCACCCTCTGACGATCGAAAGAAAATCAGGGTCATCGTCTACGATAAGGATTGTGCGGTTCGTATCAGAACGCTGTCTGTACTGGACGAGGTGCCGGATATCGTCCGCCAGCTTAACGGTATTGACCGGGCGCGGGTAGATGGCATAGACCCGGTTATCCCTGTCATATTCCTTTGCTTTATTGATATATCTTTCTTCGCCGATCAGGCAGAGAGATTTATGTTCGTTCGCCGTGACCTCCAGCAGATAGTCCATAATGATCTCGATCTGCGATGCGCTGCCGTTTGGATAATATACAATTACATCGGAGTCTCCCAGGCGGGGGGAGATCTCGTTCAGTACATCTCTGGTACGGGTAACCGAGAGCCCCGCATTTACCAGACTTCCCACTACTGCCTGATTTAAAAAGCCTTTGGCTCCCTCGATAAACAGTACATCCGCCGGTTTTTTACCTGTTTCGGGAGAGAGCGCCTTCTTGAGCAGAGGCTCCAGACCGCAGTACATAGAGAGGATGGAGGGAGCGCCCTCAAAAACCAGAGATCCTTCCCCGTCCTTTGCTGCCAGTTCGAAATGAGCGGCCAGATCGGAGAGCTCCTTCGCGCCGATGAGTTTTGCGGTGCTTTTCAGGGAATGAAGTCTGGCGGCCATCATGGTCAGGTCCCGTTCCTCTAAAAAGCGTCGGATTTCTTCGGATTTGCCAGAGATCGAGGAAGCAAAGATTTCAAGCGCCTCGATATAATCCTCCGCCGTTTCGCAGTAGGAGATGCCGCTTATCGGATCGATTCCGGGTATCCGGCGGACGGCCTCGGGAAGCTTGTCAAGCTCCTCCGTGATATGCTTCTTCTTGATCAGATCGTGATCGGAGATAAGATCCTTTTCTGTGTAGAGTAAAGAAATCAGAATATCGGAGAGCTCCTGAGGCTGGATCGGCTTAAAAAGCACATCCGCAAAACCGGCAGCCTTATACAGGCTGACGTTATTTCTGGCTTCCTCGGTCGTATGACAGACTACAGGGATCTCCTTTCCGCGGCCAAGAAACAGCTTCTTTAAACGGATCAGGGTCTCAACCCCGTCAATCTGCGGCATACGGTGATCCAACAGAATCAGATCATAGTCCCGCTCCTCGCAGAGCTTCAGGCATTCTTCGCCGCTTTCGGCCAGATCGCTGTCGATCCCGTTGGAGGCTAAAAGCGAAGCCAGGATCAGACGGTTGATTGCCATATCATCCACAATGAGGACGCGCTGATAGTGTTTTCTGGATTGCATAACGGATTCCTTCCCTGTCGTTTGTTCCCGCGGGCAGTGGCTTTATGCGGGTTTTTGATTTACCTTGCTTTGGTGTTGTGATATAGTACTGTTTAGATCGGATAAACCGAACATATTATAACATTATTCGGATATGATTGCTATGTTTTGGAAATAAAAGGATGCAGAGAGGAGTGAAACCATGTTAAGGATCCTGCTGGTGGACGATGATGAGGATATGCGGGAGATCACGAAGCGGTGGCTCAGTAAATCCTATGAGGTGTCCCAGGCGGCATCCGGGGAAGAGGCTGTTCATTTCCTTAAGCAGAACGGGGCGGATCTGGTTCTGTTGGATTACCGGATGCCTGGAATGGACGGAGCGGAGACGTTGGCTGCGATCCGGGGGGATGCCTCGCTTAAGGACATACCTGTTTATTTTCTGACGGGAGAGGAGGACAGCGCGAATATGGATGAGGCTGTCCTTTTGGGAGCGCAGGGATATCTGAAAAAATCCGGAGGAAAAAGAAGCCTTATGGAGACGGTCAGTGCCGTCTTTTCGGAGAACAGATAGAAGGAAAAAACCATGGATCAGAAGGAATCAGGCTTTACGATAAATACTATAACGGATGAACAGGTTGTTCCCGCCATCGAATGGGTGGCGGAGCAGATGCCGGGCGGCTTCTTTGTATACAAGGCGGACGAATCCCAGGAGATCGTCTATGTCAACCAGGCTACCTACCGGCTGTTCGGGTGCGATAACGCGGAGGAGTTTTGTGAGCTTACGGGAAATACCTTTTACGGATTGGTCCATCCGGAGGATTTTCCCTCCATTCAGGCCTCCATCGATGAACAGATCGCCGACGCCGCCAACAAAAACATGGATTATGTAGAGTATCGCATCATCCGGAGGGACGGCAGCATCCGGTGGGTGGACGATTACGGCCACTATGCTCATCTTCCCGGCTATGGGGATGTGTATTATGTCTTCATCGGAGATATTACGGAGAAGCATCTGACCATGGAGGAGAACCGCAGACGCGCCAATATTTACGGCGGACTGCTGTCTCAGTTTAACGCCTTTGCGGACGATTCGCTGACCATGATGCGGATGAATCTTACCTCCGGACTGATTGAAGAGGTAAGAGGACGGGACTGCTATAAGGAGGACCGCGCGGGAACGCTGATAGAGGAGAGTATCCTTCTTCGCGCGGAAAGCTTCCTCATCGAAGGAGACAGGCTGCGGTACGAAAAATATTTTCTTCCGAAGCATACGATGGAGCGCTACCGAAAAGGCAGCGAATCCGCAAGCTTTGTCGCCTATTGCCACAGGCCTTCCGGGAAGCAGAGCTTTGTGAAGTTTTCCGGGTCAGTGGCGACGGATCCGCAGACCGGGGATCTGATCGCGCTTTACGCGGAAACGGAATACAATACGGAGCAGGTTACGGATGTCCTCGGGCGCAAGGTCTTAGCGAGGCAGTATGATATGGTTTCCTATATCATCGGAGCGCATTACGGCGTGGTCATCGGCGACGCGGAAAACATCCGCAAGGGAAATATCTTTCCCAGGGAACGGGACGGGAATTATTCGGAATATATTACAGGCCAGGTATTGCCGGTTGTGGACGGGGATGAGGAGAACCGGCTGAGGATTGAAAAGGCGCTGTCCTTAAAGGAGATCAGGCGCAGGCTTTTAAAGGAGGAATCCTATGCTGTCGAAGTCAACTGCAGGATCGACGGAGAGCTGTATTATAAGCGTTTTTCCTATTATCCCGTGGATCGGGAGATGTCGTTTTACATCCTGTTAAAGGAGGATCTGACGGAGGTCATCCGGAAGGAGAGGGAGCAGAATGACAGGCTCGCGGATGCCTTGAAGGAGGCGGAGGAAGCGAACCGGGCAAAATCGGATTTCCTATCCAATATGTCCCATGAGATACGGACGCCGATCACGGCGATCTTAGGCATGAATGAGCTGATACGCCGGGAGAGCAAAAACGAAACGGTATTGGGCTACGCGGAGAATATTAACGCGGCAGGGATGAGTCTTTTGGGGATCATCAGTGATATCCTGGATTTTTCCAAGATCGAAGCGGGCCATATGGAGTTAGTGGAGGCTGCCTATTCGCCGGCGGAGCTGATCGGGAATCTGGTCAATCTGACGAGGTTCAAGGCGGATGAAAAGGGACTTCTTCTCAAGGTGGAGGCGGATCCGGCCTTACCGGGAAGGCTTCTCGGGGATGAGCTGCGCCTGAAACAGGTTATTACGAATCTGCTGACAAACGCGGTCAAGTATACGGAAAAGGGGAGCGTTACCCTTTCTGTCCGCAAAAAGGAGATAAAGGAGAACAGGGTTGTTCTGACTGTTTCCGTAGAGGATACCGGGATCGGAATTAAGGACGAGGAGAGACAGAAGCTGTTTTCCGCCTTCGACCGTCTGGATGTCATACGAACGAGGACCATCGAGGGGACAGGGCTGGGACTTGCTATTACCGTAAAGCTCCTGGACCTTATGGGAAGCGGGCTTTCCGTAGAAAGTACCTATAATGAGGGTTCGGTGTTTTCTTTTAATCTGACGCAGAAGATACTGGACGAAACACCTATCGGAGAAATCGATCCTTTCAAGGCAGGCAGATCGGACCGTACAGGGCGGCACAGGATGGCAGGCTTTACCGCCAAAGGCGCGAAGGTCCTTGTCGTAGATGATACGCCGATGAATCTGCAGGTCATCTCCGGCCTGTTAAAACACACGGAAATGTCTGTTCAGACGGCTGCCAGCGGCTATGAGTGCATTGAAAGCTTTGAGGCGGGAGATCGTTATGACCTGGTTTTCCTTGATTACCGGATGCCGGGAATGGACGGGATCGAAACCCTGCAGATACTTTCGCAGCGTTTTCCTGAGATATTAAAGAAGACGCCGGTTATATGCCTGACGGCAAGCGCTCTGTCGGGGGACAGGGAAAAGATGTTAGCAGCTGGCTTTTCCGATTATCTTTCCAAGCCGGTAAATATCCATGATATGGAGATGATGATCAAAAAATACCTGGGAGACAGGATCGTTGTAAAGCCCGAACAGCCGGAGACTCAGACGACGGAGGATCCCGGAGAGGAGGAGCTTGGGAAGCTGCCAAAACAGCTTTTTCATATTTCCAGGCTCGACCTTGCTTCGGGTCTTGAATTCTGCGGAGATGCCGAGGACTATCTGGCGGCCCTTTCCGTATTCGCCGGATCCATCGGGTCGAAATCCGCGGCTATCGAGGAAGCCTTTCAAAAAGATGATACAGACACCTATATAACGTTAGTGCATTCCTTAAAGAGTACTGCCCGTGCTGTCGGCGCAAAAGAGCTTGCGGATCTTGCCCTGCTTCTGGAGCAGGCCGGACGGAACAGAGAACTTGCCGTGATACAGGACAGGACGGGGGAGCTGCTCCTTGCCTGCCGCGCTCTGGCAGGAGAACTGGCTTTTCTGGATCAGCCTGAGCTTTGAGAAGATGGTTTGTAAAAGGGAAGACCGGGATCCCATCGGGGTTTGTGAGAGAGCGCAATTATGAGAAAATATCGTGATCTGACCATAAGAGAGCGTATTCTGATCTTCAACATCCTGTTTTTTACAGCGATGCTTGTTATTTTTATGTTTCTTTTCTTTGAGGTGAGGCGAAGTACCGAGGAGACGACGATCGCGGCGGAGCGTCTTCTGATGGGGCAGACCGTGAATACCATTGAGCTAGTGTCGGAGGAGGCCGGTACTATCGCTGACAGTATCGCTTCCCAGCCGCTTCTGTACCGGATGGTCAACACTCAGGACCTGGACCGGTTTTTAGAAGAGAATGATACGGCAGTCTATGCCAGGGATTTTTTCTCGGAGATCGAGACGGTGGAAAAGTCGGAGATGCTTTCCGGGATCCGGATCTATCTGTCGCCGGAGTATGACAAGGTAGGTCAGGCCTATTCCTTTTCGGAGGTTTTCCGGCCGATCTCTGAAGTGAGGAGCGCCTACTGGTACGGCATCTTTGCGGGGCGGCCGCTCCTTTACGCGCAGTTCTGTCCGGCCTTTTATCTGACGGGCCGGGAGATAAACGACTATGGGAACGTAGCCTATATCCGCCGTCTGACCCTGACCGGAAGGCAGAACAGCGAGGTCGGGTATATCGCGGTTTATTTCCAGACCGATTATCTGAAAAAGCTCCTGCTACGGAACCAGCCCGAGGCAGGCAGCGTCTACTATCTGATCAACAGCAGGGAATCCATCGTTGCCTCTACGGACGAGGAGCTTTCCGGAATTTATCATATCGACTACGAGGACATCCCCGACTATATCAGCGCCAAGGAAGAGTACGAGCAGGTCGTTCTTTCGGGAGGCAGGCTGTACGCTGCCTATAACAATATCTCCAATACGGACTGGAGACTGCTTTCCTTTATTCCGGTGGAGAGCATTTATTTAAAGGAGCAGGGGCGGATCGTAAGGCAGTTTGGCTTTCTGCTGCTGCTTTTTGTCGCGACGGTCACGATGGAGCTCCTGTTTTCCAGAAATATCAGTACGCGTCTGATCCGGGTGGCGGAGCGGATGCGGCCGGGGCCGGGGGCACCGCTTACGACGATCCCGGAGGAGCGGACGGACGATGAGATCGGGCAGCTTGTCCATACCTATAATCAGATGGTGGAGCGGATCTCGGCGCTTGTGGAGAGTGAGCGGGAGACGGCAGATAAGCTCAAGGTCTCAGAGGTCAATGCGCTGCAGAGCCAGATCAATCCGCATTTTCTCTACAATATGCTGGATATGATCAACTGGCAGGCATTGCGGGGAGAGTCCGAACTGGTCTCTCAGGCGGTTCAGTCGCTGTCACGGTTCTACCGTCTGGTTTTGTCCGGAAAGGATATCCTGATCCCCATCGGGGATGAGCTGCGGCATGTTGAGCTGTATCTGAAACTTCAGAATATGCGCTACGAGAACAAGATCAATTTTATCATTGACGTTCCGGATGAGCTTTTGGAATGCAGGATCCCCAAGCTCGTTCTTCAGCCTATGGTGGAGAATTCGCTGCTGCACGGGATCTTTGAAAAGGAGACGCCGTCGGGGACCGTTGTCATCATGGCCTGGGAGGAGGTAAACAGCGGGACCGGACGGGATGATATCGTTCTTACGGTCTCGGACGACGGAGTCGGGATCAGCGATGAAAAGCTGTCGGATCTGAAGCAGGTCTTAGCTGCCGCGGCAAAGGGTGAGGAGCTTTTCGGGAAAGTTTCCGGGAAAGCGAGGCATTCCGGAGCTGTCCTGTCCGGAAGTACAGTCAGAGAGGGCAGCAACGTCGCGGTCTACAATACCGAACAGCGACTGGTCCTGCTCTTTGGCCCGGACTACGGCCTGACCTATCGCAAGAACGAGCCTCAGGGAACGGAGGTGGAGATTCGGATTCCCAAACAATAGAAGTTACCATTCACGGGTCAGGATTGGCTGACCGATGCCTTTTGTGAGCAAGCTCCCAGCGGCATCTGCCAGTCAATCCTGACCCGTGAATGGTAACCAGTAAAAAATATTCCCCTGATTTAGAAATATTTCCCCTTAATTAAAAATTCATAAATTATTATACTTATACAAGAATGAGAGATCCTTTGGATTTCCATGCTTGAAAAACATCGAAAAATCAGATGTTTTTTTGCCTCAGGGCTTTTGAGGGGCAATTATCTTTTGTGAAAGGAGTGGCGTTTACGTGGCAGAAGATCTGATTCTGGAGCTTAAAGGGATTACGAAAATTTTCCCGGGCGTAAAGGCGCTGGATAACGTTAAGTTTCAGCTGCGCCGGGGAGAGATCCATGCTCTGATGGGCGAGAACGGAGCCGGAAAATCGACCTTTATCAAGGTAATTACCGGAGTCCATGCCGCCGAGGAAGGGCAGATGTTTTTAAACGGACAGGAAGTACATTTCAAGGGGACACAGGAGGCTTCCCAGGCCGGGATCGCGGCGGTTTACCAGATCCCGACATCCTATATGGAGCTGACGGTCACTGAGAATATCTTTATCGGACATGAGATCATCAAAAACGGTATGATCCAGTGGAGAGAGATGAATAAAAAGGCGGAGGAGCTGTTAGCTAGGCTTCACGCGAATTTCAAGGTGACCGAGGAGGTCGGCGCGCTGACCATTGCGCAGCAGCAGATGGTTGAGATCGCAAAGGCCCTTTCCACCGATGCCAAGATCATCATTCTCGACGAGCCTACCGCGGCTTTAACGGCAAACGAGTCGGAGGAGCTTTACCGGATCGTTGATGAGCTGCATGAGCAGGGCGTTTCCGTGATCTTTATCTCCCACCGTATGGAGGATATGTACCGGCTGGCGGAGCGGGTCACGGTATTCAGAGATTCAAAGTATATTGATACCTTCAATGTCAAGGAGATCACCGACAAGGATCTGATCAAGGCAATGGTCGGCCGTGAGATCACGGATATGTATCCCAAGCCCAAGGTTCAGATCGGCCAGGAGATCTTTAAGATCGAGAATTTCTCACGACTGGGCTACTTTAAGGATGTGAGTCTGAGCGTCCGCGCAGGCGAAATCGTGGGATTGACCGGACTGGTCGGTGCAGGCAGGACAGAGACATTCCAGTGTGTCTGCGGTATCGAGAAACCGGATTCCGGAAGGGTCTACGTCGAGGGTCGCGAGGTCTCGATCAAGAGGCCCAGGGACGCGATGGATGCCGGGATCATCCTGCTTCCGGAGGATCGAAGAAGACAGGGTCTGATCATGAGCTGGAGCCTCTGCGATAACGTAACGCTTCCTATTATTGATAAGCTTTCGAAGAACAATTTCATCGACAACAGGCAGGAATACGAGCTTTCCAAGAATTATCTGGAGAGCGTCGATACGAAGGCGGTTTCGATTTTTGATAAGGCAAGTACTCTTTCCGGTGGGAATCAGCAGAAGGTCGTCGTCGCAAAGGCTTTGGCGCAGGCTCATATGAAGATCGTCGTGATGGATGAGCCGACCAAGGGCGTAGATGTCGGCGCGACGGCCGAGATCTACGCGATTATGGGTGAGCTCGCGCAGAAGGGCTACGGAATTATCCTGATTTCCTCGGAAATGCCGGAGATCCTCGGAATGAGCGATCGAATCTACGTGATGTGCCAGGGAAGAGTGACGGGCTGTCTTGACAGAGAGGAAGCGGAGCAGGAAAGGATCTTAGAGCTTGCTATGGATCAGAGCGGAAGGGAGGCATCGTAATATGGAAAACAAATCATTCTTGAAAAAGATCACGAGCTCCCGTGAAGCGAGCCTTGTTATTGTTCTGATCGTTATGCTGATTATTATTTCGATCTTCAGTCCCTCCTTCCTAAGCCCTACGAACCTCGGACAGATCTTTCGGAATAATACGCTGACGATGCTGATGGCGTTGGGGATGCTCTGCGTTATGCTGACCGCGGGTATTGATATCTCCATTACCTCGACGTTGGCCTTTGCCGGTATGAGTATCGGCCTGTTACAGAAGTATGACATTATACATAATACATTTTTGCTATTTGTTATAGGAGCTCTGATCGGTCTGGTCTGCGGCTTTTTAAACGGCTTTATCATCGCGAAGTTTAAGATTGCTCCGATCATCTGTACTATGGGCTTTATGTATGTCTGGCGTGGCATGGCCTATGTTATTTCCAATAACAACTGGGCTTCGGGACAGGACGTCTCCGGCTTTTCCGATTTCGGTAAGGACGGCTCTGTCGGACCCTACATCATTCTGGTCGTGGCCTACGTTCTTTTCTTTATTGTCATGAAGTGGACGAAGTTTGGCCGTAGCATTTACGCGGTAGGCTCCAATCCTGAGGCGGCTTCGATCTCCGGTATCAACGTGGAGCGGATGTTGATGTCTGTTTATACGATCATGGGCTTACTTGCGGGGCTTGCCGGTGTTCTCTCCGTTTCAATCTACGCTTCGGCGCAGCCCAATATGCAGTACGGTAAGGAAATGGATGTCATCGCGGCCTGCGTTATCGGCGGCGTAAGTATGAGCGGCGGAAGAGGCTCGGTTGTCGGGACCTTCCTTGGAGCATTGATTATCAGTATTATCGCAAAGGCTCTGCCGCTTGTCGGTATCGACGCGATCGCGCAGAACCTGATCAAGGGTGTAATTATCGTATTCGTCGTTATCCTGAACGTAATTACCCAGAGAACGATGGATCGTCAGAATCTGTTAAGGAGGGAGATGTAGAATGGCTGGAAAATCAGGAAGAACCATATCGGCTACTCCGAACAATGGAATTAAACAGAAAATACTCAGTCTGGAGGGTGCTCTGATTATCGCCTTTATCGCGATCAATATCCTCGGTAGAGTGCTGTCTCCCAACTATAATCTTACGAATGTCATGAGAGAGAGCCCGAGATACCTGGCGGAAATCTTTATGCTCTTCGGCATGGGCTTCATCCTCGTACTCGGCGACATTGATATTTCGGTAGGCTCCATCGTCTGCCTTTCGGCGACCTTAGGCTGCCTTGCCAGCAACGCCGGCGTCCCCATGGGACTTGCGATTCTTATTACATTGGCTACCGGCCTGGTCTGCGGAATGATCAACGGCTTTATCGCTACGAGATTTACGGAGCTGCCGACCATGATCATTACTCTCGGAACCCAGATTATCTTCCGCGGAATCGCCGAGGTTTCCCTTGGAAGCGGCGGCTCCGCCTCTCTTAAGGATTACGAGGGAATCGGGATTTTAAGAGTTAAGCTCGGACCTATTCCCTTGGCGTTTTTCCTTATTTTAATCTGCGCGGTGATCTTTATTATCGTACTGAGCAGGACGACCTTCGGAAGAAGGCTTTACGCCATCGGCTCCAGTAAGACGGCCGCGAAGTATGCCGGCGTAGAGGTCGAGAAGATCCGTTTCTTCTGTTATAGTATGCTCGGCTTCCTTGCGGGAATGTGCGGACTGTTTATCCTGGCCTCGACCTACGGCGCGAATACAACTACCGGACAGGGCTTCGAGATGGAAGTTATCGCTATGTGCGTTTTCGGCGGTATCGCGACGACCGGCGGCAAGGGAAATCTGGTGGGAGCGTTCATCGCTTCCCTGATCATCGTCTGCCTGCGTATCGCTCTCGGACAGATCAATATGAATACCCAGTTGATCCTTGTTATTATCGGAATTATGCTGATTGTATCCGTTGTTGTTCCGTCCTTCAGGCAGAGGTATCTTGCGCCTAAGAAAAAGGCGTAAAAAAATCTTACCCGTTTTCAAAAGATTTTACCGTTTTAAAGAAAAGGGGTTTGACCTATCATTGTTTTCAGAAATCATATAGGTAAGCTATATGAAAATAATTGCGGTTGATCCGCAGAAGAATCTTTCTAAGGAGGAATTTAAAATGAAGAAAAAAGTCATTAGCGTATTACTTTGCGCGGCAATGGCTGCCAGCGTTTTAGCTGGTTGTGCAGGCACGACTGCTTCGGCGCCCGTTGCTGACGCTGCTCCGGCTGCTACCGAGGAGGCTGCTACCGAGGAGGCTGCTCCGGCTGAGGCTGCTGCTGAGGAAGCTGCTCCGGCTGCTGAGGGTGCAGGAACCTTCGCTATCGTTACGAAGTCCGCGGGGAATCCGTTCATGGACAGACTTGCTTCCGGTTTTTCGGAGGTTATCGAGGCTGCCGGCGGCTCCGTAGTAAGACAGGATCCCGAGAGCGCTACTGCTGATGCTCAGATCACGGTTATCCAGTCTCTGATCTCTCAGGGTGTTGATACGATCGCCATCAGCGCGAACGACGCAAACGCTCTGATCTCTGTTTGTAACGAAGCTAAGGAAGCGGGAATCAAGGTTCTTACTCTTGACTCCGATGTAGATCCCGGCGCTCGTGCCGTTTTCTGTAACCAGGCCGGTGTTGAGGCTGTTGGACAGCAGCTCATCGACGCTGTTTACGATCTGACCGGCGGCGAGGGACAGTACGCTATCCTTTCCGCTACTTCTCAGGCGACCAACCAGAATGCCTGGATCGACGCTATGAAGTCCATTCAGGAGAGCGACGACAAGTACGCGAATATCGAGCTTGTAGAGGTTGCTTATGGCGATGACGAGCCTCAGAAGTCTACTGACCAGACACAGGCTCTGCTTCAGAACTATCCGGATCTTAAGGTTATCTGCGCTCCTACGACTGTAGGTATCGCTGCTGCCGCTAAGGTTCTTCAGGATCAGAAGTCTTCCGTAAAGCTTACCGGTCTTGGACTTCCTTCCGAGATGGCTGAGTACATCGGCGACGACGACGCTCACAGCTGCCCTTATATGTTCCTTTGGAATCCGATCGATCTTGGAAGACTTGCCGGCTACGCGAGCCTTGCTCTGTACGACGGAACCATCACGGGTGCTGCGGGAGAGACCTTCGAAGCTCCTACGCTTGAGGCCAGCCCTTACACGATCGTTGACAACGGCAACGGAACAGAAATCATTCTTGGACCTCCGTTCAAATTCGATCCCAGCAACATTGACGAGTGGAAAGAAGTTTACTAAATCATAGCTTTTAGTAAAACATAATTTACAAAAGGGCACAACCTTATAGGGCTGTGCCCTTTACTATGAAAACGCCAATAAGAGGTATTTGGCGCTTTACGGTCCGTGAGCGGTAGGATTCTATCAGTTATACTCAATTCCTGATTTATCTGGAATTGAGTGCGCCGGATTTTGGGCGACGAAGGAGCCATCTTCCTCGCAAAATCCGTGCGCATCATGTTATACTCGTCGGATCAAGATCTGACCAGTTTTCCATTTATTTGATTCGACGAGTATAGTTCTGCTCGAATAAAAATATTTTTTGAAAGGAGATAAGTATAAAATGATCAAGGGTTTTAAAATGAAACTGTATCCGGGACAGGAGGCGGAGTATGAGAAGCGTCACAACGAGCTCTGGCCGGAAATGCAGGAGTCGATCCACAAGCACGGCGGAAAGAATTATTCGATTTTCCTCGATAAGGAGACGCTGACGCTGTTTGGGACGATCGAGATCGAGAGCGAAGAGGAGTGGGCGAAGCAGGCCGACGAACCCATAAACCGGAAATGGTGGGATTTCATGGCGGATATCATGGAGACCAATCCGGACAACAGCCCCGTAAGCGTGGATCTGCATCCCGTATTCCATCTGGACTAAGACGTTGCGCTTTAAGGCTACTTGCTTTATAATGGAAGCAAAGGAGGGAATGATATGCCTACGGAAAAAGAGTTGAATATCAATTTGCTCCGGGAGAAGCATCGTGTGGAACGCATCAAAAGGGCAGCGCTCAGAGAAGGAGCTACTATACAGGATGTATTAAACGCGATAGCAGAAGAGGAAGCGGAATTAAATGAAATGCTGTATCAAAATCCTGCGTTAACATCAGAGTGAAAAAAATCGAGTAGGGGACAAATCCACCTACTCGATTTTTTTGTAACTGCCCAGTTACCCCTGGGCGGTTACATTTTTTCTCTATATTCGCAAACGCAATTAAATCCCGTAAAGTTCCTTAAACGTCGTTCCCTTCTTTTCATACAGGAACCGTTCGTTAAGCGTCACCCCGAAGTCCTTTGCAAGCTGCCTGAAGTCGTCCGGAGTAATTGTATTGAGCTTCCTGTCCGAAACCGCTAAGATCTTCATCAGGATCTCCGCGGATTTTTCGATGGTGTGCATCAGTCCGAAAGTCCCGTCGTAGGTATCGCCGGAGCAGAAGATTCCGTGGTGCGACCAGATCACCGCGTTATAGGTTTCCATCAGCTTGCTGGTTTCGATACCGATCTCTCTGCCGCCAGGAACCATCCAGGGCACAACGCCGATCCCCTCGGGGAATACGACCGGGCACTCCGTCATGGACTCCCAGAGCTCCCTCGTAAATACCTCGTCCTTCAGGGGAAGCAGGAAGGAGAGGGCGATGATATTGGTACAGTGGGCATGGTAGATGATGCGGTGGGTATTATTGGAAACCCGCTTCTTAATGGCATGGTTCAATAAATGCGTCGGCAGCTCACTGGTCGGGCGGCCTCCCTCCACAAGCCCCCAGCGGATCCTGTACTTTGTTCCGGTTTCATCTAACTCGATGATACAGAGGGTTTCCTCCGGATCTACCGGGATATTCCGGAAATACTTTCCGCTGCCGGTTACAAGGAAATATTCTCCGGCTAAGGTTGGAACGCTTGCGTTGATATCGGTCCACTCGCCGTGCTGGAAAAGACGGTCGGAAATGGAATCCACCTCGTGCGGTGTCAGGCGGTAGGAGAGGTTGCCACCGTTTCTTTCGTGCCACCCCTCCTCATAGCCCTCCTGAGCCATATTGATAAAGCCTCGAACAAATTTTGCTTCTAAAATTTTCATCTTTCCGGATCCTATCTGGTAATAATATCTACGGGAACGTTAAAGATCTTCGCAACCTTTACGATGGTATCGATATGTCTGCCTACCGCAGCGGCCATGTGGTGCGTCGGGCCGGCCTCGCTCCAGCGATTGCAGAAATCCCTGGCTCCGCAGGTAAAGCGCATCCGCATATTCGTATCTCCGAAGGTAAAGATCGGGCCCTCTTCGTTGATACCTTCCGCGACGACAAACTTGAAATTGCCGTCCTTGTCCTGCGTGATCCCAAGGAAGGTGATGGGGCCGGTATAAGGATAGAACTGTGTCAGATAGCCGCCTCCCGTTTTGCCGTGGAAGACAGGAACGATCTTCATAGTCGGCTTTTTGTCGGAAATATCGGCATCTCCCGATCCGCTGTGGCCGATGATGCAGATATCCTCATTGAAGTCGATGGAGTACATTTCAGACAGCTGTCCTGTTCCGGAGATGGTCTTTAAAATGCTCATCGCCATGGAAACCTTGATATCGCCCTCTACTGCGCAGGCAACCCCCTGCTTGATCAGCATGGAGAAAGCGGGGATCAGCATACTGTCAAGGAGTCCCGCCTTT